>JBDHWD010000014.1:0-45481 GCA_039810005.1 Thermomicrobiales bacterium | reverse complement strand
CAGATTGTCGCGCGCGGACCGTCGATTCCAGGCTTCAACGCGGGCCACCCGGTGCCGGCCTATGGCGCTGAGCTCCCGCACAAATCAACGCATCTGATTCTGGACTTCGCGAGTGGCGCGAGGCTCTATCTGACCGACATCCGGCACTTTGCCCGCGTCCAATTGATGCCGGTCGATGACCTGGCTGGCTATATCGGGAACCTGCGCCTCGGGCCAGACGCAGTCTCGCCTGAGTTCACCCGTGAGTGGTTCCACTCGGCCATTGCTCGCCGGTCGCAGGCGCGGCTGAAGCCGCTCCTGCTGGATCAGACGTTCGTCGCCGGTCTTGGCAATATCTACGTCGATGAGGCGTTGCATCGTGCCGCGCTACATCCCGAACGGTTGGCACGTGATCTGGCAGCGGCCGAGATCGACCGGCTCTACGACGCCATCGGCGAGATCCTGGCGATTGCGATGCCGATTGGCGGCGCGCACATCCTCAATGGCAAAGCGGTGCCGGAACGCGGAGCATTTCCATTTGCCCACGGTCGTCAGGGCGTCGAGTGCCTGACCTGCGGAACGCCAATCATCAAGGAGCGCGTCAACGGCAGAGGCACGTACCGCTGTCCTGTTTGCCAGCCGGAGCCGGTTCGGGGTTGACAGGCAGGCTCGGCGAGCCGCGTCGTTGTGACGTGGCCCGCCAATCTGACCCTCCTACTTCGCCGCCGCCTCGCTTACGAGCTTCCCGAGGATGTTGATGCCCTGCTTGATCTGCTCGTCGTCGGCAAACGAATACGCTAGCCGCAGCGTGTTTGCTCCGGCTCCGTGGAAGTGACAGGCCGGCCCCGGCAGGAACTCGACGTTCTGCGCTGACGCTGCGGTCTGAATCTCGTTGACCGTGACGCCGTCCGGCAGGGTGAGCCAGACGAAGAAGCCGCCTTCCGGTGTTGTCCAGGACGTGCCCTCTGGCATTGTCTTCGCGAGCGCGTCGAGCATGATGTCGCGTCGACCGCGATACAGGTTCGTGAGCTCGGCGATGTGCTCCTGCAGCGTGCCATTTGCGCAGAACTCGGCAGCCACATAGCCGGCAAATGGGCTGGTTCCGCCCTCCAGCTTCATTCCCGCGAGGCGCTGAATGACGCCTGCATCGGCAACGACCCAGCCGAGCCGCACTCCGGCCGCCATGATCTTCGAGAATGTACCCAGATACATCACTGAGCCATCACCGGCCAGCGAGTACAGCGTTGGCAGCCGCTTGCCCGAGTAGCGCAGATCGAAGTAGGCGTCGTCCTCGACGATGGCGACACCGTGCTCGCGGCAGAGCGCAATGATCTGCTCGCGCCGCTCGAGCGTCGTGGTCACGCCGGTCGGATTCTGGAAGTTCGGGATCGTATAGAGCAGCTTGGCGCGCTTGCCGTCGGCGCGGATTGCTTCCAGCTCACGCCGTAGCGCGTCGACATCGGTGCCTTCGTCGGTGATCGGGATGGGGCGAATGTCGGCCTGTGCCACGGTGAAATTGCGCACTGCGCCGGACCATGTTGGCTGCTCGCTGAGGATGATGTCGCCCGGATCAACCAGCATGTCGACGATCAGCGCCAATGCCTGCGATGAGCCATTGGTAATAAGGATGTTGTCAGGCGTTGCCGCAATGCCCTGATCGCGTCCCAGCTTCGTCACCAGCTCGTCCAGCAGGCCAGGGTAGCCCTGCGCTGCGCCGTATTGCAGCGCCCATTCGCCTTCGCGCTCCAGTGCGATTCGCGTTGCCTCGATCACGTCCGCCTTTGGCAGACTCGCCGGATCGGGGAAGCCGGCTACGAACGAGATTTTCGACGCCGATGCTCGAGGGTTGCCCAGCCGGGCCGGGCCGAAGCGTCGCCCACGCTCGGAAATGAGCTCGTCAACCACCGTCTTCGTCTCAACCACCACATTCATCCTTTGTCATCTCAGGATTTCCGCCACGTCGGTTGTCACCGCGTTGCGGGAGATTGTACGCTCCGGAGGTTGCCCAGGCTTGCTGAAGTCTGCGGCGCAGTGTGCTTGATGAGGTGGATTTAATCGTGCGTGGTTTCGTCATCATGATCGTCGTCGTCGGTGCGCTCGTTGTGCTCGCCGGCCTGTATGCACTCCTCCCTCGTGACGAGGACACCCCGGACAATCAGCACAACCCCGTCGCTGCATTGGCAACTGCCAGTGCTGACGGCGGTGCGCGCAGTACAAACGGTGGAACGGCCGTAGCCGAGCTACCCGAAAGCCAGGTTGCCGCGACGCTTGCGCCGGAACAGTCGTCTGCCGCTGAGAACGTGCCGCTGCCAGCAGTAGCCCAGCCAGGCCTCGTGTCGCCAATAGGTCCGCTCGGGCTCGTGCAGGAGTATTACAGCGAGACCTATACGTTCGGGAACGTCACCGTCGCCTGGCGGCCTGGTGCGTTTGACCCTTCCATTGCCCAGAGCATAGCGGCGATGGCCGAGCACGGCACCGCGAAGGTCAATGCATTCCTTGGCACGGATGATACGACCCCGATAACGGTCTACCTCGCTGACCAGATGTTCAACGACGACTGTCGCGGTTGCCAGGGGTTTGCCGCCTCCGATCTCCATCAGGTGTTTGTCCTGCAGGACGGCAGCGTCGCGATGGATGAGTTGCAGGGACTCATTACGCACGAAATTGCGCACGTCATCGCCGGCAATCACATTGCGTTGCCAAACAGCCTTTTCTTCGCTGAGGGGTTCGCGACCTACCTGATGGACGACGACGTCCAGGCTGCCGGATACATCACGTCGATCCAGTCCGCAGCCTGGGCGTACCAGGCTGGCGTGTTGCCGACTCTCGCGTTCCTGCGCGATGACGCGACCTACGAAGGTCGTGTGCGGCGACGCCTGGAGTACGACGCAGCCGGCTCGTTCTCGCGCTTTGTTGTGGACACCTACGGCGTCGAGGCGTACTCCGAGCTGTATCGCACGCGCGTGCCGGAGCAGATTCTTGGTGTGGACTGGCAGGAGCTTGAGCAACAGTGGCACGCCTACCTGCAGCCATATGCGACGGCCGTCATTAATGGCGTTGATGGCCCAACATGGTGGAACGTCGCGCAGAACGTCGCGCTGGGCTTTGGGGCGCTCTACGACAACCCGGAAGCCGCGTCCGTCGAAGACTACGGTGCGCTGACGGTCGCGCGTCTGGCGCTCTATCGACTCGATCTACCAACGGCGATCCGTTACGCCAATCAGAGCAACCTGGCCCCGAAGACAGCAACCTGATTGTTGCGACATTCTTCGCATAGAAGCGCCATGCCGCGTCGGTATACTTCGATTGCCGATGCTGGTGAGTGTTGACCGCTTCGTCGACACGTGGCACCGTCGCACTACACGAATGACATGACGCGACATAAGGAAAAATGAGCGTGCCGATAGAAGACGATCAGATTTACGACATTATCGTGATTGGTGGGGGACCAGTCGGGCTCTTCGCGGGCTTCTACGGATGTATGCGCGGCTTGCGCACCAAGGTGATCGAAGCTCTGGAGGAGCTCGGTGGTGCGCTAACGGCGATCTATCCAGAGAAATACATCTATGACATTGCGGGATTCCCCCGCGTCCTCGCCAAGGATTACGTGACCGCAGCGGTTGAGCAGGCTGCCCAGATGGGCTGCGAGTTTACGGTCAAGACTGCCGTGCAGTCCGTCACGCGCACTGATGATGGCATCTTCGTGCTGGAGACGACAACTGGCACGCACTACAGTCGCACAATCATCATATCTGCCGGTATCGGCGCGTTTGAGCCGAAGCGGCTGGATGTTCCCGGGATCGAGCGCTTCGAAGGGGGCGGCGGCGTCCACTATTTCGCCAAGCGCATCGAAGACTTCCGCGATCGAGATGTGCTGATTGTTGGCGGCGGTGACTCCGCCGTTGACTGGGCCAACACGCTCGCGCCGCTGGCCCGTTCAGTGCGCCTCGTCCACCGCTCGAAGTTCCGCGCCCACGAGCACGCGATCTCGCAAATGGAGATCGGCGGCGTGCAACTGCACTATCCGGATTATGCGGTCAAAGAGGTGCACGGCACTGAACGGCTGGAGGCGGTGACGTTCCATCACCTCAAGGAAGGCCACGAGCAGACGGTCGATGCGAATGAGCTGATCGTGGCGATCGGCTTCCTCGCTGATCTCGGGCCGCTCAAGACGTGGGGCCTGGAGGTCGAGCGCAATACGATCCGCGTCGATCCGATCACGATGGCGACGAACATTGACGGTGTCTACGGTTGCGGCGATGTCGTGACATATCAGGCCAAGTTCAAGCTCATTGCCACCGGCGTTGCCGAAGCAATCACTGCGGTGAACCACTGTGCGATCTATATCAACCCGTCGGTTCGGCTTGATCCAGGCCACTCAACGAACATCATGGAGAAGCGCGAACGGGCAGTGGTCTAAGCCGCTGCCCGAGTTCTTCGCGCGCTTACACCGCTGAAGACGGCGGCGGAATGACGCGGCGCTCGCGATTTGCAGCCAGCGCGCGATAAGCCGTCACTTCCGGATTCACCTGACAATGCGGCGGGTCGCCATTGAGAACGTTGGTCACGTTGACGAGCGCCAGATAGAGCGCGCGGTCGAACGCCTCCTTCGTCGTCCCGCCGATATGCGGCGTCAGCACGACGTTGGGGAATTCGGTGTATGGGTTGTCCGGGTGCGGCTCGAACTGGAAGACATCCAGGCCGGCCCCGGCGATGCGGCCGGATTCCAGCGCCCCGACGAGCGCCGATTCCTTCACAATCGGACCGCGCGCGGTATTGATCAGGAATGCGGTTGGTTTCATGAGCTCTATCGCGCGTTCGTCGATCAGGTCGCGCGTTTGATCGTCCAGCGGGCAATGTAGCGATACATAATCGGAATGCTTCAGCACTTCGTCGAATGACATATATGAGATGCCGTGCTCGTTGGCGAACGTCAGGTCCCAGGCGATATCAGCAGCCAGCACACGCATGCCGAATGCCTTGGCCAGTAGCGCCGTTGATTTACCGACGCGACCGAGTCCGACAATGCCGATCGTCTTGCCCCAAAGTTCCGTGTTGGCGTCGCTCGGAATGCGATCGTAGGGGAACCAAGCTCCATCGCGGATTGAACGATCGACGATGAGGACATTCCGCGCCAGGCTGATCATCATGCCGAAGGCGAGCTCGGACACCGAGTGATTGTTGCAGCCAGCGCAGATCGCGACAGCAATGCCCCGGCGATTGGCTTCCTCGATATCGATGTGGTCGTAGCCCACGCCCCCGGCGCTGACGACCTTGAGGTTGGGAGCGGCCTCCATCACCCGGGGTGAGATCCACTCCAGGCCGGTGATGATGCCTTCTGCGTCGGCGGCCAGGCGACACAGTTGCTCCTGATCGATCGGATACTGTATCTCCGCATCGATCATTTCACAGTTCCGTCGCGCCAGGAAATCCTGCAGGAACTCGCTGTTCCCTTCGCGGAACTTGCGGGACAGGACCAGCACCTTGTGCGCCACGGCGTTGCCTCCCCAATTGTGGTGTTCGGTCGTCATCAGATGGCGCATTGTAGCATCGCTCGGATTCGGGCTAGATCCATGTCCGCCCCGGCGGCGGATTCGGCCACCTGATTGCCGAATCGGCAAACATCCTGCGCAATGTGTACCGAAATGCCCCTGGGCAAGGCGACTTTCGTGTCATCTGATGCTATACTGGCCGATAGAAGAGATTCAGATGGCGTTTCATGTGCGACTGCAAAGTACGTACGCGGTTTTTGCGCATGTATCGCCGGATACGCAAGGAGTCGGGCATGGTACAGAGTCCGGTGGGCGGCAAACCGAAGACTGCTGAAGAGTACGCGCAGAGCGCACTTGAGCACGTCTGGATCCACTCTGCCAACTGGCAGGAGCTGGCGACCCAGAAGGGCATGAAGGTCTTCGATCACGGCAAGGGCGCCCTCCTCTACGATGTCGACGGTAAGGAATACATCGACGGCATCGCTGGTCTGTGGGTGGTGAACGCGGGACACGGCCGCGCCGAAATCGGCCAGGCGATGGCCGAGCAGGCTGCCAAGGTCGCCTACGTTTCAGCCGCCAACTACACGACGGTTCCGGCCGTCGCACTGGCTGAGACGATCGCCGAGATCCTGCCGGGCGATCTCAATCGCCTGTTCTTCTGCTCCGGCGGCTCAGAAGCCGTCGAGTCGGCGATGAAAATCGCCAAGCAGGTCCAGGTGATGCGTGGCTTCCCGAAGCGTTACAAGATCATCGCCCGTCGCGGTTCATACCACGGCATGACCTACGGCGCGATGAGCCTCACCTCGGCACGCAATGAGACGTACTTTGGTCCGTTCATGCACGGCGTCTACCACGTGCAGTCGCCGAACAACTATCGCCCGCAGTTCCCTGGCCTGTCCGGCGAGGCGGATGACATCGCTTGCGCTAACGCGTTCGAGGCGGAGATCGAGTACCAGGGTCCAGAGACGGTCGCGGCGATCATCGCCGAGCCAGTTTCGACCGCCAACGGTGTTCAGGTTCCGTCGAAGGCCTACTGGCAGCGCCTGCGGGAGATCTGCGACAAGCACGGCGTCCTGCTGATTGCTGACGAAGTCATCAACGGCTGGGGCCGCTCCGGCAAGTACTTCACGATCGAGCACTACGATGTCGTCCCAGACATGGTTACCATGGCCAAGGGCCTGTCGTCCGGTTACGCGCCGGTCGCCGGCGTCGCCGTTCGCGACTCAGTCTTCGAAGGCTTCAAGGAGAAGGGCGATGTCGCCCTCGGTCACCTGCTGACCTTCGGTGGCCAGTCGGTTGCCTGCGTCGCAGCGCTCGCCAACATCGACATCTTCAAGCGCGAGAACCTGGTCCAGCAGTCGGCTGACAAGGGCGAGTACCTCAAGAAGCAGCTTGAGGAGCTCCTCGTTCACCCGACCATCGGGCAGGTGCGCGGCCTCGGCCTGATGTGTGGTCTCGAAGTTGTCAAGAACAAGGAGACCAAGGAGAAGTTCGGCAAGGACTCGAAGTTCATGAAGCGAGTCTCCGAGCTCTTCGACGACAAGGGCCTGCTGACCCGCGCCTGGGACACGATCCACTTCGCGCCGCCGTTCGTCATCACGACCGAAGAGATTGACCGCATGGTCACCATCGTCGACGAGTCGCTGACGACGGCCGAGAAGGAGTTCGCCTCCGAGATCGGTCAGTAACAGACCAATCACCTCACACAAGAAACCGCCTGGTGGGAATCCCCGCCAGGCGGACTTTCTTTGGCTGCGCTACGTTCCGAAGAGGCGGTCGCCTGCGTCACCCAGACCGGGCAAGATGTAGCCCATATCGTTCAGCTTGATGTCGAGCGCGGTCGTGACGATGCGTACGTCAGCATCATCGCTCAGCACGCGCTCAGCGCCGAGTGGTGCGGTGACGAGTGCAACGACATCGATCGGGCCCTGAAACGAGCGTCGTACTTCGGCGATGGCGCGCGCCGTTGACCCGCCTGTCGCGACCATCGGATCGAGCACGAGCACTCGGTCGGCCCAGCCAGGCGCTTGTGGAACGTTCGACGTATAGACGGCCGGAGTAAGCGTCTCTTCGTCGCGCCGAATGCCCACCTGGTAGAGCGGAGCATGTGGCAGCAGGGCTTGAAAAGGTCTGGAGAAGAGCATTCCGGCCCGCAGAATCACGACGCCGGCAATGCGTTCCGCCGGGCGGGCGACTGATATGGGTGAGCCATCGAAGGCTGCTACTGTGTCCTGCCGCAGGTGCAAGTCAGACAGCGCAGACCACAACGTATGCGCGGCGAGCAGCTCACCGACCTGACCGAATTCGGGCGACTGCGTGGCGCGGTCGCGCAGGCGTCCGAGGTGTACCTGCGCCAGCGGATCGTCAATGACATGAACCCGATCGGTCGCGAGCACGCTTTCGCGTGTTGGTTGCGTTCGACCGTCCATCGCCGTTGTGTCGTCTCCCATGTGTCAGCCCTACGTCCCCTCTTCGACAATCACCGCGCCGATGATCTCCGCCAGTTGCTCTATCCACGCGCGATCGCCCGACAGCGACGCGTCGATATCAAGCACCGTCTTGCCGCCGGCGCTATCAAACTCCAGCTCGAACAGCCGCTGAACGACTGGTTCCTCCCACGGCGTCACCGCCTCGATTGAGCGAGCTTTTTCGGTGAGTCTGTAACAGCCGAGAGTGAGCAGTTCGGCCAGCACCGCGCTTCCCGTTACGCACGCGATGGGCTTCGCCGGGCGCTGCAGGATCACGAGCCAGATTGGCGCTGCCCAGGCGGCCAGCTCAACCGTGCCTGACTGCGGGAGCGCGGCAGCCCGCAACTGCGTGTTCGGATGGAAGAGCGCATCTGCAGCCCGCGCTGCGCCCGAAAGGCCAACCGGCGCAGTCACGAGCAGGATGTCGGGCTTGCTCAGCGCATCGGCGCGAATGTCGGCCGACGTGAGTGCGCTGCCGGTCAGATCAGTTAGCCGTATCCAGTCAGTGCCAGGCGCAGTCGGCAGCGTAGGAGAGTCGACTGCTTTTGCGATTGCCGACACGGTCGAACCACGGGGATGCGAGGTTGGTCGAAAATCCGGCACTACAGCGACCGGACCATTGAGCTCCGGTGCGGCAGGGAGCCAGTTCGCTATATCGGAGACGGCACCTAGTGTCGCTCGTCGTGGTCGCGCTCTCTGAATGACAGGCTGAGTGCGAAGTGGCCGGGGAGGCCGCGCCGCCGCGATCGTATCGCGAAAACCAGACATCCAGCGCACCACAGAACCTCCCGTGCCTAGTCGAGCCGCCTGACTTCCGGATTCCATTTCATCAGGCCGAGAACGTAGACGAGAACGACGCAGGCATTGACAAGGATCGCGCGCTGCGTTCCCCATTGTTCGGCGACGATCCCGATTTGCAGATAGCCGATCGGCGTCAGCCCCCAGAACGTTGAGTAGACGGCCATGACACGGCCACGGTACTCATCATGGACGATCGTCTGGATCAACGTGTCCGCGAGCGTGCCATAGATTGCGCTGACCAGTCCCATGCCGAAGATCAGCATCATGCCGATGCCGAGCGTGGGTGCGAAGGAAAAGAGGATCTGGAAGACGGCGAAGAGAAAGACGAAGATGATTACCAGCAGTCCGCGACGGCGCAGCGAGGCGAGCGTCGCCACTGCCATGACGCCGAGGAACGCCCCAGCGCCATCAGCCGCATACAGGAAGCCGAGCCCCTCGGAGCCGCGCCCGTAGACATCGCGGGCCAGCGCGGGAAGCAGGGCGAAGAACGACATGCCGAAAATGACCGGCACAAGGTCAACCGACAGCAGGCTGCGAAGCGTCGGGTAGCTCCAGATATAGGAGTAGCCATCGACGATGGTGCGAAGGGGTGAGGAACGCTCACCACTCGGAAGCACCCGATCGACGCTCAGCGTGAGCAGGACGATCATTGATGGAATGAACGCGAAGGCCGACAGGAAGAAGCATGCGGCGGTCCCGATGATCGCTATCAGTGTCCCGCCGATGACTGGACCCATGATGCGTGCGCCGTTGAACGCGGCCGAATTAAGCGCGACTGCGCTCTGGAGCTCGCGCTGCGTAACGAGGTTCGGCACAAGCGAGAGTCTCGCCGGCCAGTCGAATGCCGACGCTGCTCCAGCGAGTGTCGCGATGATCATGATGTGGCTGACCCGCAAGGTGCCGACAGCGTCGAGGGTTGCCAACGCGAACAGGTTGGCAGCCATGAACGCCTGCGTTGCGAAAAGCACCTTGCGGCGGTCAAATCGATCGACAACAACGCCGACGATGGGGGACAGAATCAGGACAGGGATGGCGCTCAGGAAACCAACGAGGCCAAGCAGGAACTTGTCGCTGGTCATCTCATAGACCAAATAGCCCTGCACGGTAATTCGGACCCAGAGGCCAGTCAGCGCGAGGGTAATCGCGAGCCAGAAGTGCAGGAACTGCCGGTTGCCGAGCGCAGCAATCTTGCGAGACTTGCCGTGCGTTTCTGGTTCCTGGCTTGTTGGTGGAGCTGTGACGTCAGTGTCGAGTGACATGCAGTTCCCTCATGATCCGGGTTCCGACATCCGCCCCGTGTTACACTGGCCGCACGGCACTGTCTATTACCGGATCACGTTCAAATGAGTACAGTCGATCAAGCACTGAGCATCTTACAGGAATCAGGATACCGGGTCACTGCTCCCCGACGATCCGTTGTGGAAGCAGTTCATGCGACCTCAGGTGCCTTCACTGCCGACGAATTGCTGAGCAGCCTTGCAGGGCTCGGTCAGCCCGTCGGACGTGCGACGGTCTTCCGCACGCTGGATGTTCTTGTGCGTAGCGGTCTGCTCGACCGGCTGCACCGCCCCGACGGCTGCCACAACTACGTGCGCGTCGAAAGTGACGGCGCGCACCGACATCACCTGATCTGCTCGGACTGTGGCGCGGTTGTCGAGTTCGACGAATGCACGGTCGCCCCGATGCTTGAAGCGCTCGGCGCGCGCACCGACTTCGAGATCTCCGGGCACTGGCTTGAGGTGTTCGGCGTCTGCTCCGATTGCCGCCACTAAGACGCATTCTCCACCTGCAACAAATTGTCATCGGCACTTGCGTGTTGCCGTGTTCGCGGCGACGATAGTCCGCGTGCCGTGGTGCGCTCGTGCGTGCGAACGACGTTCAGTGGGGAGGGCGGGCTAGTGACTCAAGACGACATCTGCTTTTCGACAGCCGTGGATCTCGCGCGCCGCATTCGCGAGCGCGATCTATCCGCCGTAGAGGTCATGCAGGCGCATCTGGCGCAGATCGAACGCGTGAACCCGAAGGTCAACGCGATCGTCACCCTGATCGACGGTGACAAGGCGATCGAGAAGGCGCGTGACGCGGACAAGCAGCTTGCGTCCGGCGCGGAGGTCGGGCCGCTCCACGGCTTGCCGATTGCCCACAAGGACCTGGAAGAGACAGCCGGTATTCGCACAACGTTCGGCTCACCGATCTATCGCGATCACGTGCCGACGCACGACACCCTGCTGATTCAGCGGATCAATCAAGCGGGTGCGTTGACCATTGGTAAGACGAACGTCCCCGAGTTCGGAGCGGGTTCGCACTCGTTCAACCCGGTCTTTGGCGCGACGCTGAATCCGTATGACACAACCAAGACCTGCGGTGGCTCGAGCGGCGGCGCTGGTGCCGCGCTGGCCTGCGGAATGGTTCCGATCGCTGATGGCAGCGACATGGGCGGATCGCTACGGAATCCCGGCAACTTCAACAATGTTGTCGGGCTTCGCGGTTCGCCGGGCCGGGTGCCGGTCGTGCCGTCGATGAACGCCTGGTCGAACCTGGGTGTCAAAGGTCCCATGGCGCGAACGGTCGGCGACGTCGCCCTCTTCCTGAGCGCGATTGCCGGACCGGATCCGCGCTCGCCGATCTCGATTGACGTGCCCGGTAGCACGTTTGCTCAACCGCTGGATCGCGATTTCAAGGGCGTGCGCGTTGGCTGGTCACCGGATCTTGGCGGACTGCCGCTCGACCCGCGGGTCCGCGAGGTCGTCTCCGGCAACCGTAGCGTCTTCAGTGACATCGGATGTGAAGTTGACGATGCCAGCCCGGATTTCAGCGGCGCAAACGAAGCGTTCCAGACGCTGCGCGCGCTGAACTTCGCGATGGCGCATGCCGACAAGGTGCGTAACCAGCGCGACCTGGTCAAGGACACGGTCATTTGGAACACCGAAAAGGGTTTTGCGCTTACGCCCGATGAGATCAACCGAGCCGAAGTATTGCGCTCCCAGCTGTACGCGCGAGTCCAGGAGTTCCTGGAGACGCACGAGTTCCTGATCTGCGTCGTCAACCAGGTTCCGCCGTTCGATGTTGAGATGGAGTACCCGACGGAGATCGACGGCGTCGAGATGGAGACGTACATCGACTGGATGAAGTCGGCATACTACATCACGCTCACCGGTCTGCCGGCGATTTCGGTGCCGTGCGGATTCACGAACGACGGTCTGCCGGTTGGTATCCAGATCGTCGGGCGCTGGCACGACGACTTCGGCGTCCTGCAACTTGCGCGCGCATTCGAGCAGGCCACCGAAGTCTGGAAGCGCCGACCGCCAGTCGCGACCGAAAGCTAGAGGCGTTCCGCCAGTAGCTCAATCACATGCAGAACTCGGACGGGCTGGTCACGACTGGCCAGCCCTCCCTGTATTTGCATCAGGCAGCCCGGGTTATCCGATACGACTACCTGCGCGCCGGTTGCTGTCACGTTGTCGATCTTCTTGGCCAGGATTGCGCTTGACACGTTCGGATAGTCCATTGAGAACGAGCCGCCGAAGCCGCAACAGACGGACGAATCCGCCATCTCACGGATCTCAAGACCCAGCACATCGCGAATGATTCGCCGCGCTCCCGCGCCCAGGCCGAGCGCATTGTGCGATTGGCAGGCGTCGTGGTAGGTCACGGACTGCACGTTGGGCACCGGCGGAAAATCGCTGCTGGCGATCTGTGCGTGTTCATCGATGAATGTCGTGATGTCGATAAGCCGTGACGCCTGCGCGGCCGCGCGCTCGCGCCACTCCGTGTCATGGCGGAAGAGGTGCTGGTAGTCCTGCAGCATCGCCCCGAGGCAGCTCGTGCTGTTGGTGACGATCCAGTCCGCAGCGGTCGACTCCAGCATGCGAATCGTCTGCTCGGCCATCTCGCGGCCATGAACGCGGTCGCCCGAATTCAGCGCCACGAGGCCGCAGCAATGCTGGTCCGGCGGGAATGTGACCGTGCAGCCAGCTGCCCGCAGCGCGCGCACCATCGCCTCAGCCATGCGCGGCGTAATGCGATCAGTCATGCAGCCGGGGAAGATCGCAACAGTGGCACCCTTCACCTGGCTGCTGCTCAGCTCGCGGACCGGCTCGGTCATCACATCTTTGAATCGGCTGCGGAAGGGCTTTGTCGTTGGCGCGAGCAGCGAACGACCGTCCGTCAGGACCGGCTGCAGCGGGATGTGCTTGATGACGCCGTCGCGGTTGCTCACCATGCCTGCAGCGCGAGACGCAAGTCCCGCCCAGCGCTCTCCGCGCTTGGGATCGGTCCAGCGCGAAATCGCGAAGCTCTTGAGCGCAGGTAGACCGAATGCCTCAGTCGCGCGCTCGCGCACGTCGAGAATCAGCCGTGGGATGGGAATCTCGGCCGGGCAGACCATTTCGCAGGCGTTGCAGGATGCGCACAGGCTTTGCGGTCCGGCGGCGTGCTCCAGTCCGTGATGCATCGCCGTCATAATCAGGCCGATCGGGCCGGTGTAGATGTGCCCGAACACGTGACCGCCGACGATCTGATAGGGCGGGCAGACGTTTGAGCAGGCTCCACAACGAATACAGTGCAGCGCTTCGTGAAGGTCCTCGTCCTCGCGGGCAGCCCAGCGACCATTATCCAGCAGGATGATGTGCTGCTCCTTCGGGCCGTGCACGCCGGTTGTCAACGTCAGCTCAATGTCGGCGCTGCGGCTCGGGCCGGTCATGAACGAGACGTAGCTGGTAATCTTCTGTCCGGTGCCAGAGCGCGGCAGAACCTGCAGGATGGCTGTCGCGTCCTCCATCGATGGGACGATCTTCTCGATGCCGAGCACAGCGATGTGGACTGGCGGCAGCGTCGTCACGAGCCGACCATTGCCCTCGTTCGTGACAATGACGAGCGTTCCGCTCTCCGCAATCGCGATGTTCGCGCCAGAGATGCCGACATCGGCGTCAATGAACGCTTGTCGCAACCGCTCACGCGCAACGGCCACGAGCGTCGCCGGGTCCGGTGGTAAGTCCAGTCCCGTCTCCTTCGAGAACAGCTCGGCAACTTGCTCGCGCGTCTTATGCACCGCCGGAGCGATCAGATGCGATGGATGCTCTCCGGCGAGCTGCATGATCCACTCGCCGAGATCCGTCTCAACAACGTTGACACCGAGCGCCTCGATAGATGGATTGAGCTGGATCTCCTCGGTGACCATCGACTTGCTCTTGACGACAAGCTTGGCGTTTTGCTGCGAGATGATCTCGCCAATGATGCGCCGCGCGTCGGCAGCGGTTGAGGCAGTGTGGACGACAGCGCCGACTGCTTCGGCCTCGTGCGTAAATCGCTCGACGAGCTCCGGCAGGCGTGCGATTGCGTCCGCCTTCAGGTCATGAACTCGCCGTCGCCGTGCCGCGAAGTCCTGATCTTCGAACGCGCGGACACGCCGTCGGCCGAACTCGGGCAGCGCGCGCTGGAGCGCGGTTCTGAGCTGCGGATCTGCGACTGCGCGATCGACTCGGCGCTTGAATTCTCGTTTGCTTGGTTTTGCTACTGCGGTCGTCACGGCTGTTCCTCAAATTGAGCAATGGTGGGCTACGGATGTCCCTGCCGAGTATAGCCCCGTAAACAACGGTCGCGCGTCTGCTTGCGTTGCTCACAATCGAGTAAAATGAGTCTCCCACTCAGGGGGTGATTGCGGTGCGGTTCGAGTTGATCCGAGGCGTGCCACTCCGGTCGCAGAAAGACGCTCTTCCTCGTGACGACTCCAGGACACGACTCGCGGGTACCGGCGGGTCATCCACTCATACAGTACCGTGAATCCGTTGCGGCCGCCTGGCGTGATGTCGCTCGCGAGGTCAGCCCCGCCTATCGTCGCATGAGCCAGGCGATGTTGCGGGAGCGCATCGACGAAGCGATCGATACGCTCATCGAGGCCTCGACCGGCACTCAAGCCGCCGAGCAGCGTTTTCTGTCGAATCTCGACTGGGCAATCGACCAGGAGCGCATCGCGTTTGACGACGTACTCGCTGGACTGATGGGTGGCTGTGATGCGTTCGACCGCAGCCTCTCGCCGGACATTCGCTACTCTCCGGAGATGGTCGATGCCGAACGCACGCTCCGGAAGCTGGTTCGGCGGTTCGCTGCTTCCGCAATCGACCTGATTACCGAGAAGCTAGAAATCGAGGCTGCGTCTGAGGCCCGCAACCGCGCGCGCCTGCTGGCGCTGCAGCGCGTCGGTGCAGCGGTGACAAGCTCTCTCGATGTCGAATCAACACTGCACACGATCGTCAGTGAGGCAGCCACACTGATGAACGGCGCGACTGCGCGTCTCAGATTGGCGGATGAGACCGGCGAGCATCTCCGATTAATCGCGTCGTCGGGCGACATCGACAACGAAGACTCCAACCCGGCGGTGCCGGTTGAAACGACGCTCGCGGGCCTTTCCTATCGCAGCGGTCGTCCGGTCATTTCCAACGATGTCGCTGCTGACCCGCGAAGCGATCAGTATGCGCAATCGCGGCAACAGACGCGGTCGCTACTGTCGGTGCCGCTGACCGTGCGTGGGACAGCGACCGGCGTGCTGACGATCTCCAACATCTCCGACCATGCGTTTGAGGAATCGGATGCCGAGATCCTGGGGCTTTTCGCCGACCACGCTGCGGTCGCCATCGAAAATGCGCGCCTGTTCGAAGAAGCTCAGGCGCAAATCACGGAAATGGAGATCATCAATCGCGTCTCTGCGGTTGTGTCGTCGTCACTGAACCTCAACCAGATTTATCGCTCGATCCATCATGAGATTGCCCGTATCATGATCGCTGACGCGTTCCTGATCATCCTGCGCAGTCCCGAGGGACGAGACGACATGGTGTATATCGTCGATCTGGGCCAGACGTTCTCGCCGCGCCATAACATCAAGCTTCCGGTTGAATACCTGGAGGCGATGAACGAGGGCAAGCCGCGTATTCTTGAAGCCTCTCAGGTTGTGGACTACGACAAGTGGGAGCGCTACGGCGACATGTCCAAACGCGTCCAGTCGATGCTGATAGCGCCGCTTATGCGGGGCAACGACGTCATCGGCTGCATCAGCGCTCAATCGTATGCACCGAACAGCTACCGTCGCCGTGACACCGAACTGCTATGGACGGTCGCCAATGTCGCTGCGGTCGCGATCGAGAACGCGATGCTGTTCGAGCAGGCATCTGACGTTGCTGTCTCCGAGGAGCGCAACCGACTGGCGCGCGAGATCCACGACACGATTGCGCAGGGGCTGGTCGGTATCATCCTCCAGCTGGAGGCCATCGGAGCGCAATTGGAATCGTCGCCGCTCAGTGCGCGCATCGACCGAACCATAGCCCTGGCACGGGCGAACCTGGACGAGGCCCGGCGCTCGGTGCGCGATCTTCGCGCTGCGCCGCTCGAACACCTGTCGCTGATCGAAGCCATCGAGCAGCTCGCTGAGCAGCACATGGACGAGGTTGATACCCGCGTCGTGATCAACTCACCGATCGCGCTGCCACTACTCGACGACAAGGTCGAGGCAGCGATCTATCGATTTGTTCAGGAGTGCCTGACTAATTGTCGGAAGCATGCGCGCAATGCCGAGGTCAACATCTCGGTGGTGATTGACGTAATGCTCAATATTGAGGTGCGCGATAACGGTCCGGGATTTGATCTGAAGACGCTCAAACAGGATCGAACCGCGAACAGGTTCGGCGTTCTCGGTATGCGAGAGCGCGCCGAACGTCTCGGCGGACACCTCGAGATTACCAGCGAGATCGGCTCCGGGACGCGCCTGGCGATGTCCTTCCCCTTCGACCGATCAGCCACCCACAACTAGCCCCTGCTAATACGGCGGAGTGCCTCCCTGCTCGAACGGGGAGTTATCGAAAGCGGCTCCAGAACCTACCATTGTCATATCGAAAAGTAGACGATGGAAGGGAGCCGCCTTGAGAGAATTTGCGCACTATGGTGCTACGCCTGGTGGTCGTCACGGTGGAGGACGACGATCAGAGCAAGAAGAAGACAACACCCCGCGCTCGCGGCAGAATGATTTGCAGATTCTGCGCCGAGTAATCGGGATATTCCGCCCGTATCGCGCCCAGGTCGGCGCAATTATGCTGGCGATTCTCATATCATCCGGTATTGGGCTCGCCAATCCTCTCCTCCTCAGGAAGATCATCGATGACGCCATCCCCAATGGCGACATGAGCTTGCTGAACATCCTGGTTGCCATGATGATCCTTGCGCCGATTCTCGGCGGCCTGGTCGGTGTCGGGCAAACGTATCTGAGCAATCGCGTGGGTCAGAGCGTCATGCGCGACTTGCGGATGCGCCTGTATTCGCATTTGCAGGGAATGTCGCTGCGATTCTTCACCAGTACGCGCACGGGCGAGATTCAGTCGCGCCTGTCCAACGACGTTGGCGGCGTGCAGGGCGTGCTGACGAACACCGCGGCCAGCATTGTGTCGAACATAGCGACCGTGCTGTCGACCGTTGTTGCGATGGCGTTGATCTCTGGCACGCTGACGCTTCTGTCGTTCGCGCTGTTGCCGATTGCGCTCTATCTCACGCAACGGGTTGGGCGCACTCGTCGTCGTCTCGCGACGCAGACCCAGCGCACCATGGCGGACATGAGCTCGATGGTCGAGGAGACGCTGTCGGTCAGCGGCGTGCTGCTAACGAAGACGTTCGGTCGCCAGACCTACGAGATTGATCGCTTCGGCGCTGAGAACGACACGCTTGCCGGCCTCCAATTGCATCAGCAGATGGTCGGCCGCTGGTATTTCATGATCATCGGCACGTTCTTCTCGATCGCTCCTGCCGTAGCCTACTGGCTCGCCGGACGCGCGATCATCGATTCGGGTAGTGCGGCTGTTTTGACGATCGGTGATCTGGTCGCCTTCACCACCTTGCAGGCCCGCCTGTTCTTCCCGCTCGGCGCACTGCTGAACGTGCAGGTCGAGATTCAGGGCGCGCTGGCGCTCTTCGAGCGCATCTTCGATTACCTCGATCGCAAGCAGGAGATCGTGGACGCGCCGCAAGCCGTCGTGCTTGACCCTCGCGCGGTGGAAGGTCGTGTGACCTACGACGACGTCCACTTCCGCTACGCAGCAGGTGATGACGAGAAGCCGACCACGATGAGCGACGCACGCGAATGGACGCTTGAAGGCGTCAGCTTTGAAGGTCGCCCAGGCCAGTTGATCGCGCTCGTCGGCCCATCCGGCGCTGGCAAGACAACGCTGACGTACCTGCTTCCGCGTCTCTATGATGTCGCGCGAGGCTCGGTGTCGATTGACGGGCACGACGTGCGCAATATTGCGCTGTCATCGCTCGGCGAGGTCATCGGCGCGGTGACGCAGGAGACGCATCTGTCGCATGCGTCCATCCGGGAGAATCTGCGCTACGGGCGACCGGACGCGACGGACGAAGAGCTCATCGCTGCAGCACGCGCTGCCGCGATCCATGATCGCATCATGGAGCTTGAGGACGGCTACGACACAGTAGTCGGTGAGCGTGGCTACCGCCTGTCGGGCGGTGAGAAGCAGCGCCTTGCGATCGCCCGCGTTATCCTGAAGGATCCCCGCATCCTCATCCTCGATGAGGCCACGTCAGCGCTTGATACGCGTTCGGAGCGCCTGATTCAATCAGCTCTTGAGCCGCTGATGCAGAGCAGAACGACAATCGCTATCGCGCATCGCCTGTCGACGATCCTGGCAGCCGACCTGATTCTGGTGATTGACCGCGGACAGGTGGTTGAGCGCGGCACACATGACGAGCTGCTCTTGCGGGACGGACTCTACAGCCAGCTGTACCATGAGCAGTTTGCGCTGCGGCCCGAGCCGTCATCGGCGGTCCTCAACTTCGCCGAAGCAGCCGATGACTAGCCGCTCGGGCTCCGCGCTCAGAACTCGCCCGCTACTTGCCGGCAGTCCAGCGCGGCGGCAGTGGCTCGCGCTGCAGGTAGGCGAGAATCAGATCAACGCACTGAACCAGTTCCGGCTCGGTCACCATCTCGTTGGGAGAATGGGTGTACCGGGTCGGCATTGTCAGCAGAACCGTCTCGATTCCCCGGCGCGTTAGCTCAGCGCCATCACTCCCATAGTTCTGGAAGACGGCATGCTGAACTGGAATGCCGTTGGCTTCGGCTGTCTCAGCCATTGCCATGGTCATGCGGTGCGAGTAGTGCCCCGACGAATCCTGATGGACGATGATCGGCCCGCCTCCGAGCTTGGCCGGGTGCGTCTCCGGACGCGTACCGGGGACATCACCGCACAGGCCAACATCCAGATTGATCGCATAGGAGAACTCGGCGACCTCTGGAATGCTTGACGCTCCCAGCAGCCCGTTCTCCTCCTGAATCGTCGAGCCAACCCAGAGCGTGTGCTTCAGCTTGGCCGTGTCAGCGCGTTCGGCCACCGACGTGACAATCGACAGCGCGGCGCGATTGTCCATCGCCTTGCCCATAATCGCGTCACCGAGCCGCCGCGTCTTTGAGTTCACGACGATGCGACTGCCGGGACGAATGCCGAGGCTGGTGACGCGCTCGCGGGTCATCAGGCCGAGATCGACGAACCAGTCAGCCCATTCGAAGTGATCCTTCTGGTCGGCGGCGCTGATAACGTGGCCGCTCGCGTAGACGAGCTGCCCATCAATCGGCCCCGAGTCCGACATGACCAGCACCGGCTGATTGATTGGGACATAACGCAGGGCAGGACGTCCCCGTAGGTCTCGCCCGGCCGGCCAGACCCGGAGCAGACCATTCTCGGTAATTGACGTCACCATCAGCGTCAGCTCGTCGCCGTGCGCCAGGATGATGATGTTCGGTCCCTGCCCGCCGATCTTCGCGACGACATTCCCGACGCCGGTGATCTGCACGTCATCGGTGATCGTCGACCAATGGTCGGCACACCACTCGTGGACGAGATCTTCCTGTCCGGTTGGTCCCGGGATCTCCGTCAGTGTCTTGACGAGGTCATACATCGCCGTTGGCTTACTCACTCCAGGCACCCCTCTCTGTCTGGCATCGTCTTTGAGCCGCCGGAGAATAGGCGCGATCGAGGCTTCTTGTCAACGCGATGCTTGACGCAACGCCATCTGCCTCCTAGTCTCGTCGCATGCTGGATGCAACATATCCCAGACGCAAGAGAATGAGTGGATGGATGACATGAGCGACCTGATTCAGGGCTGGTTCGATGTTCGGCGTTTCGATAACGGCGTGACGATGATCGGCGAGCCGCTGCATTACGAAGACGTGAAGTCGTACCTCATCGAGGGTGACACCGATGTCGCCATCATTGATACCGGCATGGGCGTCGGTGACTTTGCGGCTCTCGTCGCGGACCTGACCGATCGCGCGCCGATCGTTCTGCAATCCCACGCGCATTTCGACCACATCGGGGCCAGCAGCGCGTACCAGCGCGTACTGGTTCATCCATCCGAGGCAGAGGATCTAGCCCTGGGTTATCCGAACGACAGGCTCCGCAGGTGGTGCGAACCAGGATATCTGAGCGGGCCTCTTCCGGCAGGCTTCGATGTCGCAACCGCGAGTATTGAAGGCGTGGACTGGGCGATGCCGCTGGTCGGTGGTGATGAGATCGACCTGGGCGGCCGTATTATCGAGGTGTTCCACACGCCCGGACATTCGCCCGGAGGACTGACGTTCCTCGATCGTGAAGCCAGAATCCTGTTCCCCGGGGATGCAGTCTATGCTGGGCCGATGTTTGCCTACCGCGAGGGCAGCGATCCGGCGCTGTATCGTGATTCGCTGCGTCTGTTGGCGGAGCTGGCCGCAATCGTCGACAACATCTACCCATCGCACAATCGCGTGCCGCTCACGCCAGACGATGTCGTCGCAATGCACGAGGCATACGAGCAGGTCTGGGCAGGACGCGAGCCGGACAGCCGCGAGGCGGATCACGATGTCTACGACTTCGGAGACTTCTCGTTCTGGCTCCCGCCGCGCGAAGGTTGATGCGCGTATCGCGGCGAACTCGTTAACGAATCGCTGCCACAAGCAGGACGACGGACATGAGCGCGCCGAACTGCAGATGCAGGCCGGCTGTCTTGCGCAGCGCGGTATTGAGCGTGCTGACATCCTGCCGGTGCATAACGATTCGCACCAGCTCGATTGCGCGCGGGATGGTGAGGAACACGATTAGCAGGCCGGCCGGCAGCAAGCCACCGAGCGCGACGAGCGCGACGGCGATGTACGCCCCGGCCACGAGGGCGACGTACTCGCGACGTGCCCAGCGGTGGCCGATATAGGTCGCCAGCGTGCGCTTTCCGGCGTCCGAGTCGTCGCGGATATCGCGAATGTTGTTCGCCTGCAGAATCGCGGTGACGAGGAGCCCGACCGGGATCGACAGCGCAAGCGCTTCCCACGAGATGCTCTGCGCCTGCACATAGTAGGCACCGACGACGATGACCGGACCCATGAAGATGAAGACCGTGGCCTCGCCAAGCGCGACATATCCCAGAGGCTTTGGTCCGCCGGTGTAGAGATAGGCAGCCAGGAGACTCGGGATTGCGAACAGGAGTATCGGCCAGCCGACGCGGACAACAATCAGCATCCCGATTGCAGTCGCGACCGCGAACAGCACCAGGCCGAACCACAGGATTGCGGTGGGACTGATAAGACCACGCTGAATGAAGCCGCCATTGCCGCGCGAAATGGGCTTGTCCGCGCCGTTGCGAAAGTCGTAGTAATCGTTGACCAGGTTACTGCCGGCGTGCACCAGCAATGAAGCAACGATTACCATCAGGAACAGGCTGAGCGAGATCGTTCCGTCGATTGAGGCCAGGAGCGTTCCGAGAAGCGCCGGAATGATCGACGCGGTGAATGAGAATGGCCGCGTTGCCATGAACCAGTTGCGCACGGTTTGCGGCACGGGGACGCTGAAGCGACGCCGCTCCGGCACGCGCCACGGCATCGCCACTCGCTCTATCTCGTCCATGACCAGATTCAGCAGCCAGCCGAGCATACCGGTCACGATCAGGCCAACGTACATCTTCTCGATGGCAAACGTCTGATACGAATTCCAGATCAGATAACCGATGCCGTTCTTCGCGGCAAGAAACTCTGTGCCAACGATGACCAGCAGCGAAAAGCCGAGGGCGAGTCGCAGTCCGGAGAAGATCCCCGGCAGCGCCGCCGGTAGCGCGACCGTGCGGATGCGTTGCCAAACGTTCGCTCCGGCATCGCGCGAGACATCAAAGTAACCCTGCTCGATCTCCAGCACGGCGCTCATCGTCGACAGCACGACCATGAACAGGACGCTGACGGCAACCATCGCGATCTTTGATGTTTCGCCTATGCCGAAGATGATGATGACGAGCGGCAGGATGGCGATCTTGGGAACCGCGAAGAACGCGGCGGCGATTGGCGACACGACCGCACGCACCGGCCACCAGAGACCCATCAGCACGCCGATAAGCACGCCCGGGACGGCTGCAACAGCAAACCCGGCAGCAACGCGCAACATACTGATCCGGAGATCAGCCCACAGCTGCCCGGACGAAATCAGATCGCGTGCCGTTGTCTCCAGCGAGGTTGGCGGCG
Source organism: Thermomicrobiales bacterium (assembly GCA_039810005.1). Lineage (GTDB taxonomy): Bacteria > Chloroflexota > Chloroflexia > Thermomicrobiales > CFX8 > JAMLIA01. The sequence continues at coordinate 23,219 of JBDHWD010000014.1, read as the reverse complement.
GAAAGAAGAGCGGATTGATTGTGTGCGTTCGCGCCAGGATCTCCCAGGTAACGAGCACCACCACTGGCCCCAGGAGAGCCAGAATGAAGCCCAGCCAACGTCGGCTCTCTGCGCCACTCATGACGCCACCGCCGTCGGAAGTGCTGCGGATTCGTCGCGCAGCAATGACCAGATTCGCAGGAATAGCGTTGAGAACGCCGGATCAGAACGCACAGTCTCGATCGATCGCGGCCGCGCGAAGGGTACCTCAATGTCTGCCTTGATCGTGCCGGGTCGCGAGCTGAGGACGATGATGCGGTCAGCAAGGATCATCGCTTCATCGATTGAGTGCGTGACAAACATGACCGTCTTGCCGCTCTCCTCCCAGATGCGGAGGAGCTCGGACTGCAGGATCAGGCGCGTCTGCTCATCCAGCGCGCCGAACGGCTCGTCCATGAGCAGCAGCTCTGGATCAACCGCAAAGGCGCGGACGATGGCGACCCGCTGCCGCATGCCTTCAGACAGCTGCGACGGATACGCGTAGAGGAACTCGCCGAGGCCGACCTGTCGAAGGAATCGTTCGGCGATCGCCTCGCGCTCTTCGCGGGAGACTCCGCGCATCGAGAGACCGTAAGCAGCATTGTCGAGCACTGTCATCCACGGGAAGACCGAACGCCCCTGAAACACCATGGCCCGAAGCGGCTTGTCGTCGGTGTGGCGCTGGATCGAGATGGTGCCCGCCGTTGGCGTTACCAGACCTGAAACCGCCCGCAGCAGGGTGCTCTTGCCGCAGCCGGACGGCCCGACGATTGCGCAGAACTGCCCGTCCGGAATGGTCAGGGAGACGTTGTCAATCGCGGTGACCACCGAGCGCGCAAGCGGAAAGGTGACCTCCAGGTTGCGGATATTGACTTTGGTGCTTGCGCGCTCCGGCGAGGGCATCCTGCCTCCGGTGACTATTGCTCTGTCGCCTCGCCGATTTCCTTGACGGCATTCTCGGCGAACGAGCGATCGATCAGCGAATTGATATCCAGCGGTTCGTCATATTCGAGCAGACCACGGTCGGCGAAGAATGTCTGCAGCGTCGCGAGGTCATCGGCATGGATGTCGCCGTTCGGCTCGCAATAGGTGCGCGATGCTTCGCGGATCAGCTCCGGCGGGACGCTCGTGTAGGATTCGAGGATAGCCAGGTTCTCATCGCTATCCCAGTCATCGCCCCATAGATCGCGGCAGCCGCGTAGCATTCCGGCCATGAATCCAGTCACCAGATCCGGGGAATCCGCGGCGAAGTCAGGATTCACCCAGACGAAAGTTGGCTGGAAGTTCTCCGGGAAGTCCGCATCGAGTCGAACGATGAGTCCCTGCTGCTCAGCCTGCGTGGCGATCGGCTCACCGAGCATCGCGCCGTCAAGCGCGCCGGAAGCCAGCGCGGCCGGTACATCCGGGAACGGCAGCGTTTGCAGATCCACGTCGCCAATGGTCAGGCCGTCGGTGGCCAACGCTGCGTTGAGCCAGTATTCAGTCGCGCCACGCGCATTGACCGATACCTTCTTGCCGGCCAGGTCGCCGGGCGTCGTCAGCTCACCGCTGTCGAAGCGCTCCTTCGAGACGACGAGCGGCGTCGCTGCCTTACCACGCTCGAAGTGCAATGGCGAAATCAGCTTGAGGTCGATCCCGCGTGCGACAGCATTGAAGAACGCCGGTCCGGTTCCGCCAACGCCGATATCGAAGTCGCCGTTGGCCGTCAGAACAACCATGTCAGATCCACCCGCGAGCGGCTCCAGGGTGACATCAAGGCCGTATTCCTCGAAATAGCCTTTGTCGTGGGCGAGCGCGACAGGCGCGTAGATCAGGACCGGGATGAATCCGACAGTGACCGGGGTCAGCTCAGCAGGAGGCGACGTCTCCGGACTAGCGTCGCCGGCTGGGGATGCCGTGGTCGATTGAGCGGAACTCGTCGCTGTCGGATCAGCATCGCTTCCGCCGCATGCGGCCGCGAGCATTCCCACCAACGACAGAACCAGGATCATAGAAACAGCGCGGGTTCGCATCTTCACCGTTGTCGGCGTCCCTTCGGGCCTGCTCCCGCAGGCGTATCTCGAAGTTCCGATATTGTCAGCGTAAGTCTAGCAGTGCCGATGATGCTTGTGACTCGTTGCACAACTGTCGTTGGTCCGGTCTGCGGCTACAATCGGGATACTTCTGAACGCACCTTGCTCGAACGGAGATGATCTCGCCATGCGAGTGCGAATAGATCGAGACAAGTGTGTTGGCGCGGAGAACTGCGTCGTGACTGCGCCGTCCGTTTTCGCGCTCGACGCGGACGGCAAGGCCCGCCTGCTTGAGGTGCGTGAGATGAGCGACGATCTCGTCTGGCTGGCTGCCGAGCTATGCCCAACCGAGGCCATCGTCATCGAGGCTGATGACGGCGAGCAGCTCTATCCATGACGATGCCGCTACAGCCTCTCCACTTGCCGGGACGCGAGCGCGAGATCGCAGATATCGCCGCGATTCTCGACGCGTCCGCTGGTGGGCAGTTGCGTGTCGTGATCCTCACCGGCGAACCGGGTATCGGCAAGTCGCGGCTGCTGGACGAAGTCGGATCGCTGGCCGCTGAACGCGGATTTCAGGTGATCCGCGCCGCTTGCGACGAGGAGTCGATGCCGGTCGCGTTCGCGCCCTTGCAGCAGATCGTCGCTGATCTCGGGCACACGGCTCAGCGCGATGCGCGAACCGAGTCGTTGGCTGAGCATCTGCGCCGCCTGCCGCGAAATGCGACCGAGCCGGAACTGCGGCTGGCTGCCACCGATTACATCGCCCGCGTCATTCGCTCCTTCGTCGCGCGCCAGCCAATCGCTGTCCTGATCGACGACGTTCAGTGGCTCGACGAGTCCAGCGCATCGGTGTTGCGACGCCTCATTCGAACTGTCCGCTACGTGCCGGCAACGATCGTCGTAGCCTATCGAGGTGATGATCCCAGGGTGACGGGCGCGGGCGATCGCTTCATCGCTCAGGTGTCTCGCGACCCGGTGTGTCGGGTCATGTCGCTTCGTCGCTTGAACGAGGATGCAACGCGCGCGATCGTCGCCGCATATATCGGGACGACAGTCGGCGAGGTCGCGCGGCTGAGTGACGAGATTCAGCGCCAATCTGAAGGCGTGCCGCTCTACGTAGTTGAGTTGACTAACCACCTGCAACGCTCGGGGCTTCTGGTGAGAACGGAAGGGCAGTGGGAAGTAGAAGCCTCGCAACTTCAGGGGATCCCTCTGAACATTCGGGCACTTCTGGATCAGCGCCTCTGCCGCCTGGGTGACGAACACAAGCGGGTGCTGGAGGTTGCAGCGGCGCTCGGAACGGAGATCGACGCGCGCACGCTAGCAGACGTCATCCGCATCTGCGCACCTCAACTGGCTGAGCACGTCGACATAGCGCTTGAGCGTAGCGGAGAGCTCGGTCTTCTGCTGGAAGATGCTCGTCATGAGGCAACGGCATGGCGATTTGGCCATCAGCTGTATCGGGACCGCCTCTACGCGGGGATCGGCCACGGCACGCGTCGTTCGATCCATGATGCCGCAGCGGAAGTGCTGGATACGGCCGACGGCGAACGACAGGTGGAGCGCGTCGCATTCCACGCAATTCGCGGCCGTAACCCGCTCGCTGGCATTCGAGCGGCCCGACGCGCAGCCGGTGCTGCGGCCGCGATCCACGCCTGGGAAGATGCAGCCCAGTGGCTTGATGTGGCGCTGGACATGCTCGCTGGCATGCCCGAGGGAGACGCGGATGGCCCAGCACGAGTCGGAGAGTGCATTCAGCTGACGATCGAGCGCGATTCATACATCGCCGTCATTGGCGATTCGGCAGCGCGACTGGCGAGCGCCCGCGACCTCGAACGTCTGGTCGCCGAAGCTCCCACTGCGCGCGATCGATCCGAGTTACTGATCCGTGCTACCCGCGGCATGGTCGCCGGCGGCGAGCTTGACAAGGCGTCGAGTCTCCTGGCCGAACTGGTCGCGCTCGCCGATGCGGACGGAATAGAAGCGCCGGTTCATCTGTGGATCGCTATCGGCGAAGCGGCTATCGGTCGGCCGATCGGCGAACCGGCACCGTTGCAATGCGATCTCGACGGACTCCATCGGGCGCGCGCAGTCTTTCGCCGCGCCTTGTCTGGCGTCCCCGACGCCTCGACAAGTACGAGAGGCGCGTTGCTACAGGAGTTGGGCGTCGTCGAAGCAGCCCTCGCCGATCACGGTCTTCTCGATCGCGGTGTCGCGCATGCGACGCTCCAGTCGGCTCTGGATGCCTTCCGTCTCGCCAGGGATCGGCGTGGCGAGACAACGACGCTGATCGCGCTCGCGTACCGACGGAATATTGAGGCTGGCAACCTCTCAAGCGGTGGATCGGATCGCTTCGTTTCCTTCCTCGAGGAGATCCGCCGCCTGCGCGCTGCCGAGCATCGGATCGTCGGGGCTACCGACCAGCCGAGAGCCGAGGCGCTATCTCTCCTGTCAACGCAGCTCTATTGCCGGACTCAGGGGTGGTACGAGTTGGCTCTGGATCGCGGAACGCAGGCTCGCAAATGGGCCGATGAGGCCCGCGATCCGCGTGTCCGAGCCATGGTTGAGATCGCTCTGTCCGAATGTAACTGGCTCGTTGGCCGGGGTACCCGCGCCCTGGAACACGCTGAGCGCGCGATTGCGGCGCTCGATTTGCTGGCGGAACGACCCAGCGCTGGCGGGCTGCTGCGCTGGCAGGCGTCGGCAGCACGGGTTCGCGCGCATCTCGCCATTGGCGATACGGCTCGCGCAACCGAACTGGCGCGACAGGCAGTGGACGACGCGGGTAGCGGCCGGGGAGTGACGACCGGACAGGCAATCGCATTACTCGTTGAGGCGCTCGAAGCTGACGGGAACCTCGATGAGGCGAAGTCGCTCGCGGAAGATGAGCTGCGTGGTGCTGTCGGTTTGCCGGCCGGAGCTGTCTGGGACATCCAGCTGGATCTGGCGCTGTCTCGCATTGCGCTGGTCAACGCCGACGCCCGCTCGGCAGTTGGCCATGCTGCGGCCGCTGCGGCTCGGCTGACTGAGCGCCGAACTCCATTCGTTTGGCTGCGCCTGGCGGTGGGGCACGCGCGTGCTGCGTCACTGCTGGTGGTCGGCCACGCGCAGGAAGCGCGGACCGTTGCGGAGCAGACAGTCGAACTCGCCGGAACTGTCCTCAGCCGCATTGCCGACCCTGCGTTGCAGGACGAGGTGGCGCAGCGAGCGCCGTATCTGGCGGGACTACTGGACCTGGTCGATCGTCACTGGCCCGACCTGCTGCCGACTCCTGAAAGCGCGAATTCCGGGGATGCGCACCCGCTCACGACCCGTGAGCTGGAGGTCATGCGCCTCGTCGCTGCTGGTCGCTCGAACCAGGAAATCGCCGACACGCTCTTCATCAGCGTCAAGACGGTGGCGCGGCATCTGACTAACGTCTACACGAAGATCGGTGCGGAGAGCCGGACGCAGGCCGCCGCGTGGGCGTTTCGGAACCGTATCGTCTGAACAGGGGGACCTTATGCTGCTTCGGAAGCTGGACGCTGGGTGGCTGGCGATCACCCAACCGGCGCACGCGCGGGTGTCAGCGCAGATCGCTGCCGCCTGGCAGGCGGATTGGGCCGCAGCGGTGGCGCCACGCGAAGCCGTGATTGCAGGCGCGCTCCTGCATGACATCGGCTGGCTCGACTGGGAAGCTGCGCCGACCTGGAATCCAGAGACGGGTCTGCCGCACTCCTTTTTGCAACTGCCGATCGCCACACACATCGGCATGTGGCGCACAGCGGCGCAGCGGGCACTGAGCTTCGGTCGCTATCCGGCGCTGCTGACATCCATGCACGGCACGCGACTCTACGGTTCGCGCGATCTAAGTAGGCTTCCTGACAGCGACGCCACGCTGATCCGGGAGTTCCTCACTTCAGAAGCCGCTCGCCAGTCGACGATCATTGCATCTCTGCGATCTAGTGCTGCAACCGTAGAAGCAGTTGACGACAGCCAACTAGCGATCAACAGCCAGTACGTTGCGCTCTGGGATGCGATGTCTTTGGCGATCTGCGGCGGAATCGGCGAGGAGCGGTCCTTTACGCAGGTACCGACGCTGGGCGACGAAGTCCCGCTGCGCGTCGCGCCGACTGACCACGTTGATCGTCATGTGCTGGAACCGTGGCCGTTTGGCGAATCTGATGTCACGCTGACGTTCGATGCTCGTCGCATTCAGACGCGGTTCGAGAACGAAGCGGAGATGCGCGCCGCACTGGATGCGGCGACGTGGCAGCACGTGTCCGTCGAGCTATCCCCCGCGTAGGTCCGCAGAGCGATCCCTGAACTAGCGCGCGCCTTCGAACTGGTATGCACCGGCATACGTCGAGGAGGTCGCAGTCGTCAGACCGTGGAACACGAGCTGGCAGATTCGCGCGTTGCGGACGACACGGAAGCCGGCCGGGTTGTAGACGACCATGAGCGACATTCCGCGACCCGAGTAGCCCGCGTCCCAGACAGCAGTGTGTAGCGCGACACCGGAGCGTAGCAGGCTCGATCGTGGGCGCGCGTAGGCCATCAACCAGGGAGGCAGGTTCACCGTCTCGTTGAACCGCACCTGATATGCGCCGGGGGCCAGAGAGAGGCTGCCGTCTTCAGCGAATGGGATGTCGTGGGTGTCGGGCAGCACACGGTCGGCACCGGTGAGGCCAAGCAGGCCAGCGCCGTGGAAGCGCGCTACGGAGTCGAGCGTAATGTCGATCCCGTTCGCCTGGAGCTGCTCGTCAACATCAATCAGCCCCTCCAGTAATGGGGGTGTTGCCCCGAGGAGTGCCTCAATATCCTGGCGGCTCAGAACTCCTGCAGTCGGCTCCATATCGTCCCCCGTCATCGCTCACTCAAGCCATTGCTGTACGTACACTCTATCGTTCCGAGGTCGCGTCCGTCAATTCAATCGCGTAGGATCTTCGTGCCGGACATGCCGGCGGAGGTGAGGGGTCGAGAGGTCAACGATGGGCGAGCTGCGAAAACCCCGGTTCTATCAGGCATCCATCGATGAGATTCGCGCGGGTGAGACGACCGACGTCTACTTCGTCCGCACGGAGCAGATCATCCGCGAGGCCGGGCTCGATCGGCACGTACGAGCCGAGTTCTCGATCAAGGGTCTCCCGCACGACTACCCGTGGGCGGTCTTCGCCGGACTTGAAGAGGTCCTGGCACTTCTCGATGGGTTGGACATTAACGTGCGCGGCGTTCGCGAGGGCACAGTCATCCGGCCGCACCAGCCGATCATGGAGATCGAAGGCTCCTATCTCTCCTTTGCGCGGCTGGAGACAGCCATCCTTGGGCTGATCTGCGAGGCATCGGGCGTGGCGACCAAAGCTGCGCGCATCCGTACCTTCGCGCGAGATCGCATTCTGGCCAGCTTCGGTGCGCGGCGGATGCACCCGGCGATTGCGCCCGTGATCGAGCGAGCGGCATTCATCGGCGGTTGCGACGGCGTGAGTGTCGTCAAGAGCGCACGCGAGCTCGGTGAGGATCCAACCGGTACGACACCGCACGCGCTGATGCTGATCGTCGGCGATACGGTCAAGGCGATGCAGCTCTTCGATGACCTGGTTGAGCCAGGCGCGCAGCGCATCGCGCTTATCGACACGTTTGAGGACGAGAAGTTCGAGGCGATCCGCGTCGCCGAGGCGCTGGGTGAACGGTTGAACGGCGTCCGTCTCGATACGCCCGGTTCGCGTCGCGGAAATTTCGCGCAGATCCTGCGCGAGGTCCGCTGGGAGCTTGATCTGCGCGGGTTCCAGCATGTCCGATTGCTGGCCAGCGGTGGCCTGGACGAACGCGAAGTTGCCGCGCTCTACGACTACGTTGATGGTTATGGAGTCGGCACCAGTATCGCAAATGCCCGCACGATCGACTTCGGTATGGACATTGTGGAGATCGAAGGCCGACCAGTGTCAAAGCGCGGCAAGATGAGCGGCGGCAAGCAGGTGTGGCGCGACCCGGCCACGCTGCTCGATGTCGTGCTGCCGCTTGGCAAAGGCCCGGAAGACTCATCGCCCGTTTCGATGCTCAATCCGATCATCGAAAACGGGACGCTCGTTGATCCGGTGCCGGATCCGCATGCGCTGCGTCAGTTTGTGCTCGACCAGCTTGCCGTTGTCGGCGGAGAGATCGTGCCGAAAAACGAGGATGATTAGCGTTTGCGCTTGTTCTCGGCCTCTTCCTGCTCGGCGAGAGCGGCGGCAATCTCCTTAGCGATGTCAGCAGGCATGGGCTCGATGATCTGGGGGTAGAGTCGGCGACCGAACTGCTCAATTATGATCGCTTGCGTCGGGCAGGCGCGCGCTGCTGCGAAGAGCTCTTTCGGCTCGGCAGTCTCGCCTGCCTCCGGATCGTAGACAGCCTTATTCGTATCCTCATCGATCGTGATGACGCCTGCCGCAAGCACGGCGCAGCGTCCAAATCCGACGCATCGATTCGGGTCGATTCGAACTCGCAGCGTGTTCATCTCGCGCTCCTGTCCCGCTTCCACCGCACTGGGGAAAGCGTCCTTCATGTCAGGTCTATCAGAGTGCGGTGAAGCAGGCAACGTGGTTGACGTTGATGATCGCCGACTGCAAAGATCATCGCGCGGCCAGAATCGATGGCCGCTGAGGGATGGAGTCGTCGTGACCAGACCTGAACATGCGGATGAGATGAGGATCGGCGAGCCGCTGCGGCTGCGCCCGGTGCTCGATCCCAAGCCGTGGGGTGGTCGGCGACTGGAGCGCTACGGTAAGCAGCTCCCAGATGGGCCGATCGGCGAGTCGCTCGAAAGCGGAAACGAGTCGCTGATTGAAGGTGGCCGGTTCGATGGCATGACGCTCGGTCAGTTGGCCAACGAGCGTCCGGGGCGGCTTCTTGGCGCGCAAGGCATGCGGGCTGCTGGCGAAATCGGTGGATTTCCGCTGTTGGTTAAGCTGATCGACGCTCAACAGGATTTGTCGATTCAGGTGCATCCGTCGGATGACCTTGCGCCACCCGGCAGCCGTGGGAAAACCGAAGCCTGGTTGATCCTGGAAGCCGATGCTGGCGGTAATCTCGTCACCGGCGTCTCCGAGACGATCGACATCGCGCGCATTGAAGAGCAGCTCGTACGAGAACAGGTTCAGCGCGGTGATGTTCTGTTCGTCGAAGCAGGTACGGTCCACGCTATCGGCGCGGGTGTCTTGCTGTACGAAGTTCAGCAGGCGAGTGACATAACGTATCGTCTGTACGACTGGGGACGGCCGCGCGAGCTGCACCTGGAACGCGGCCTGGAGGCGGCCGTGCCAGATCGTCGTGCTCACCATGTTGCTCCGCTGCAGCGTGCTGCAGGCACCGACGTTTTGGTCGCCTGTCGCCATTTCCTGCTCGAGCGTTGGATCATCAGCAGTGCGCGAACCGTCGTTGAGAATCGCCAGTCCTGCCGCGTCCTCACGGTGGTTGGCGGGGCGGTGTCGCTCGATGGACTCGATTTGCGATGCGGCGATAGCGTCGTGCTGCCAGCCGATCTGCCGGAGACGCGCCTTGCCGGCGAGGCAGTCGTTCTGATCGCATCGATTCCGGATCTTGAGTCCGACGTCATCGGGCCGCTCCGCGCTGCGGGTCATTCGGACGCGGCCATTCGCGACCTGGGAGTGGATAGAGGGTGAGCAATTCAACGTCATATCGCTGGATGCGTCGCTGCCTGGAGTGGCTCTACGATGACGTCAGCGATAATGACGCGCGCCAGATGCTGACGAATCCTGACCTGCGCGCGGCGCGGTACGCTGAAGCCACTCCCGTGCTCCAGGACGCTGGAATGCCGGTCGGTATGCTCGAAACGAGCGAAGGTCAGAGCCTTGGCGTCGCCATCCTGGCGCTGCGCTTGCGCTTTCCGCGGCAGGATGGGCTCGATCGGGTCGATCTCAATATCGCGATGCGTGAGGGCCGCGCTTAGCTGGACTCGTCGAGCGAGAACATCGGCGGCAACCGGCGCTTGTGCTCGGAGCCACGTACCATCCGTTCGACCTTCTGGACGACATCCGGCGCGGCTTCGGGCGTCTCACCGGCGGCGAACGCAGCGAGGATGCTATCGAGATCGGCGTATGAAACCCCCATCTCCTCCTCATCGGTCTGCCCCTCCCACAGCCCGGCGCTTGGCTGACGGTCAATGATCGGCTGTGGAACACCGATCTCACGGGCGATGTCATACACCTGATGCTTGTACACTCCCGCCAGCGGCAAGAGATCGACACCTGAATCGCCGAACTTCGTGAAGTAGCCAACCATCAGCTCGCTGCGATTGCCTGTGCCGACGACGGCCCGCCCAAGTGTATTGGCCATGTAATAGAGCGTTATCATCCGCAGGCGTGGCTTGATGTTGGCCCGCGCCAACTGGGTGCCGTCCGGAAGCACTGCCGCCAGTGCGTCGACGACGCCCGACAGATCAACGGTTCGATGCTCGATACCCCACGTCTCGGCTGTCAGTACGGCGTCGCGCGCGTCCTGCGGGAGCGAGTGCGCGGGCATGATGACGCCGAGAACCCGCTCTGGGCCAAGGGCGCGGGCGCACAGCCCGGACGCCACAGCAGAGTCGATCCCGCCGCTCAGGCCCAGGACGACTCCGTTGACTCCGGCCCGCTGCACTTCGGCCGAAATCCAGTTCTCGATCTGTTCAGCAATGCTCACATCTGGCTCCCGCCACGTATTGGATCCCATGACGTTCGCCGCGCTTCTGGCGGCACAGACAACGTACCAGTATCGGAGATGTCGTCAAGTGGCTCGGCCCAATCCGCGAGGAACTGTTGAGTCCCGCATCCTTTGGCTGCTTCGTTCGTTGTACACATTGCAAGGAGGAGGTCGTCAGCGTGACGGCCCTGGGGGACGGACGGGATCGGTAGCTGGCATGTTCGGTGTCGTAGCACTCATAGTGGCGGGAAGTCTGGCAGTTCTATCGATGCGCTCGATGGCGCTGGCGTTTACAAGCTCGGTGAATGCGCACACGCCAGATCGCACATCATCCGCACGCGCGAATCAAAAGGCCCGCGGGTATCTCGCGTCGGGCGAGGCTGCCGTACTCATCTTCGACATCTTGCTGTCGGTCGGGATCGCGCTACTGATTGTCGGGTTGACTGCGACTGCCGCGCTGCCGGGCCGCCTGATGGCCGGCGCACTCCTCGCACAGGTGGCCGTCCTCGGCTCACTAGTGGCTCCGCCAATTGTTGTTTCCTATCGGCAGATTGACGTGCGTCCCATCGCGGTTGCACTGTGCATCGCGCAACTTGCCAACGTCGTCTTCTTCGTGCGGGCGATGGAGTCGCTGACCTAGCTCGTGGATCAGGACGCCGGGCGCTTCCGGCGTTCGTTACTCGCTCTCCATTGCACCAGCGGCGCATCCGGGTCGCTGAGCGTCGCCAGCCAGGCCTCTTCGCCGATAGTCGTCGGCCCGCCATGCCCGGCGTAGATCGTCGTCGCCTCAGGGTACGCAGCGAGACGACGCACGCTCGCGCCGAGCGCTTCAATTGACGATCCCGGCTCGGCAGTATGCCCCGCGCCACCCTTGAGCAATGTGTCACCAGTGAACATAACATCCATCGAAGGCAGCCAGAGGGTGATGCTGCCCGGCGTGTGGCCGGGGGTCTGGAGGACGTGGATGTCCAGATTACCGATGGCCAGACGCTCGCCCTCGCGAAGTGGCCGATCGATCTGCACGGGCTCGACGACGAATGGCAGTACAAGCCCTTGCCCGTGCGGGTCGGACATCATGTACTGATCGGCCGGATTGCCGGCGATCGGGACGCCGAGGTCATGGATGCGTGACATGTCGGTGATGTGATCCCAATGTCCGTGCGTGGCGATCGCCATACGCAAGGGGGCATCGAGTGTCTCTGCTGATTCCAGCGCCGCGCGCCAGGCATCGCGGGGCGCGTCAACGATGATCGAGCCGACGCCCGGAACGATGATGGCATAGCACATAGTGTGGAGTGGTCCACCGACGAAGCGGCGGACGACCGGCGAATTGGTACCCTCTGACATGCGATTTCCCCCCTCAACCCGTTCCGGGTGCCATTGTACGGCCACGCACAATGAACCGCCCCGACGCTGGCGTCGGGGCGGTTCGCCACGGGATGGGGTTATGGTGTGGAGGTATGCAGCGGGTGGGGAACCGCTGCACTATCAATAAGCCACGCATCACATATTCGTTACGGAATCTCTGACCATGCCGATTTGTGGTACGTTGTGCAGTATCGGATGCGTATGCCACCATCCAGCTTCAGCGATCCATTTCATGCGAAGCGCAATCGGCTGACCTGATTGACGGCGGATATCCCGACCGGGAAGGGAAGAACGCAACAATGTCGATGGTCATGGAAGAGATGACGAAGACAGAGCGTGTCATGGCTGCGGTCATGGGCGAGGAAGTCGACCGCATACCCGTCTGCTTCTGGCATCACTTCAAGCCGGAAGGTTCCGGCCGCCGGATGGCAGAGGCGACGCTGGAATTCTTCGAGGCCGAGTTCGATCTCGACATTCTGAAGATCATGCCGGACCTGCCCTATCCGTTCCCTCGCAAGAGCGTGCGCGCTCCCGAGGACTGGCGACTGGTCGAGCCGATCGACATGGTGCGCTCGCGATTCTTCCACCAGCGCGCTGTCGCTATTCAGGCGTTACGTGACGCAGTCGGCTACGAGACACCGATCATCATGACCGTCTTCTCGCCCCTCTGCGAGGCGCTGCACTTCACCGAGACGAAGGCGCTGTTCCTGGAGCACGCGCGGAACCACCCGGGCGTGGTGCACGAGGCCCTGGCGACCATCGCCGAAAACCTGCGCGCGCACATCCAGGATTGCGTCGATTCGGGTGCAGACGGCGTCTTCTTCGCGCTGCAGGGCTGCACCAGCGCGATCATGGCGGAAGAGGAATATCGCGAACTGGGCCGCCCGTATGATCTGCTCGCACTGCAGGGAGCGCGCGACAGCTGGCTGAACGTGCTCCACGTCCATGGCGAACGCGATCTGTTCTTCGATGACGTACTCGATTATCCGGTGCAGGTGCTGTCCTGGTCGGATCGGCTCGCTGGGCCGAGCCTGGCCGAAGCGCGCTCAAAGACAAACCTCTGTCTGATGGGCGGCTGGCACGAGTTCGGCGCCCTCTCAAACGGGCCGGAGCATGAGATCCGACGCGAGGCGGAAGACGCGATTGGCCAGACGGGTGGTCGAAAGTTCATCCTGGCAAACGGCTGCTCAGTGCCAGATGACACGGACCCGCAGTGGTTGCACGTCGCGCGCGACATGGTTGATGAGCTGGAGTTGCCGTCCGAATGACCTCCGTTGAACACGCTGCGCAGGAAGACCGCGGCGTCATCGTCGCGCTAATCCCGGATGTCTTCTTCTCAGTCACCGTGCGATCGACGATTCAGCAGCTCGGCTACCGTTTCGTTCTCGCCAAGAGCGTTGAGCAGGCGGCGCACGCGAGCCAGGAGAATCAGGCGCGGCTCGTCATTGCTGACGGTACTGCCATCCGGTCGGCTGCGGACTGGGACGCTCTCGGGCGTCTCACCGCCGCCGGCACGCCGGTGCTCGTCTTCGGGCCGCATAAGGATGTCGATGTGCTGCGGGCGGCGAAGCAGGCAAACGTCACTCGCGTCGTCGCGAACAGCCTGTTTCACCGCGAGATGACAGCGCTCGTCGAGCGCTACGCCCTGCCGGACGACGCCGCTCCTGCGACCTAGCGCACGACCGGATTCACCAGCAGCGTCTGCGTCTCGGTGCGGTTGCCGTTCACCAGGACAGTGATCGTGTACTCGACCGGGCCGTTTTGCAGCGCCGGAACCTCGACGCTCAGCGGCACGGCGATCCAGCCCTGCTCGCGTATCTGACGCGGCAGGCGTTCGTTGGAATACAGGCTTCCGCGGCGATGCAGGCGCACTTCAACGACGTCATCGCGGGTGAGATTCTCGACCTCGATGGCTAGCCACAGATCTGCTGTGCTTTCCGCGCGCGCATCCCACATCGTGATGTCGTCGCCGACCGGCGCGTTCGTGCGTGGGTTCACTCGATCAGTCACGACGATATCGGTAATGCGTGGCGCGTCGGCAAGCGCTGGCGTCTCCGTCGGTGATGGTTCCTCGGGTGGGACACCGCCCGCTGCGGTGACCTCGAACGGCACGGTCCGCGCTTCGACGCCGTTGAGTAGCAACGTCACGGCGTAGTCGCCCTCTGGCAACGAGCCGTTGGGGCGCAGCGTGAACGTCAGCATTCGCGGGTCATCGGTCGGGTCCGGCGCGAGCTGATCGATCAGGACATCGCCGCGGAACCAGAGAGTCGTAACGGTCCAGCCGGCCGGATCGACCATGCGTGAAACGCGGGCGCGAAACACCAGCTCCTCGCTATCTGCTGGGAATTTGGTCCGCACGCCGACTGGCTTGCCGATGTTGTCGAATCCGGTTGCGAAAGCCGCTTCGGCGATCGCCTTTGTCGGATCACCACTCCCGACACGGAACAGGAAGCGATCGAACTTCACGTTGTCGATGAGAAGTTCGACGGCGTAGGTCGCGTCCGGCTTGAGCGCGAACGGGGGTTGATACGCGAGCGCCACCCAACTCGGCCGACCCTGTGTCTCGATCGACATGTCGTCGCTCTGGGCGATCACCTGCTCGTTCTCCAGCCAGTACGCTCGCAGTGGCGTGCCCGGCGGTAGACCCTGAACGTGCACGCAGAGGAAGATCTGACGGGCGTTCTCCGACACTACCGTCGTTTCGGAGAGTGGCGCATCGCGTTCATCTACGCTGGTTGCCAGCACCACTCGATCGACAATCACGGCCTCTATGGTAGGCGAAGCAAGAGGACTGGCCTCAATCTCAACAGCCGTGGCAGTGGCCGGCGCTGTCGGCGTGGGTGGGTTTGCTTCTGGCGTTTCGCGAATAATCCGGGGCGTTGAGCAACCGGCCATTAGCACAACCAGCATGCTCAGCAGGAAATACTTAGCTGCCAGGTGGTTTCCGATAGACGCCAAAGGCGTCCTGGTATTCGTCTGCGACCTCCTGGGCCGTCTTGTGAACATAGATCCTCGTGGTCGCAGGCGACGCATGACCGAGCAGTGTCTGAACAGTCGACTCCCGAACGCGCCGCCTCACGAGCTCTGATGCGAGTCCATGGCGGAACGAGTGTGGCGTGATCTCGGCTTCAACGCCGGCGGCAGTGCTCAGCTCGGCGACAATGTGCTCAACAGTGCGGGGCGAGATGTTTCGTCCCGGCTCCCCAAGTTTGTCACGTCCGGAGAACGCAGGAAAGGCACCGGTGCCTCGCCCCTGATCACCACGAGCCGTCCAGTAGGCGACTAATGCCTCGGCCGTCGGAGCGTCGAACAGAACGGTGCGGCTCTTACCGCCCTTGGCGCGATAGATTGAGGCCTCGCCGCGCTCGAGATCGATATCGCGTCGGCGCAGCGCACACAGCTCGGATACCCGGACGCCAGTGCGGTACAGGAACAGGATCATGGCCCTGATCTTCAGACGGCGCAGCTCGAGGTGCGGCTTCGTTGCGTGCGGCATCGCCAGGACATGCTCGACGATCGTCTCGATGTCGTCGAGGTGAATGTCTGGCGGCGGCGGTGTGAAGCGCGGCATCATCGCCCGTACTCGTGTACGCAGTTTGTCCGTCGGCAGATCGGGATGGAAATCGTAGGCGGCCAGGTAGGCGTACCACTTGCGCACAGCCGCAAGCTGTGTCTGGACAGTCCGCATTCGTGACACTTCCTCGGGAGTGCGCAGATCCCGCGGCATCTCCCGAGAAACGAACGCAGTGACATGATCGATCGACAGATCGGTGACGGGCGCAGTTTGCGGGTCGAGACCGAAATCGTCCTCGACGATCGTCAGGAAGCGCCGGATTGAATAGTCGTAGGTACGCCGAGACCGTGGAGACAGACGCAGGTCCTCGTCAATGAAGCGCCGATGGGCGTCGGCGATGGTCATCTCATCGCCCGAGGAATCTGCAGATTGTGGCTGGTCACTGTGTACGTACATAGTCGAACTATAGGGTGCTTCCCTGAAAAGAGCAACCTGTGGACAGCGACTGTCCGTTTGGACAGGCCGTGGCCTTGTCTGCTGGCCCGATGGTTCCGGCCATTCGGCGGACGCCTGAATCGCGCACTCTGGTTAGGCTAAGAGGACTGAGGAACACGCCTCAGCTCGACAATGAGGTCGATGTCTGAGAGGACTGCTATGTTGCTGGTCATTGCTTATCTGTTGTTTATCGCCTACGCCGCCGGGCTGTTCGTCTATGCAGTCGTTCGCGAACGATCGTTCGCGGCTATTGGCATTCTGGTGTCAATGGCCGGGCTGCAGTTTGCGCTCTTCGAGACGATTGTCCCGGTGGTCGGGATTGGCATCGCGGCCGTCGGCCTGGTGCTGATTGGGCGCGATCTGCTTGATTCGATTTCCCCACGTCTCGCGCTGGCGGTAGTCCAGCGTCGCCGCGATAGCGCGATGCCGGTGCAGCCACAGCGAGTCGGCAACCGGCTTTCAGAGTTCTGAAAGCCGGTTGCCGATTCGCCTGCGAGTTGCTGATTCCGCTCAGGCTTCGTGCCGATATGACCCCTCGTGCGCGTGTTGCAGATAGGCGGTCAGGAGATCGATCGCGGCCTGAATGTCAGCAGTCGAGCACATCTCATTGACTGTATGCACATATCGCGTGGGGATCGATAGTGTGATCGCGGGGACGCCAGCTCGCGTGCGTTGTACCGCGCCTGCATCGGTGCCGCCGCGCGGCAGAATCTCCATCTGGTGCTTGATGTCGGCGCTTCTTGCGACCTCGCGCATGTGCTGGACGAGCGCGTAGTTTGAGATCGTTGACGAGTCCATCAGCTTGATCGCAACGCCATCGCCGAGCTTCGTTACCGCATCATGCTCGGCCGCACCCGGGATATCCATCGCCAGTGTCACATCCAACGCGATACCAATGTCCGGATCGACGCCGTAGGACGACGTGATCGCGCCTCGCAGCCCGACTTCCTCCTGCGTCGTCGCGACGGCGACGATCTCGGCCGACGTGGTCTCGCCGAGTGCGCGCAGCGCTTCCAGCATCTGGAACACGCAGATTCGATCATCGAACGCTTTGCCGATGACGTTGTTACCCAGTGGCTCGACGGTGCGCTGCATGGTCACCATATCGCCGACCTCAACAAGGCTTCGGACCTCGTCTCCGGACAGCCCGACATCGACATAGAGTTCGTCAATTCGCGGCGGCTTGACATCGGACGGATCGAGCAGGTGGATCGGCTTGGCGGCCGTCGTCAGGACGCCGAGCAGAGACTCGCCGGCGTAGCCGTGCACGAGGACGCGTTGTGCAGGTAGCACACGCGGGTCGAACCCGCCGACTGGGTGAATGCGGATAAAGCCGCGATCATCGATGTGCTTGACGAGGAAGCCGATCTCGTCCATGTGAGCGAGAATCATGACTCGCGGACCGCCGGAGCCCTTCTTCACGCCGATGACGTTGCCCAGGGCATCGACCGAGATGTCATCTACGAGCGGGCGCATTTCCTCGATGACAATGTCGCGGATCGCGTCTTCGCGCCCGGCGATGCCCGCCGACTCGCAGAGCCGCTTGAGCAGGTCAATATTCAGGCTATGTTCGTTTGCCACTGAACCTCCCGGATTCTTTCCTCACCAACGCCATTCCTTAATCGTGCCGGACTCTAGCAGTGAGGCAGAGTACCCGTCAATTCTGACGAGGACGGCATGCAGTGCCGGACAGATTACACTGTCCTGACGACATGAATTCATCATGTCTCCGAGGAGAGAGGAAGGGACCGACGTGGCGTTCGATATTTCCCGAGCGCGGTCTGAGACGCCGGGCGCGGACGAAGTGCTGCATTTCAACAACGCAGGCTCATCGCTCATGCCGCAGTCGGTGCTTGACGCCCAGATCGACCACCTGCGGCTGGAGGCACGTATCGGCGGCTATGAGGCTGCAGCCGTTGCGGCAGATCGTGTCGAGCATGTGTACGACGCTGCGGCGTCCATCATCGGAGCGCAGCCGGATGAGATCGCCGTCATCGAGAATGCAACGCGGGCCTGGGATATGGCCTTCTACAGCATTCCATTCCAACCGGGCGATCGCATCCTGACCGCCCGCGCCGAATACGGCAGCAACTACATCGCGCTGCTGCAGGTCGCGGCGCGGACCGGCGCGACGGTTGAGCCAGTACCGAACGATGAGCACGGCCAACTCTCTGTTGCAGCCCTGCGCGAGATGATTGACGACCGTGTCCGGTTGATCGCGATCACGCACGTGCCAACGAACGGTGGGCTGGTGAATCCTGCGGCCGAGGTTGGTGCGGTCGCTCGCGAGGCCGGCGTGCTCTATTTGCTGGACGCCTGTCAGTCGGTCGGGCAATTGCCGGTGGATGTCGAGGCCATCGGCTGTGACATGCTCTCGGCGACTGGCCGGAAGTACCTGCGCGGTCCACGCGGGACGGGGTTTCTGTATGTTCGCCGTGACGTCATTCCCACGCTCGAACCGCCGTTCCTCGACAATCACGCCGCCACCTGGACCGCTCCCGATCAGTACACCGTTCGTGATGACGCGAGGCGATTCGAGAACTGGGAGACAAACTACGCCGCCAAGCTTGGCCTGGGCGCTGCGCTGGACTATGCGAGCAGTTGGGGAATCGAGGTGACCTGGGAACGCATCAAGGCGCTAGCCGAGCGGTTGCGCGCGGCGTTAGCCGATGTTCCGGGCGTCGTCGTTCGCGATCTTGGTGTTGAGCGCTGCGGCATAGTCACGTTCACAGTCGGTGGCGTCGGTGGGCAGGTCGTCAAGGAGCGTCTGGCCGCGCAATCTATCAATGTCACGGTGTCGCGGACGCCGTCAACGCGCCTCGACATGGAAGATCGGGGCCTGTCCGAGGTCGTTCGCGCGTCGGTCCACTACTTCAACAGCGAAGCGGAAGTCGATCGATTCGTTGAAGCGATTGACGGATTGTCTCGATCCTGAGTGATCAACTCGACGGCGGGCCGGAAGACGAGTATTCTGCCGCGTGGAGACTGAGAAACGATACGTTGAGGAGGACTACGTGAGCGCGAGGAAGTTCCCGCTGATTTTCGACGGCCACAACGACACGGTGCTGAGCATGGCCGGCGGCCGATCGATCTTCGAGCGATCCGAGGAGGGGCACATCGACCTGCCGCGTGCTGAGGAGGGCGGCCTGGGCGGCGGATTCTTCGCAGTCTTTCTGACCGACCCACAGCCCGAGGTTGATCCAGACGCCGACCCGGAAGCGCGTGCCAACGCGGCGATGAACCGCTACCTCGATGAGGCGAATCGCCCGCCGATGATGGAGCTGGGCTACGCGCAGGAACATGCGATGGCTCATTTAGCACGCCTGTTTCGCGCCGAGCGTGAATCGGACGGCAAGATCCGCATCGCGCGCACTGCCGCCGAGCTTCAGCGCAACCTGGACGAAGGCGTCTTCACGATGGTGCTGCACTTCGAGGGCGCCGAGCCGCTCGACACGAATGGCGACGCGCTTGAGGTGTTCTACCAGGCGGGCGTGCGATCGCTGGGACTTACCTGGAGCCGTCAGAACCGCTTCTCAGAGGGTGTGCCGTTCCGCTTCCCGAGTAGCCCGGACATTGGCGACGGGCTCACCGACGCCGGCAAGCAGCTCGTTCGCGACTGCAACAAGCTTGGCGTGATGATCGACCTGTCGCACCTGAATGAGAAGGGCTTCTGGGATGTGGCCAGCATCAGTGAGGACCCGCTGGTCGCGACCCACTCGAACGCACACGTCATCTGCGAAAGCCCGCGCAACCTGACCGACAAGCAGCTCGATGCCGTGCGAGAGTCGGGTGGCGTCGTTGGCCTGAACTTCAATGTCGGGTTCCTGCGGCCCGACGGCGGTCGCGATGCCGATATGCCGCTGTCGATTATGGCGGACCACGTCGACCATCTGGTCGAAAAGCTCGGCATTGACGGTGTTGCCATGGGTTCCGACTTCGATGGCGCGCAGATGCCTACCGAGCTCCGCGATGCGACCGGCCTGCCGAAGCTCATGCAGGAGCTGCAGGATCGCGGATACGACGACGAGGCGCTGCGCAAGATTGCGCACGGCAACTGGGTTCGCGTCCTTCGCGAGACCTGGGGCGAGTAGCTTCATCGGTGCGGTGCCGCAGGCGTTGCGGCACCGCGCCTATTTCTGAACTGTTGACGCAGCCACGACGGCTGGCCGCAGCGTCAGGTTCTGACTCCCCGACCGGAAGCCGGCGAGATCGAGCGACGCGTAGGTGTAGCCGGCCGCCTGCATCGCTGCGACGATCTCTGCGCGCAGCTCAATCGCGCGAGCAAAATCCTCTTCAGGCAGCTCGATCCGTGCGACAGCATCGTGATGGCGCACGCGGAATCCGCGGAAGCCGAGCCCTCGCATGGCCGATTCGGCCCTGGCCACAACCTTCAGCTTCTCAACCGTGATCGGATCGCCATAGGCGAAACGCGACGAGAGGCAGGCGAACGACGGCTTGTCCCACGTCCGCAGCTGCAGCGCGGCCGAGAGCTCGCGAATCTCGCGTTTGGTGAAGCCGAGGTCGGCGAGAGGACTGCGAACACCAAGCGCGTGAGCGGCGCGGAGGCCCGGCCGAAAGTCGCCGGTGTCGTCGGCGTTTGTGCCGTCAAGAATGTGGGTGAAGCCACGCTCTCGCGCGACATCCGCTAATCGAGAATAGAGTTCGGACTTACAGAAGAAGCAGCGCTGACTGTTGTTCGCCGCGTAGCGCGGATCGGTCAGCTCCATCGTGCGGACGAAGATGAACTCGACGCCGATCTCGGCTGCGATCTCGCGCGCCTCCTGCATCTCCTCCTCAGGATACGTGTCAGACAGGCCGGTACCCGCAGCAGCGTTACTGCCCAATGCGTCGTGCGCCGCCCGGAGCACGAGCGTTGAATCGACGCCGCCACTAAAGGCCACGAGCGCGGATTCGAGCGCGGCGATATATGACAGCAACTCGTCGTAGCGGCGTTGCATCTCTGGTGTCATTCCAGTTCACCTCCGTGACTCGTGTCTATTGAATCGCAGATCGCCCTGCTGTCGATCGGCGGTGCATACTTCGAAGCATGGAGTATCGACTACTGCCGTTACCGGCCCCCAGCGCAACTGGCGTCCACTGCTCCTCGCCCGCAGCGGAGCAGCCTGCCTGATGTTCGACCAGATACGATCGCGCCTCATTATCGGATTAGCGGCCGGTGTCGCAGTGATGGCTGCGATCCTCCTGATATTCGACGCCGGAGATCTCACGAACGCACTCCGCGAATTCGACTGGCGTTATCTTCCCGCGATCCTGGCACTAACGCTGCTCAATTACGTTCTGCGCTTCGTCAAGTGGCAGTACTACCTGCGCACGCTTGGCGTAAATTCGCTGTCGCGCTGGGATTCCGCTCAGATCTTCATAGCCGGTTTCACGATGGCGCTGACGCCCGGTAAGGTCGGCGAGTATCTCAAGTCATATCTGATTCGAGTGCGATCGGGCGTTCCGATGGCGCGAACTGCGCCGGTGATCTTCGCCGAGCGTCTCTCGGACGGTGTCGCAATGCTGATCCTGGCTGCGAGTGGGTTGCTCTTCTTCCGCCACGGTTGGCAGATCCTGGTGGCCGGCGCAATCGCGATGGTGCTGCTCATGATTCTTCTGCAGCGCGAGGGCCTGGTTCGCGCCGTTCTGGGGCGCATGGAGCGGACGCGTCTGAACAAATATGTGCACGTGCTTGAGCAGGCGTATGAGTCGATGCGCGAGCTGCTGCGGCCGCGACCGTTGGCAGTGGCTATCGGACTGGGCACCGTCTCATGGCTGGGAGAATGTCTAGCCTTCGTGCTGGTGCTGATTGGCCTGGGAATCGACCCGACGTGGCACCTGGTCGCGGCTGGTATCTTCGTGTTCGCCTCAGCAACCTGGATCGGCGGGGCGTCGATGCTGCCCGGAGGACTCGGCGCGGCCGACCTCAGTGTTGCCGCATTGCTCCTGCTGACAATTGACGATCCGGAGATGACACGCAGCCTGGCCGGAGCTGCGACATTGTTGATCAGATTTGCGACACTGTGGTTCGGAATCCTGATTGGTATTGTCGCGCTGGCGCGAGTGTCGCGGTGGCAGGAAGTGCCACGCCCGACGGACGCCTAAGTGTGAACAACCGCTAGATGAGAGACAGAGAGTTGTGAGATGAGCGAGACACCACGCGACTATGCTGTCTGTCACAACTGCGGCGCCCTGCTGCCGCACGGTGCGCGATTCTGCCCGACGTGCGGCGCTCAGGTGATTGAGGCGACGCCAGCGTCTACCGAGCAGCCTGCGAGCGATGACGCCTTTCGGAATGCTATCGATGCTGCGCTCGGGACGTCGTCCGGCAGCGCCGAGCAGCCAACTGTGCAGGCACCGATCGTCGGCCCGGCCGTGCCGGAGTCTGTGGAGCAGCCCGAAATCGCTGAGTCACAGCCAACATCGCCAACCTGGTCTGCGACTCCGGATTCTGCTAGCTATCCGCCGACGCAGCAACCTGCCTGGACAGCGTCTTCCGAGCAGTGGCCGGCAGATGTCAGCACGCACAATCAGCCAGGCTGGCGGCGATCGCGCACCACCTGGGTCATTCTCGCGATCGTTGGTTTCATCATCTTCTGCTGCTGCGGAATTCTGTTTGCTCTGTTCGTCGCGGCCTCGTTCGACGACTCGTTCCAGTCGGAGATCTCGCTGATCGCAAACGCGCTGGTGTAACTGGATTTCCCGCTGAAAGCAAACCGCCCCGACCGAGATTGGTCGGGGCGGTTTGCTTTGTGAAGTCGCAGATTAGTCGCGCGGCTTCAGATGGCTTGGCCGACGCGAATCGCGCGGCCGACCGTCGTCGGCATGCTCCTGACGCGGAGCCGGTCGATCGCCATCGTGGCGCGGCCCGTCGTGACGGGGTCCGTCGTGACGAGGACCGTCACTGCGAGGGCCATCGCGGCGCGGTCCACCCGGGCGCGGGCCGCTGTTGCGCGGTGCGCGGGGCGGCGGCATCTCGCCGGTGATGACGGCGCGGCGCGATGCATCAATCTTGCCGTCGGGGCGGACTTCGGTCACAACGACGTCGATCTTGTCACCGACAGCAACCACATCCTCGGCGCGCTCCACACGATCGGCAGCGAGCTGCGAGATGTGAACGAAAGCGTCGCGTCCTGGTGCGATCTCGACGA
>JBDHWD010000013.1:0-45733 GCA_039810005.1 Thermomicrobiales bacterium | reverse complement strand
CACACACCGCAGAGGGGCACCAGCATGGTGCCCCTTTCGCATTCTTGTGCGGTCAGGCGAGCGTACGGAACTCGTCTGTCACGCATTCTGTCATTGCGAGCGCGCACGCAAGAAATCCCCCTGCATGGGACTGAGCCAACTGAGTAGAAGACCCTTCGCTCGGGCCCTATGAGTTGTCACCGTCACACTAGCAAGGCGGCAGCGTCTCACGCATTCTGTCATTTCGAGCCGCAGCGAGAAATCTCTCCCGCGTTGGACTGGATCGAACGGGTGGGAGATTCTTCGGCTGCGGCCTCAGAATGACAGACGGCGTGGATGGCTGTCGCGCCGGCCGAACTTGACATTCTGGCGTTGGCAACCCATTCCAGATGACAGAGTCCGGGGGATAGTTATCGCGTCTAATGATTCGCCTCATTGACGCTGCCAGACCGCTCAGCCTCGCGGTTGTCCGTTCATAATCTGAGTGCGCCGTTCGTCGAACTCATCGTCCGAAATGATTCCCGAGTTCCGCAGATCAGTGAGTGCGGTCAGGAGGTGACTCTGATCGTCAACGAAGGCTCGACGCGGTGCGTCGTCGGGATCGTGGAACTGGAGCTTGGCGTTCAGGAGCGCACGCTTGAAGGCGAACGGATCGGCGATTCCGGTGAGCTTGTTCACACCAATTTCTGAGCCGGTGATAATTTCGATATCCCCGTAATCAAATATGCGTCCTACCAGCGACTGCCGCATCAGCACATCATTGACCTTCTCGAGTGCCGAGTCAAACGTTCGCTTATTGAGGATGCCTTCCGCCTGCAGGATGCGGTAGTTGGTGACGACGTATTGCTCCTTGTGCCAGACAAAGAATCGATAGACCGCAATCGCCAGCGGAACAAGCGAGGCGGCGACAATCGCCAGCGCCAGCCAGGGCGAAAGCTGATCGACGTACATCTGGACGATGATGGCCGCGATCCAGGCGACGATGCAGACAAGCGCAATCGGCAACAGCCGCAATAGCAGGAAGACAACGTGGCGATGGGCCACGAGCTCAATCGTTTCGTTGTTCCCGAGAAGATCGTCAATGTAGGCCATTGAATGCCTCCACTCAGCGCGCACAACGCCAAAGGAATCGCGTGGAATGTGGGGGCTATTCTAACCGGAGTTCGGACAGTACGCGCCGCGCAGCAGATTCGCGCCCGACACGGCGCGCGATATAACGGGCGAGGTGGTCGTCAACTTCGCGACGAACGCCGGCGGGGATATTCAGCGTAAGGACGCGCTGCACGTCGCCTCGGTTGATCATCCGTAGCACCTTCAGGGCATTGACCGAGATCGGCTGCGCCTCAGGTCGCACTCGAGCACAGCCTGGGCAGAGGATACCGCCCTCGACGCTGAATCCGTTCGGCTCCGGCTCGATGACGCGCTCGCACTCAATGCAGCGCTCCAGCTCGGGACGATAGCCGAGCACGCGCAGAAATCCGACTTCTGCAATATAGCTGACGAGTTGCGGGTCCTGCCCCTCGTCGATCAGCCGGAATGCGGCGAAGAGCAGCTCGTAGGCCTCCTCGTGCCGTTCGTCCTCGGGCACCAGCGCATCGACGAGCTCGGCCAGATAGCCAGCGGTCGCGATCGACGACTCCTTCAGGCGCAGCGATTGAAACGTCTCGATGCTTTCGGCCTGCGAGATGATGTCCAGCCCACGGGTGCGAGCAATGAGCAGGCGTGAGGCGCAGAACGGCTCGAGGTGGCCGGCCAACTTGCTGGATGTTCGCCGTGAGCCCTTCGCGACGACGCGCAGCTTGCCCAGCTCAGCGGTCAGGATCGTGACGATACGATCGGCCTCACCGAGATCGCGGCGCCGAAGAATGATCCCGCGCACACCATAGAGCCGCTGCCGATGTCGTTCCGGCGTTGAGTCGGGAGCACGCCCGGTCGCGTCTGTACTCATGCGCTTGCAATCACTTCGCGTGGCGGTCGTTGCTGAGGTTCCCTATACTCGACGATGATTGTCGCTCGGAAGGGACGGCAGTGTGAGAACAGTCGTCGGGACCGCGCCAAGTTCAACGTCCGTGGCAGCCAGCGGATGCGCCATTCACCTCTCAAGGATCACGCTCGGCATCCTCAGGCATCGCCGCAACTCGGAGAAACGTGCCTCTGCGAGTTCCACGCTACCACATCAACTGTACACATTGCGTAAAGACGCAGTCTGCGCCTGCGAGGCGTCTCTGGGCGAGACCCAGCAAAACCAGCCGGACGCGAATTCAGGAGAGATGAAATGAATCACAACCTCTCACTTGCCGAACGGTCGGCCCCCTTTTTGAATTACGTTGAGGAATGGCAATCATCGCTGCCTGAGGGCTCATTCGATGAGATCATCGCGACCGCCGGGGGCCCGGACCAGGTTGCCATCGTTTCGGTGGATCTGATCGTCGGCTTCTGCCATTCCGGCGCGCTTTCAAGTCCACGAGTTGCGGCGCTCCTTGATCCAGTCGCCGACTTGATGATGCGGGCGCATGCCGCTGGGATCACGTCCATTGTGCTGACGCAAGACACGCACCGTCCCGATGCGCAGGAATTCGCGAGCTATCCACCGCACTGCATCGCTGGGACGGAAGAATCACAGACAGCTCCCGAGTTGGCGGATTTGCCAATCGCAGACTCGTTCTCGATCGTCGAGAAGAACAGCATCGCCAGCCTTACCGCACCTGGTTGGCCCGAGTGGGAAGCAGCACACGGTCCGTTCCACACCTGGATCATTGTTGGCGATTGCACCGACCTGTGTGTCTATCAGGCGGCGATGGCGCTGAAGCTCCGCAGCCTCGCTGAGCATCGGGGCGAACGGGTGATCGTGCCGGCGAACTGCGTGCAAACCTACGATCTGCCGGTCGATGCTGCGAAAGCGGTTGGTGCGCAGCCACACGACGGTGACCTGCTCCACGCCGTGTTCCTGCATTCGATGGCGCTGAATGGCGTAGATGTCGTTGCGAAGGTGTCCTGATGCGCAAGAAGGCTCCTCCGAGCACGATCGCAATCGTTCCGGCGCGCGGCAAGCAGAACTCGCACGATCTCGCGCCGGACATTCATGCCTGGCTACGAGAGCGCGGGAGAGAGACGATCGACGAGGCTGCGATTCGGGCGGGCGAGCACGCTGACGCGCTGATCGCACTCGGCGGCGATGGTCTGATGATGCGCATGGCGCACAGCTTTCCGGGCACTCCCCTGCTGGGCATCAATTTCGGCAAGGTCGGCTTCCTGGCGATGACCGAACAGTCGCAATGGCAGGAAGTTCTTGCTGAGATCCTCGACGGGGACTACGAGGTGCAGGAGGGACCGACACTCGGTGCGCATGTCGTCCACGAAGGCGAATCCTCCGATGTCGGCTGGGCGATCAATGACGTCGTGCTGCGCAGCGGCATGCAGATGGTCGATGTTGAGCTCTACATCGACGGTCGTTACGTCAACACCTACCCCGGCGACGGGATGATCGTCGCGTCGCCGCAAGGCAGCACGGCCTATTGCATGGCGGCTGGTGGACCGATTCTGTCGGCTGGAGTCAGCGGGTTTGCCATCACGCCAATCTCGCCGCATTCTCCGATCCGATCGACGCTGGTCGTGCCGGAGGATAGCCTCATCGAGCTTGTGATGTGCAGCGATCGTGAGGCTGCTCTCATCCTCGATGGGCAGATCACGCAATCGCTAGCAAATGGTGACCTCGTTAGCGTGACCCACAGCCCGCATCGATTCCGTCTGATCATGACCGAGCAGATGAACTTCTACTCAGCCTTCCAGAGCAAGTTCAACTATCTGATTCGGCCTGGCGCGGTGCCGAGCCTTGGCCACGTGCGCCACGAGGATTGACGTCGCCAGCAGAGGCTTCGGCGATCGAAGGGCCATGCTGCGTCACGGTTGTTGTCGCTACCGGGCGAGACGCACTACCACTGGAGCGAAAACCGTCGATCGCCTGCAGCGACCCTGACGCGCCCACGCCGCGAAATCTCGATGTCTGCTGCTGCTCGTCTTCATCGTCACTCGTCGGCTCGACGAGATCGAATGCGCAATACGGGCAGATCTCCCAGCGTACATCAACCGGCTTGCGGCACGACGGGCATTCGGTGCGCAGCACGGCGCGACAATGCGGGCAGAAGACGAAATCATCGCGAATCGAGCGATTGCAGTTGGGGCAGGTATGGACATCGTCGAGGTCCTGCAGCAGATACTCTTCCTCGACTGAGCGCTGGAACGCCTCTTCCAGCGTTTCCTTCGGGCGCAACAGGAGGTAGATCACAGCGCCTGGCACCCAGAACAGGACAACGACGAGCGTTGAGAATATCTGCGTCGCGGCGTTCTCGCTGCGCGTGGTGATGTCCCGATAGGTCCAGACGATCAACGCGAACCAGAGCGCAATGGCGTAAGCGCCGGAGAGCGCCAGGAACATCTGGACTATGCGTGCGACGAGCGCTTCCAAACGGCGCGGCTCCTGTCTCCTCAGAGCTCGGAATGCTAGGGAACGATGCGTTCGTAGCGATTCACGTTGCAGATAAACACCGTCGCCCCGCCGACCTGAACTTCTACAGGCGTCGGAACATAGAACTCGCCCGGCTCCATGATCGGCATCAGCGGATTGACGTACTGCGTCCGGGTGTAGCAGGTGCGCTTGATGATGCTGAGGACGTCAGCGACATACGCATCGTCAACGCCGATCAGGAATGTGGCGTTGCTTTCTCGCAGGAACCCACCAGCGCTGTTGATCTGGGTGGTTCGATAGCCGCCATCCAGTAACGCCGACCGGAGGTTGTCTGCATCTTTACCCTGGACTACGGCGAACACCAGCTTCATACGTTCTCGCTTTACACACCGGCCGCCTGGCCGAGAGAGAGCCTCGCCATCACGAGGCCAAACACCTCAGTATGCACGATAGACGCCGTCGGCTGCGCGTCGACAATCCGCCAGCGTTGAGTATCTCGCACGGCCTCAGCCCGAAACCACGCCCCAACGCGCTCGTGGAAGTCCCGCCGCTCGCGATCAATCCGGTTCGCATCCCCGGCGGACGCGCGCCGCGCCAGGCCGACCTCGACCGGCAAATCCAGAAGCAACGTCAGATCCGGCCACAATCCATCGATTGCAAGTTCCTGCATTGCGCGCAGTTCATCGACCGGCAGGCCTCGTCCAGCTCCCTGATAGGCGATGGTCGAGTCGACGTAGCGATCCGACAGGACAATCGCACCAGCAGCCAGCGCCGGCCGAATCACGCGCTCGACATGCTCGGCGCGCGCTGCCGTCATCAGGTATGCCTCTGTAGCAGCGCCAATGTGCAGCTCGCTATCCAGGACGATCCCGCGCACGGCCTCGCCGAGGGCAGTGCCGCCCGGCTCGCGGGTCTGCACGACATGGTATCCGAGAGCCAGCAGGCGCTCCGCAAGCATCGTTATCTGTGTCGATTTGCCAGAACCCTCAGTGCCTTCGAATGTGACGAACAGGCTCAACCCTGGATACCCTCGCGAAAGATCTCGACATGCCGTTGCGGCTCGCGACCGCGACTCCGTGAGCCGATATTGTATCGGTCGGCAAGCTGGTGCTGCAGCCTGCGGATGTACGGGGCCTGTGGTCGAAGCTCGATTGGCGGAGCGCCATCCAGGACGGCGTTGATCGCGTCTTCTGCCTCAAACATGGCCGACTCTATCGGATCGCCGGGAGCGAGTGTCCGCTGATCTGAGGTGCCCGCTGTGGCATTCGGATTTGCCTCGCGTACCAGGTCACGGAAGACATTCAGCATCTGGACCACTGTGTTTGATCGCAGGACATATATGGCAACGCCGCGCGCCTCCGCATCCCGCAACGGCTGCGGGCGTTGGCGATAGTAGTTCTTGAGCGTCAGGACCATGTCCGCCTCGCGAACATCGCGCACGATCTGCGCCGGTAGCGACATCGCCGTCAACGCCTGCTCGAGCCGGTTTCGGCTGACGCCGAACGGGAAGATCCGCACCGGCCGTGCAGCAGTGCCGCGTCCCTGCATCAGCGGGTTTGACGGCACACCACTATCGAGGATCTCATCGATTTCCGGCGGCGCAGGCCGCTGGGTCTCTTCGGGACGGCGAAGCGGTCGCGTCTCGCGGCGATGACTGCTGCTGCGCTCATCGACCGACGGCTGCTCCTCCTCGATGACGATCTCGCCGCTCGGCAGGCGTTCGCGCAACTCCAGCCGCTGATGGTGATTACGCAGCATCGCATCGACTGCGGCGGCGACATCGCGCACGACTGCGACCTTATCCCGCTCACGAATCTCGACCATGACCGTAAAGGTTGGTGGCGCTTTGCGCTCCAGAATCGACTTCTGCGTGCCACGCCGACGCGCCTCTTCGTCGCTGAGCGTGACCGACTGGATGCCGCCAATCAGATCGGAGAGCGTCGGGTTCATCATCAGGTTTTCGAGCGTGTTGCCGTGGGCCGTGCCGATCAGCTGCACACCACGCTCAGCGATCGTGCGCGCTGCAGCAGCTTCCTGCTCGGTCCCGATCTCGTCGATCACTACGACTTCCGGCATATGGTTCTCGACCGCCTCGATCATGACGTGGTGCTGCATCGCCGGTGTCGGCACCTGCATACGTCGGGCGCGCCCGATCGATGGATGTGGGATATCGCCGTCGCCGGCGATCTCGTTGCTGGTGTCCACGATGACGACGCGCTTCTCAAGGTCGTCGGCGAGCACCCGGGCAACTTCGCGCAGCATCGTCGTCTTGCCAACGCCCGGGCGGCCGAGCAGCAGGATGCTCTCTCCGGATTCGACGAGGTCGCTGATGATCCCGATAGTTCCGTAGACGGCACGACCGACGCGGCAGGTCAGGCCGACGATCGCTCCACTGCGATTGCGGATCGCTGAAATTCGATGCAGTGTGCGCTCGATACCGGCGCGGTTATCTTCACCAAAGCTACCGATGCGCGCAGCGACGCCAGCAAGGTCCTCGCGGGTGATCTCATCCTCGCGCAGGAACTCGCTGCCACGCTGGAACCGAGCCTCGGGTCGACGACCGAGATCGAGGACGATTTCGATCAGCCCATCATCCGGCCGCTGGGCGATGACGGCGCGCGTGCGATCGGCGATGCGATCCGGAAGCGCTACCAGCAGATCGTCGAGATTGTCGCTAATCGCGATCTCTTGCATTGCCGGTACGGCACGTTCTTCGACCACTGCACTCATATCAGGTGTAGTCAAAGGCGCTATCGCTCCATTCGCTTACCGGTTGAGCTTACGGACATTGCCGGAGCGCCGGCACAGGAATCCGTCTGAATATTGAAGTATGAGGGAACCCCCTTCGGCACGCGCTCCCCTTCCACGACCGGGCCGGCAAAGCGCTCGTAGACGACAGCCGGGGCAGTCGTATGTCGCACTAACGCCACACGTTCCGTGACGAATGTGAAGCCCAGGCGCTCGAGCTGCGAGCAAAGATCCACTGCGTATTCAGGAATAACGACGCCTATCTCATCATTCCGTACGCCCGCAAGCGCAAGCGAATGGGAAAGGAACCGCGCTGTCACGTTCCGAATAGCCGGTTCTACCAGCAAATCAACACGGGCCGCATGTTTCCCTGTCGTAATTCTGCTATACGCGACAATACCATCGATAGTTTCAAGCACAGTTTGCGTTGCCTGTCTGCGGCTCGGGAAGAATCGCTCACGCGCCGTCGGCTGGGGCAGTTCCCAGGCTGCGCTCGTAAGCGCCTCGGCGAACTGCACCGGACGCGGCGTCACGTGATGGTAGAGCTGGTGAATCGACCAGACGTCGCTCGGCTCCTGTTCGCGGAATCCCGGCAGCGGCTCGGCATCGCCAGGCACGCCGGTAGCCGTATAGAGCATCTGATGAGCATACGTCTCAAACCCGGCAGACCGAAGGCTCGCCGCTGCCGGCGTGCCTTCGCTGGCGACGGCGAAGATGCGCTTCGCGCCCAGAGAGCCTGAAGCAGCAATTCCGTACTCGAGTAACGATGCCCAGACATCGGTCGCCACCTCGGCGCTCACCGGATGGCGGCCCGAGCCGGCGCACAACGCCACGACGTCCCATCGATAGGCGATCACCTGTGGCCGCATCGTCAGCGCACAACAGAGGTCGCCATCAACAAATGCGCCAAATCGACGTGACTCGCGGGCATGTTGGCCGAGCATCTCCAGCACCTGCTGCGCGACGCCCGGGTGCGCATCCTGAGAATCCGATTCCCAGGTCAATGGGGCCACATACTCTCCGATGGCGCGGAGAGCTGGGATGTCACGTGGTGTCAGCGGTCGAAATGCGAGGGCAGCCACGTTGCCGTATCCCCTCGTTTCCTCAGCGGTCTCGGCGACCGCCGCTATAACGTTCGGCGTCCTGCAAGAGCCCGACCAAGCGTGACCTCGTCGGCATATTCCAGATCCCCGCCGACCGGCAGTCCACTGGCGGGACGACTGATTGTCACGCCAGATGCCGCGAGCTGGCGGGCGATATACATCGCCGTTGCGTCGCCTTCGATATTCGGGTTCGTTGCCAGGATCACCTCTGCCGGCCGTTCGCGCTCGACGCGCTCGATCAGCTCACGGATACGAAGCTTGTCCGGCCCGATCCCATCGACTGGCGAGATCGCGCCGTGCAGCACGTGATACAGACCGCGGTACTCACCGGTTCGATCAAGCGCCAGCACATCCAGCGGTTCCTCGACGACGCAGATCAGGCTCTGATCTCGCGTTGTGTCCTGGCAGACTGCGCAAGGGTTCTGTTCGGTGATGTTGAAGCATCGAGAGCAGAGGACGATACGATCCTTTACCTCGATGACAGCTTCGGCAAGCGCCAGCGCCTGCTCTCGCGGCGCTCGCAGAAGAAAGTACGCCATCCGGGAGGCGGACTTCGGACCGACGCCGGGTAATCGTCCCAGCTCGTCAATCAGCCGCGCGACGGGTTCGACTGTAATTCGTGTCGGGCGCATCGGTGAGCCTCCGTCGCAGAACAAGCGTTCAGCCGTAGTATACCGGTCGCCTGTTGCTCACTGATTACTCGTCGGCATCCCAGTCATCATCGGAAACGAGAACCGTCCGACCGCGGGAGCCATCGGCCGGCCCGATGTAGCCTTCATCTTCCATCGCCTCAATCAGGCGAGCGGCGCGGTTGTAGCCGATCCTGAGGCGTCGCTGAAGCATAGAAGCGGATGCAGAGCCCTGCTGCTTTACAATCGACAGCGCCTGCTCGAACAGTGGGTCTTCGGTTGAATCCTCCGAATCCTCGGATGGCAACTGCACCCACTCGTCCTCGTATTGCATCTCAGGTGCCAGCATGACCCAGTGCTTCACCAGTGCCTGCAGCTCCTGGTCGTCAACATAGGAACCCTGTACCCGGTGCGGCTTGGCCACATCGGCCGGCATGAACAGCATGTCGCCGCGTCCGAGCAACCGTTCTGCGCCAGGCACGTCAAGGATGACGCGACTATCAGTCTGGGATGAGACAGCAAAGGCGATACGCGCTGGTACGTTGGCCTTGATCAGGCCGGTCAGGACATCGACCGATGGTCGCTGCGTCGCAATCAGCAGATGGATGCCGGTCGCCCGCGCCATCTGCGCCAGGCGCACGAGCAGCGTCTCGACCTCGTCCGGCGTCGTCATCATCAGGTCAGCAAGCTCGTCGATGATGACGACCAGATAGGGCAGCTTCTCGAGCGTCGGGTCGGTCGAACGACGCAGCTCGTAGCCGTCGATATTGCGAACGCCCAGCCGCGAGAACGTCTGGTAACGCCGCTCCATCTCGCGCAGTACGGCGCGGAGGGCCGGGACGACCTTGTCCATCTCGGTGATGACCGGCGACTTCAGATGCGGAATGCCCTCATAGCCTGAGAGTTCGACCATCTTCGGGTCGATCATGATCATCTTGAGATCGTCCGGCGACTTCGTCAGCAGGAAGGTCGCAATGATGCCGTTGATGCAGACGCTCTTGCCCGAGCCAGTCGCGCCGGCGATGAGCATGTGCGGCATGCGCGTCAGGTCGCCAATGATGTAGCGTCCGTTCACGTCGCGGCCCATCGGCAGCGGAATTTTGGCCTTGCTCTTGGAGAAGGTCGCCGACTCCAGCACCTCGCGCAGACCGACCGTCGAGATACTACCGTTCGGGATCTCCAGACCCACTCGCGCCATGCCGGGCACCGGTGCTTCGATCCGCAACGATGTGGCTGCCAAGGCCAGCGCGAGGTCATTTTGCAACTCGGTGATCCGGCGCACCTTGACGCCCGCGCCCGGCTCCAGCGTGAAGAGAGTAACAGCCGGGCCGGGGAAGATCTCGCGGACCGCAGCCTCAACCTTGAAGGAAGCCAGCGTCGATTCGATCCGCCGCGCCTTCGCCTCAAGCTCGGGGCCGTCCGGCTCGGCGCTTTCATAGGTCTTCAGGAGCTCCATGGATGGGAGCTTCCACGTTCCGGGTCGTGCTGGAACCGCATCGTCATCCCGCTTTGCAGACGACTCCTTTTTAGGAGTCTGCTCGGACTTCGGGCGGTTGATCACCGGCTTCGCCGGCGGGACCGGCTCCAGGCGCACCGGTCTGGCATCGACCGCTGCCGCCGGCTCAGGAACGGGATACGCTTCCGTCTCAATGGAGTCTATTGCCGATGTCGTCAGTTCATCGGGAACATCGTAATCCGGCATCGGCACACGCCGCCGCGGACGCACTCTGCGCCACGAATCGGCAATCTCGCGCGTGTCATAGCCGGTGACGAGGAAGACGCCAACGATGCCGAGCGAGAACAGTACCAGCGCAGCACCGATCTCACCGACGATCGCCATCAGCCCTCGCGCGACGGCGAGCCCCGCATACCCGCCTGCGGACTGCACAGAGCCATCAATGTTCGGGAGGCCTAACAAGCCAACGATCGAAATCAGCGTAATGGCACCGCCAGCAATCCGGCGTGTCCGTTGCGCTGCCTCGCCGGCTCGCCAGAGCTCAACGGCGATGATCGCCAGGCCGAACGGCACGACGATCGATGCTCGACCCAGCAGGAGTGCAAAGCCCTCGCCGGCAAGCGAGAGGACACTGCCGCCTGCGAGGCCGACGATTGGCAGAGCCGTCAGCACGGCGATCGTGAAGACGACGAACGCCAGAATTTCGTCGCGCAGACGCGGCGCAACCTCGATGCGCGGCGCACGCCGAGGCCCGGATTCGTCGGACGTGGATCGTCTGGACTTGAACTCCACGATCTTGCCGGGCGAGGTGCGGTCGGATGCCGACACCTCGTTCCCTTTCCGTTCTTTGACGTTTGCCCGTGCTGCCACCGTTACTCCCTCATCCCCGCTAAGTGTACGTACACTCTACGAAGAGCAGAGACGTTGGTCAAGCATGCATACGTACGACATTAGAACAGCCGAGCCTGATTGGCGCTCGGTGGAGTGCTGTCGAACTTGTCGCGGTCTTCCTTCGCTTTGGCAACATACATCGGCAGCCGCTCGAAATCGGCGAGGATCGTAGCGCGCAGCGATCCCTGATGGAGCGCCGCCGCCGGATGGTACATCGGAACGATCACACGCTCGCCCACTCGCTTTGGCTGGCCGTGGATACGCGAAATGCGCTCGTTCGGGAACCAGCGTGACATTGAATAGCGCCCGAGCGTCACGATCACCAGCGGATCGATCGTCTCGATCTGCCGCTCCAGATACGGATAGCAGGCCTCGATCTCATCCGGGAGCGGATCGCGGTTGCCCGGCGGTCGGCACTTCACGACGTTGGTAATGAAGACACTGTTGCGATCGAGGTTGATCGACTCGAGCAGCTCGTTGAGGAACTTGCCGGCCGCGCCGACAAAAGGCAGCCCCTGCTTGTCCTCGTTGTAGCCTGGTGCCTCGCCGATGAACATGATCTCGGCATTCGTCGCGCCTTCGCCTGGTACTGCGTTCGTACGCCCTCGACACAGCTCGCAGCGCGTGCACGTACGCACCATCGCTGCAACTTCTTCGAGAATCCTGATCTGGTCTCCGCCGGCTGTCATGTTACCCCCTGAGCGACGCAGAAGTGTCCGTACACGCTGTCGCTACACTATCGTACTCCGTTACAGCGCTATCGTCAGCCTCTGTGCCGCCCGATCCTTCACCGAACGGTACCGAGAGATCGACCGCAAGTGCTCGCCTGCAGCCAGCTTCCAACGATTGTCCGTCCAATGGGATATACGCTTCGTGACCCGGAGTGCGGCGCATCCAGCGTGCCAGAATCGCCATTTCATCCACCGAATGGTGGTCCGGCAGGAATCCGTCTGCGGCCAATGTCGCCCGTTGATGTATTGGCTCGAATCGTGTCGCGATGTCCGATGCCGAGTCAGCGTCGTTGATCGTCAGGGCAGCCCAGCGCCGTCCGTTCAGCAGATACCAGATAGTGCGTGTGCCTGCTTCGACGGCTGGCAGAACCAGCAGCGCCTGCCGGTGCTGGGCGACGCTGTCCAGTCCGCGCTGCTCGCGCGCCAGTGTTTCCACCTGCTTGATGCGGTCGCGGAGCGTAGCAGCGCGCTCAAAGTCCATCGAAGCGACGGTGTCTTCCAGCTTGGCGTGAAGGCGGGCGATCAGGCGGCGGTCGTCTCCGCGAAAGAACTCCAGCACATCATAGACATACTCGCGGTAGAGATCCGGATCGGCCTGACCGACACACGGTCCCAGGCAGCGGTTCAGGCTCAGTTCCAGACACGGCGATCCGTAGGAGCGCTTGTCCATGAATGACCGTCGGCAGGTACGGAGCGGCAATGTGTCGTTGACCAGCGCTACCGCCTTGCGGGCGCTGGATGCTGCGCGGAAGGGTCCAAAGTAGGCCGCGCCATCGGCGGCACGGTCCCGAGCAACCGTCACGCGCGGCCATGGATTCGACACGTCAACACGCACGTAGACGTACTGCTCAACATTGCGCTGTACGACGTTGAAGCGCGGACGATAGCGCCGAATTAATTGCGACTCGAGGATTAGCGCCTCAAGCTCGCAGCCGACGACCTCAACGTCGATCCGCTCGAGCGTCTGAATGAGGCCGTCCATCTTGCGCGTGTAGCCAAGCGGCTGGGAGTAGTAGGACGCGACGCGTTTGCGCAGGTCGCGCGCTTTGCCAACGTAGATCACCGACCCCGCGCCGTCGCGCATGATGTAAACACCCGGAGCGTGCGGGATGCCTTCGAGATGCGCACGATCGAGGATAGACCGCGCGCGGCCAATCGGGCGATGAATAGGAGCGGGCGCACGACGCCGCTGATTCAGACGCGCCAGATCTTCAAGTGAAGCCAGCCCCTGTGTTCGCGCGCGGGTCAGCAATGCGCCAAACACGTCGAGTGTCGTCGAGGCATCGGCCAGCGCCCGATGCGCCTCTTTGCCTTGCACGCCCAGCGCCCTGGCGACATCAGCCAGGTTCAGGCGTCGGGCTTCGGAAACCAAGGTCGACGCCAGAGCCAGCGTGTCGATCCCCTGGTTAACCAGCTTCGGCAGGCCGGCTCGCACCATCTCGGCATTGATGAACGCCAGATCGAATTCAATGTTGTGCCCAACCACCGGCAGGTCGCCGATGATCTCGACGATCGTCGGCGCGATCGAGCGAAACTCCGGCGCTCCGGAAAGAGTCTGATCGTCGATGCCAGTGAGGGTGCGAACGTAATCCGGCACCCGACGACCAGGATCGACGAGCGAGGACCAGCGCATCGGCGAACCGTGCGGTGAGACACGTATCAGGCCGACCTCGATGATGCGCTGGTGGCTGGGCTTGAGGCCCGTCGTCTCGACATCGAGCACAACAAATTCGTCCGGAAATGTGACCACGTCCGGCGCAGCGCGTGTCGTCCAGAGGCCGTCCGGCCGCAATCGCGCTGCCGGATGCTGGGAAAGCACGTTACGCAGGAGCGGACGCCAGAGCGTAGCATTGGTCGCATTGCCGAAGACACGCGCGATCAGCAGCGTCTCGTCAATCGCGCCGTTGTGCTCTTCGATGCAGGCAATCGCGCGATCCACCAGGTTGGGATACTGCAGGGTATCCGCTTGTGGGGCCTCGGGCGGTTCGTGGTGCGAGATCATGACTTCCCCAGAGGTGACTCGAGGTCACGGCACCGGCAGTATACGATCAGAACAAGTGTACGAACAACCCGTGCTATACTGCGTCGGCGTCCTCCACCTTCGACGCCCGGCTGCTGACCTTTCCGATCTCCGTGGAGAGGGCTTTGACTATGGACGATGCTCAGGCAAAGTTGCGCGTGGACGAGCTGCGCGCCCTCATCAATCAGTACAACCATGAGTATTACGTCCTGCAACAGCCCAGTGTGTCAGATGCCGAGTGGGACGCCCTCTTCCACGAGCTCAAGGCGATTGAAGAGGCGCACCCTGAGCTGATCACGCCCGACTCTCCGACGCAGCAGATCGGCGCGCTGCCGGCCGCCGGCTTCACGCCAGTGCGTCATGATGTCCCTATGCTCTCGCTTGGCAATGTCTTCAATCGCGACGAGCTGGAACGCTGGGTAAATCAGGTCTATCGCCTCTCAGGTCATGACAATCTGACGTTCGTCGTTGAAGCGAAGATCGATGGCGTCGCCAGCAGCCTGCTCTATCGCCATGGCCGTCTGCAGCGCGGCTCGACCCGCGGCGACGGCTTCGTTGGCGAAGACGTAACGGCCAATATGCGCACAATCCGGGACATTCCCGTCGAGCTGACGAACGTAGCGTCGTTGCCGCCGTCGCTGGAAGTGCGCGGCGAGGTCTACATGCGCCGCAGCGAATTTGAGGCGATGAATGCCGAGCGCGTTGAGAAGGGCGAACAGACGTTCGCCAACCCGCGCAACGCTGCCTCTGGCGCACTGCGCCAGCTCGATTCACGCGTCACCGCCACTCGCCCGCTACGTCTCTTCGTCTACTCGGGCGTTACCCAGGACAACAACCTTCCGAACAGACACTCCGAGATTCTCCAGTTGCTCGCTGACGCCGGACTGACAATCAGCCCGGATTACACCATCTGCTCGACAATCGACGAAATCTGGGAACGCTGCGAGTGGTGGTACGAACGCCGTCCAGATCTCGACTTCGATATTGATGGCGTCGTTGTGAAAGTGGACGACACGCGGCTGTACGACGAGATCGGCACCGTCGCCCGCGAGCCGCGCTGGGCAATCGCCTACAAGTTCCCGGCGATGCAAGCGACGACCGTCCTGGAGTCAATCGAGGTTCACGTTGGCCGCACAGGTAGCCTCAATCCGCTGGCGCATTTGCGGCCAGTTCAGATCGGTGGCGTGACTGTCAGCCGCGCAACGCTGCACAACGAGGATGAGATTCGTCGACTTGGCGTGCGAATCGGCGATACGGTTGTCATTCAGCGAGCTGGCGATGTCATCCCGAAGATCCTCGGCGTTGTCGAAGCTGCGCGCACCGGCGAAGAGCAGGAGTTCGTCTGGCCCGACCGCTGCCCGGTCTGCGGCTCATCGATCGAGCGCGTGCCCGGCGAAGCCATGTCGTACTGCGTCAACACGTCTGGCTGTCCGGCTCAGTTACGCGAGAGCGTCATCCACTTCGTCTCCCGTGGCGCAATGGACATCGAAGGACTCGGCAGCAAGCTCGCGGCGCGCTTTGTTGACGCCGGTCTGATCCTCTCACTCGCTGATGTCTACCGTCTGCCGTGGGAGACGATCGTTGAGATGGATGGGCTGGGCGAGAAGAGCGTAGAGCGGCTTCAGCGCTCGATCGAGCAGAGCAAGCAGCAGCCGTTAGCGCGAGTCATCTTCGCGCTCGGCATTCGCCATGTCGGCGAGCGCAACGCGCAATTGCTGGCCGATCACTTCGGCTCGATCGAAGCGATCGCCGAGGCTCCGCTTGAGGCACTGGCAAGTGTTCCTGGTGTCGGACCGGTAGTGGCGCAGTCGATCCACGACTGGTTCGCCGAGCCACGAAACCAGGAGCTGATTGCCGAGCTGACTGCCGCCGGCCTCACAGTTGAGCAGGAGCACCCCGAGCCGGTGCCGGAGACCGAATGGCAGGGGCTGGCTGTTGTCCTGACTGGCCGTCTCGAAGCGATGACTCGCCCGGATGCCGAGGCGATCCTGAAGCGCCTCGGTGCGCGCGTTTCGTCGTCTGTCTCGCGCAAGACGTCAATCGTCGTCGCCGGCGCAGAAGCGGGCAGCAAG
Organism: Thermomicrobiales bacterium; assembly: GCA_039810005.1. Lineage (GTDB taxonomy): Bacteria > Chloroflexota > Chloroflexia > Thermomicrobiales > CFX8 > JAMLIA01. The sequence continues at coordinate 29,639 of JBDHWD010000013.1, read as the reverse complement.
GCCGACAAAGCCCGCGAGTACGGAGTGACTATCATCGACGAGGCCGAGTTCCTGAGACGGCTTAAAGAAGCCGGTGTCGAGGTGCCGAGCGAAACCTCGTGAGGGGTATGAGGGGTACTGAGCATGGCCGAGATTTCGAGACACGCCAGTGGCGACGACGATCCCAGCCAGATCGTCCGCACCATCGGCCGCCTTGCACAGATGATCGTTGAGCTACGCGACGAGTACGTTGGCCACCCCGGCGATGACGCGCTGGATCAGATCGAGCGCCGCCTCGCCGAGATGTCCGATTTGCGAACGCGCCTGCGACAGGCGCGCGAGGATCTGACCAACGAGAGCTAGCTCACAGGCTGGCTCGTTGTCGATCCCGGCTTGACCAGCGGCACACCTGCCTGGCACTGCGGGCAATCTTCTGCTGTCCACGTTTCGATTGAGAGGGACGCGAGCGCCATCAGCGGCGGTCCGAACGACACGGTACCACCCGAGCGATCGACAAGGACAGCAATCGCGCGAACATCAGCGTTTACAGCTTCCAGCGCGGCCAGCGTTTCACGAATTGATCCACCGGTCGTCAGGATGTCATCGACTAGCAGAACGCGCGTGCCCGGCGCAATCACCGTCCCGCGCTTGAATGCTCGCTCACTAGCGCCATCACGCGCCCGCTCGGCGTAGGCGGCTGGCAATCCGAGCTGGCGACCGATTTCAAACGCCAGCAGAATGCCGCCGGTCGTGGGGCCGACGACAAGATCAACATCGGTATCCGGCAACTGCTGGATAAGCTGCCGACAGGCCATCTCTGTTGCTTGTGGATGGCGCAGTAGATCGAACTTCTCCACATACTGATCGCTGTGTCGGCCAGACGCCAGCAGGAAGTGGCCGCTCTTCAACGCGCCGATTTCGCGCAACTGGTTCAGGAAGTCGTCGCTCACCCGCACCCCTCCTTATCGCGCCGCCTGTTCGCGGTCGCCTGTCACACATCTATATCTCTCTGGATCATGCCGGCAGGAAAAAGAACACAACCCCGGCCATGACGTACAGACCGAGGAGCTGAAGCGCCTCAAGCCAGTTTGATTCGCCATCAGCGCTGATATACGCGAAGAGCAATGCAGACATGCCGACCACGATGATCTCTAGCGGCACGAATGTCAGATCCATCTTATGGCCGAGCGGGTAACTGAGCAGAACGAACAACGGCGCGACGAGCAGCGCTACCTGGGTCGACGATCCGGCGGCGATGCCCTGCGTGATGTCAGCGCGATTTCGCGCGGCAAAGAGGACGGCTGAGAAGTGCTCGGCCACATTGCCGATGATCGGCACCAGGATGATACCCACGAAGAACTCGGAGAGATGCGCTCGCTCGGCAACGTGCTCGACCGTCCCGACGAGCAACTCTGCCAGGATCACGGTCGCGGCCGTCGCAGCGAGCAGCACACCAATTGAGAGCCAGAGCGACCAGCCGACCCCACCGCCTTCGTCATCATGCGCGCCGATCTCAGACTCAAGATCCTGACCGCCCTGACCTGTCAGCGAGTAGGCGATGTAGGCCACGTACATCGCGATCAGGACGATAGAGACGCCCAGGCTGACACGATGGATATCATCCGGGTGCGGATCGGCGATCGCAAAGGCAGCCGGCAGAAGCAAGCTGGCCAGGGCGATCAGCATCATCGCCGAATTGCGACCCGCCTCGCGGGCGTCAAAGCGCAGCACCCCGTGCCGCCAGCCGCCGACGAGGAACCCCATCCCCAGAACCAGCAGCAGGTTACCGATGATCGAACCGGTCACAGATGCCTTGACGAGATCAAGCAATCCGCGGTTGATCGCGACGATGCCGATGATGAGCTCGGCGGCATTGCCGAACGTGGCGTTGAGGAGCCCGCCCCACTTCGGGCCGACGTGTTCGGCGAGCCCCTCAGTGGCCTGGCCGATGAGGCCGGAGATGGGGATGATGCCCAGCGCTGCCAGCGCAAAAACCAGGATCTCCGACATGCCGGCAAAGTGGGCAATGACTGCGCCAACTCCAAACACCAGCATGCCGTAGAGCCATCGTGGCATCGATCCCCCTCACGCAGCGACTAGTAGAACACGGAGACCCGCGACCGATAATTCGGGAGTGGCTGGATTGTATACGCGCCCGTAGCTCGTTCCATTGCGTTAACCACCGCGCCGGCGGTGTCGATCGAGGTGATGCACGGAATGCCCTTCTCGACCGCAGCGCGGCGGATCTGGAAGCCGTCCAGCATCTCGGTCTCTGCCGGCCCCGGCGTGTTGATGACACCCTGAACAGTGCCGTCCAGGATGACATCGAGCATGTCCGGTCGCCCCTGACCAATTCGCTTGGTCACCATCTTCACCGGTATGCCGTTGCGTTCGATCATGGCGGCCGTGCCTTCTGTCGCGTAGAGCTGGCAGCCCATCCGCGCCAGTCGTTCGATGATCGGCAGCGTCTCGGCCTTGTCGCGGTCGGCAACGCTGACGAGGATCGCCTCATGCGGCTTCAGGGCTAGCCCCGAAGCGAGCATCGCCTTGTAGAAGGCCGGAGCGAACTCGCGGTCAATACCCATCGCCTCGCCGGTCGACTTCATCTCCGGGCCGAGGTTCACCTCAACGCCGCGCAGCTTGGCCATCGAGAAGACCGGCGCTTTCACGGCAACCAGCGGCTGGCGCGGCCAGAGACCGCCGCTGTAGCCCTGCTCCTTCAGCGTAATGCCGAGCATGGCGCGCGTCGCCAGCTCAATGATCGGCACGCCGGTAGCCTTCGACAGGAAGGGCACCGTCCGGCTGCCACGTGGATTCACCTCGAGCACGTAGAGACGTCCGGCGTGGATAACGTACTGGATGTTGACCAGGCCGATTACGCCGAGCTCCAGCGCAATGCGCGTGGTGTATTCGACGAGGCGCTCGACCTCACTCGGGAACAGGTTGACGCCTGGATAGACGGCATAGGAGTCGCCCGAGTGCACGCCAGCGCGCTCGATATGCTCCATGACGCCGGGGATCAGGACGTCGGTGCCGTCGCAAATCGCATCAACTTCGACTTCCTTGCCCTCCAGGTAGCGGTCGATCAGGATCGGATGGCCGCTCTGGAAGTCAACGTTGGTGGCCAGGTAGCGGGCGAGGTAATCGGCTGAGTGGACGACTTCCATCGCCCGTCCGCCGAGAACGTATGAGGGCCGCACCAGCACGGGGTAACCGAGCCGGTCGGCGACATCAATCGCCGCATCCAGCGTCATGACCGCCGTGCCCGGCGGCTGCGGGATGCCGATCCGGTTCAGGAATGCTTCGAACCGCTCACGATCCTCGGCCAGATCGATGGTATCGACGCTCGAGCCGAGCACCGGCACGCCGCGATCGGTGAGCGGGCTGGCGAGATTGATGGCCGTCTGCCCGCCGAACTGCAGAATGACCGGCACGTTCGACGGATCGCCACCGCCCTCGTGACGCAGGATCTCGCCGACCGACTCACGGTCGAGCGCTTCGAAATACAGCCGATCTGAGGTGTCGAAGTCGGTTGAGACCGTCTCCGGATTGGAGTTGATCATGATCGCCGCCGTACCGGCGTTGCGCAGTGCCTGCGCGGCCTGCACGCTGCAGTAGTCGAACTCGATTCCCTGACCGATGCGGATGGGGCCAGAGCCGATTACGACAGCCTTGGGAGCCTTCAGCGGCGGCGCTTCGTCTTCCTCGTCATAGGTGCTGTAGTAATACGGCGTCGCAGCCTCAAACTCGGCGGCGCAGGTATCGACCATCTTAAAGACCGGTGTAATCCCGGCCTCGTAGCGCATCGCCCGGACTTCCCCTTCGGGCTTGCCGCCGATCTTGGCGATCTGCGCGTCCGAAAACCCGAAGCGCTTCGCCTCCCACAGCAGCTGCTCGGTCAACGGCTCGGCAGCGATTCGCTGCTCCATGGCGATGATGCGCCCGAACTCGTGAATAAACCACGGATCGATTGCCGACAGCTCGAAGATTTCATCCTGGGAGACACCGCGACGCAGCGCAGTTGTCACCGCCCAGAGCCGCTCGTCATTCGGTCGGCGAATCGCGTTCATCAGCACGTCGTGGTCGTCCCAGGCGGCGCTCTCCCAGAGCAGATCCGGCGCATCGCTCTCGAGCGAGCGGGCCGCCTTCTGCATCGCCGCTGCGAATGAGCGATCGACGGCCATGACCTCGCCGGTTGCCTTCATTTGCGTGCCCAGCGAGCGGTCTGCGCGCCGGAATTTGTCGAACGGCCAACGTGGAATCTTCACGACGCAGTAGTCGAGTGCTGGCTCAAACGCGGCCGTCGTCTGCTGCGTGACGCTATTGGGGATCTCATCGAGGCGCTTGCCGATCGCGATCTTGGCGGCAACGCGCGCGATCGGATAGCCGGTTGCCTTCGACGCCAGCGCCGACGAGCGACTGACGCGCGGGTTCACCTCGATGACCTGGTAGGCGAAGGAGTTCGGATCGAGCGCGTACTGGACGTTGCAGCCACCCTCGATTCCCAGCGCGCGGATGATCTTCAGCGCCGATGCACGCAACATCTGGTATTCGCGATCCGAGAGCGTCTGGCTGGGGGCGACGACGATCGAGTCACCGGTATGCACGCCCATCGGGTCGATGTTTTCCATGTTGCAGACGGTGATCGCGTTGTCTGCGCCGTCGCGAATGACCTCGTACTCAATCTCTTTCCAGCCAAGCAGCGACCGCTCGATCAGCACCTGGTGAATCGGGCTGGCGGAAATTCCGCTCTGCGCGATCTCATCCAGCTCAGCCATGTTGTAGGCGATGCCGCCGCCGGTGCCGCCGAGCGTATAGGCCGGTCGGATGATCAGCGGGAAGTCGACGCGCTCGGCGAACTCGCGCGCTTCGGCGACGGTGTGGGCGATGACGCTATCCATCACCGGCTCGCCGATGTCCTGCAGCAGCTGCTTGAAGAGCTCGCGATCCTCCGCGTGTTGAATCGCGGAGAGCGGCGTACCGAGCAGCTTGACGTTGTACTCATCGAGGATGCCGAGGTCGGCAAGCTGAACCGCCAGGTTGAGGCCGGTCTGCCCGCCCAGGGTCGGCAGCAGGCCATCCGGTCGTTCGCGCATGATAATGCGGCGGATGACGTCCGGAATCAGTGGCTCGATATAGACGACGTCGGCCACATCCTCATCGGTCATGATCGTCGCCGGGTTGGAGTTGACGAGGATCGTCTCGATGCCTTCCTCGCGCAGGGCCCGACACGCCTGGGTACCCGCGTAGTCGAACTCTGCGGCCTGACCAATGACGATCGGACCGGATCCGATCACGAGAACACGCTGGACCCGGTCGCTCACGCAGTCACCCCTTCACGCTGGCGCTTCCCCTCTTTGAGGAGCGCGACAAACTGATCAAACACATACTGAGTGTCCTGCGGCCCAGGGGCACCCTCCGGGTGGTACTGAATGCTGAACACCGGCAAGCTCTCGTGCGCCAGGCCTTCGACCGATTCATCGTTGAGATTGACCTGCGAGACGCGCCAACCGCTACCCGTTGGGACACTGTCGGCGTCCACCTGATAGCCATGATTTTGCGACGTTATGTGCACTCGACCACTCGCTATGTCGAGTACCGGATGGTTGCCGCCGTGGTGTCCGTACTTCAGCTTGCTTGTTGTCGCCCCAATCGCATGGGCCAGAAGCTGGTGCCCCAGGCACACTCCGAGATACGGGACGCCGTCGTCGATGATCGCGCGGATCGTGTCGGCCGCCGGTGCTGCGCGCTCCGGATCGCCCGGACCTGGCGATGTCAGCACGCCGTCCGGTTGCAGCGCGGCGATGTCGCTGTACGGCGTGTCGTACGGCACCACGGTGACCCGCACGCCACGTCGCTCAAGCGACTCAAGGATGTTCTCCTTGACGCCGCAGTCGATCAGCACGACATGCAGACTGCCGTCGCCAACATCTCTCGGCTCATCAATCGTCACGTCGGCCACGACGTTCGTCTCAGCCGGTGTCCAGGCGACCTTGGCGCGCTCCTGCAGATCGCTGATCGCGCGCTCGCCGATCTTCGCGACCAGCAGTGCGCGCATCGCTCCCTGACGGCGAATGTGGCGCGTCAGCGCGCGGGTATCGACGCCGGAGATGGCCGGGATGTCGCGCTGTTGGAAGTATTCCGCCAGCGTACCTTCCGAGCGCCAGTTGCTCGGCCAGTCGGTGTAATCGCGAACGATCATGCCGGTGATCCATGGCTGACGAGACTGGTCATCGTCTTCGGTCACACCGTAATTGCCGATGATCGGATAGGTCATGCAGACGATCTGCCCTCGGAATGAGGGATCGGTCGCGACCTCCTGATACCCGGTCATCGAGGTGGTAAAGACTACTTCGCCTTCGGCGTCTCGCTCAGCGCCGAACGACGTCCCTCGGAAGACACTGCCATCTTCCAGGATGACGGCGGCATCCCCCTTATGCACGCTCATCGTGGCGCACCTCCCCCTCGCAAATCGTAAGCACTGCCCGTCCGCGCATCGTCAATCCCAGCAGCGGTGTGTTCGCACTCCTCGTCCTCAGCGTGTCGGCGCTGACAACCCATTCCTTCGTTGGATCAATCACCGTTACGTCGGCGCTCTCGCCGACCGCCAGCGTGCCTCCCGGCAGCCCCAGCGTGCGCGCGGGCGCGGAGGTGAAGAGCTCGACGACCTGCGGCCAGTCCAGATCACCGCGCTCAATCAGCCGCGCCATCGACGGCAGCGCGAGCTCCAGTCCGCTCATGCCGAACGCAGCGCCGCGCAGCTCGGCCGGCTTGTCGCGCTCAGCGTGCGGCGCGTGGTCCGTCGCCACAAAGTCAAACGCGCCGCGCTGAACCGCTTTGAGGAGCCCCAATGCGTCACTCTCGGGTCGCAGCGGCGGATTCACCTTCGCGCTCGAATCGGGCGACGGGCCGCTTCCTACTGCCTCTTGTTCCCCCGCAAAGCGCTTGCGCCCTGCTACCCACTCGTCGGTCAGCAGCAGGTGATGCGGCATCACCTCGGCAGTGCAGCGGACGCCACGCGCGCGTGCCGCCTCAACGAGCTTGATGCCGCGCTCAGTCGAGACATGCAGGACATGCAGCCAGCCACCAGTCTCTTCCGCCAGGCGCAGATCGCGCTCGATGTAGGACTCTTCGGCCTCGGCCGGGATGCCCGGGTCACCAAGCTCAGCCGATACATCTCCACGGTGCATCGATCCGCCCTGGATCATCTCCGGGTCTTCGCAATGCACCATGATGGGCAGATTCAGTTCGGCAGACAGGCGCAGCGCCTCACGCATGACGTCTTCCGACTTCGTGCTATCGCCGTCGTCAGAGAAGCCAATCGCGCCGGCAGCAGCCATCTCCCGTAACGGCGCAATTTCCAGGCCCGCCCGCGCCACCGAGATCGTGCCGATCGGGTGGATATGGATCCCGGTCACGCTGCCGCGTGTGACGATGTCGGCGACACGCTCGGCTGTGTCGAGCGGTGGGTTCGTGTTCGGCATGCAGCACATACGCGTGAAACCGCCAGCCGCTGCGGCATCTGCGCCGGACTGCAAGTCCTCTTTGTAGGTGAGACCCGGATCGCGCAGGTGGACGTGAGCGTCGATCCAGCCCGGCGTGACGATGCAGCCGGAGGCGTCGACTACCTCGAAGCCATCGCCAGCTTGGAGATCGCGACCGACTCGCGAAATGCGGCCGTGAACAATCTCGATATCCAGGGCACCATCGATTGCGTTCGCAGGGTCGATGACCCGACCGCCGCGAATGAGAAGATTCGTCATTCTGCTCCCTGATATGAAAAAAGCCCCCGCTGAAGGCGGAGGCCCCTAGTCCGATGATGTGTCTTGTCTGGCTCAAGCTCTGACAACACGCGAGTTCTTTCGTACGTACGCCAGCGTTTCCGGCATATCCGAGAAATCATACGGATTTAGCCCGCCTGGCGTCAAGCGGATGTCTGGTCAGAGGAACCGGGCGCGACTAGAATGGGAGCAATGAATGCGAGCCTGAGCCCACCAGATCAGATCAACGACGGCCCGCCGATGATGGCTGTCGTCGCCGCGTTGCGCGCCCGCTACGGCTCACCGGTGCGCGGCGATCCCGAGCCGCCAATAGCGGGGTTGATCGCGACGATCCTGTCGCAGAACACGTCCGACAGCAATACGGAGCGCTCGTTCCGCTCACTCAGGGAGCATTTCCCGACCTGGGACGCAGTCGTTGACGCGCCGGTGACAGCGGTCGCCGACGCAATCCGCAGCGGCGGCCTTGCCGATCAGAAAGCCCCGCGGATTCAGGCAGTCTTGCGTGAGGTCCGACAGCGCACGGGTGGCTATGACCTGACATTCCTCGGCGATATGTCGATCCCTGAAGCCCGGCATTGGTTGACGCAGATGAAGGGTGTCGGGCCAAAGACCGCCTCGTGCGTCCTGATGTTCAACCTCGGCCGCGACGCGATGCCGGTCGACACGCACGTCCACCGCGTCGCCCTGCGGCTCCATCTCATCCCACCAGGCACATCTGCCGAGCGCGCTCACGAGCTGTTGGAGGCTCAACTGCCACCGGGCGCAGCGCATGATGCGCATCTGCTGATGATTCGGCATGGTCGGGAGACGTGCGTGGCGCGTCGGCCAAAATGCGCAGTGTGTCCTCTGGTTGATGTATGCCCATCGGCACCAGCGTTCCTGAGCCTGGAAGGTGCATCCGCGAATACAGTGAAAGCAGAAATATGACGACCCGAACTACAGAAATGTTTCTCGTGCGCCACGGGCAGACCAGCGCTAATGTCGCGCGGTTATTTGTCGGTGCGACGGACACGCCGCTCAACGAGCTGGGCCTGAAGCAGGCTGAGCTGGTCGGCGCGCGGATCGGCGAGCTTGCCGACATTAGCTCGCTCTACTCCAGCCCGCTCCAGCGCGCGCTCTTCACGGCGCGAGCGATCGCCCGGAACATCGGTCTCGATCCAATCATCGAGGCCGGGCTGGCAGAGATGAATTTCGGCGCTGTCGAGGGACACAACATCGATCAGCTCGCCCTGCAATGGCCCGAGCTAATGAAACAGATCCGCGAATCGCTTGACGCCGATATCCAGTTTCCGGAGGGCGAATCGCGACGTCAGTTCCACAATCGCGTGCGTACGACGCTGGACGCAATCGCGACCGCGGCACAGGGACAACGCATCGTTGTCGTCGCCCACGGCGGCGTCATCAGCTCGGCCGTCGCGCAGATTCTCGGCGACGATCCGGGTCAGTGGCAGAAGTACTCTGTGGACAACTGCAGCGTCACGCACATTGAGCTGTCGACATCGAAGCCAGTCGCGCACCTGATCAACGACGTCGTGCATCTCGAAGTTCTCAACGTCGAGCACGCCTCATTGCCGAATAGGCCATGACGTTGCGCGTCACGGTTCTCGGCGGCGCAGCCGCTTGGCCAAATCCAGGCCAGGGCTGCTCGTCATACCTCGTCGAGTCCGATGCCGCCACCGTGCTGCTCGATTGTGGGCCGAACACGTTGGCGACCCTTCGCGAGAAGATCGACTATCACACTGTCTCCGGCGTCGTGCTCTCCCATTGGCACTCGGATCACGTCCTCGATCTGATTCCGTACCGCTACGGGCTGGTCTACGGACCCGGCACGCTCGACGCCCCGATACCGCTCTGGGTTCCACGCGGCGTTGAGCAGCGCCTGCACGCGCTCGCCGCATCTCTCATCGATCCCGGAGACGATCCGGCTTCATTCTGGGCATCGGCGTTCGCGATCAACGAGTATGACGGGGCCACGCTGATTCGCATTGGCGACCTGACGATTTCGCTACACTGGTCTCAGCATTATGTTCCGTGCTACGCAATGCGCGTCGAGCAGCAATCGACCGGTGTCGTCCTCGCCTACTCGGCCGATGCCGGCGCAATCGAGCCGCTGGTGGAACTGGTGCGCAACGCGCATCTGGCGATTATCGAGGCCACGCTTGACGACTATGGAGACACGCCTCCAGCAGAGCGCGGTCACCTGACACCGGAGAGTGCCGGACAGCTCGCTCGTCTTGGCGGAGCAAAGTCGCTCATGCTCACCCACCTCTGGGCCGAGCGCGATCCAGAGACAGTCATGGCACGTTCTCTGACGGAGTTTCGAGGTCCGACGATGATCGCCGAGCGAGGGATGACGGTTGATGTCAGATAGCTGGTACCGAATCGGCCACACGACGTACGAGGACGACCGCACCGGCTGCACCGTCGTCCTGTTTGACCAGCTTGTGCCAGCCTGGGTGGACGTGCGCGGTGGCGCGCCGGGCACTCGCGAGACGGATCTCCTCGGCCCTGGGAGAACTGTGGGACAGCTCAATGCCATCCTGCTGACCGGCGGCAGCGCCTTCGGGCTTGCGGCAGCTGACGGCGTGATGCGCTATCTGGACGAGCAAGGCAGTGGTTTTCCGACCGGAGGCGGCCCGGTGCCGATCGTCGCCGGCGCTGTGATCTTCGACCTACCGGTCGGAACGCCTCGTCGCCCAACGGCCGATGACGGCTACGCTGCCTGCCTGAATGCGACTGGTGCCGGCACCGACACGGGGCGCGTCGGCGTCGGGACTGGCGCGACCGTCGCTAAGCTCGGCGGCCTCCGACCACGCGATGGCGGGCTTGGCGTTGGATCGGCTCGAATCGGCGACACGGACGTGGTAGCAATCGTCGCACTGAACGCGGCCGGGGACGTGGTTGACCCTGCGACCGGCGCCCTGCTGAGCCGAGACGAAGACACGTCACCGACAGCCCGGCCTTCTCGCGATGCGTTGCTGAGCGGCGCGGCACGCGCGGCTGAAGGCGAGAACACGACCATTGGGGCGGTGCTCATTGGCGAGCCAGTGAGCCAGCTCACACTTGTGCGGGCCGGGATTGCCGCCCACGATGCGCTGGCGCGCTGCGTTGTGCCGGCGCATACGCTCGTTGATGGCGACACGTTCTTCATCGCAGCGCCAGCGCGCAGCGAGACCGAGCCGGGCCGCGTGCTGGCGCTGTGCAGCGCCGTAGAGGTTGCTGTCGAGCGAGCAATCACGAGACTGTTTCAACCCGCGGCAAACCCTGTTGCGTAATCGGGGTGAGTGCTACACTGCGGCCAGTCGGCTGAGGCGTGTATCCACACGGTAGATCTGGTCATTCTTCACATGCAACTATCCATCGCAGTCGGCGCCCTCATGTTCTATCCGCTCGACGCAACGCTGCGAATAGCGCGCGCTGCCGGAGTCGATGCGGTCGAGATCATGCTTTCAAATCGGTTACAGGCCGACGGAGGAAGCTCGATCGCAGAGCGCGCCCGACGAGCTGGAGTCACAGTTGCGTCTGCCCACGCGGCGCTGTCGTTCCGCGGCGAGACGCTGGAAGAGAAGACCGCCTCCGATATGGTCTCGATCCGCACGGCCGCAGCCATCGAAGGCTGCTCCGTCCTCGTCTTGCATACACCCCTCGACTGGAACGGACGCACATCGACAGTGCAGCACTGGCTCGACGCCGTCGTCGAGTTCCGCGAACGTCTCGATCCAACGCTCACGCTCGCGATCGAGAACCGCGCTCAGAACTGGGACGGCATGCCCGACCAGTGGCTGGACGATCTGCATAGATTGTCGTCCGTTGCTGGCGAATGGGGAGCGCGTGTCTGCCTCGACCTGGCCCATGCCGCGAGCTTCGGCTTCGATCTCGCCACCAGTATTGACGCCACAAGCCCGGCGCTCGCCAACGTACATCTGAGCGATGCCTGCGATCGACAATTACGCGGCGGCGCGCTCAATGGTCTGTATCGGGATCATCTCCTGCCAGGCAACGGGAACCTCGCACTCGACGATGCAATGAGCCAATTGAGTAGCAGCGGCTACCACGGACCGTTGACCCTGGAGTTCAGCCCACGATCGCTGGCTATCTGGCTTCCCGGCGTGCCGCAGCGACGTCTGAGACGAGCCGTCAGCGACGTGCGAGCGCTCGTCACTGCGGCAGAAGCCGCGTCCGTCCCGCCGATCACGGGTCGACGGCAACGAATCTAGAGTGGCGAGAACGACAACGGCGGAGCGCAAATGCGCTCCGCCGTTTCGATGTTTGTGGTTGCAGCACAACCGTGCGTGCTACCGCTTGGTGTACTGAGGTGCCTTGCGCGCCCGCTTGAGGCCGACCTTCTTGCGCTCCTTGACCCGCGCGTCTCGCGTCAGCATGCCGGCGCGCTTCAGGCCGGGTCGCAGCTCCTCGTCGGCGCGAATGAGAGCGCGCGAGATGCCGTGACGAATCGCGCCCGCCTGGCCAGTTATGCCACCCCCGACGACACGCACAACGACGTTGTAGCGGTCGAGGGTGTTGGTCAGCGCGAGTGGCTGCCGCAGCATCTGCTGATACAGATCGCGCCCGCCAAAGTACTCGGCCGATGTCTTGCCGTTGATCGTGAACTCACCGGCACCCGGGTACAGGCGAACGCGAGCGACGGCGCTCTTCCTTCGTCCGGTGCCATAGAAATACCGCTGGTTCGTTGCGCTCATACTGTCCTCCCGGTGTCCTGTCTTCTGTTACGCGCTAGCCCCGAGAGGCGCCGCGCACGTCAAGCGTCGTCGGCTGCTGAGAAGCGTGCGGATGGTTCGGGCCGGCGTACACCTTCAGCTTGCGCAGCTGTTGCGCGCCGAGCGAGGTGCGCGGCACCATGCCCTTGACCGCCTTCTCGATGACCCGCTCCGGATGCTTCTCGATCATATCCTTGAAGACTGTCTGACGGAAGCCGCCCGGGTAGCCGGAGTGGCGATAGTACAGCTTCTTCTCACGCTTGCCGCCGGTGACGTGGATCTTCTCGGCGTTGACGACGATGACGTAGTCACCAACGTCCATGTTCGGCGTATACGTCGGCTTGTGCTTGCCACGCAACACGGTGGCGATCTGCGTCGCCAGGCGGCCCAGCGTCTGGCCCTCGGCGTCGACGATATACCAGCGGCGATCGATTTCCGATGCGCGTGGCGTGTACGTCCTGATCGTCATGGCTCTATCCCGTACTCCCAGTTTGAACGACACCCGTCATCCGAGTCGTCGCGTTTATCGTCGTATCGCACGCGCCAGAGGACAAGTCCTTCTGGCGGGGCCGGCTCGCCGGCCATTGCCCGGTCATTCGAGCGCAACACGTCGTGTAGCCACTCGACTTCGCGCCCTCCCTGGGCGACGGTGACGATCGAGCTCACGATCGTCCGGACCATCTGCGGCAGAAAGCCATCGGCCTCAATCCGCAACTCGTGCTGCGTTCCATCCGACACATCGCGTTGGTGCCACTGGCACATACGCACAGTGCGGGTCAGCGCTTCCGCATCGCATTGGCGACTGCGGCCAGCACCGGCAAACGCCCCGAAAGCGTGCGATCCGAGCAATACCCGACACGCCTCGGCGGCGCGCGCTCCATCGAGCGCGGCCCGGCGCCACCAGACATACCGGCGTGCGAGCACCGGTGGCGTGGGCGCCACGAAGATCCGATATCGATACTCGCGCCACTTCGCGTCGTATCGCGCGTGGAACGTGGGGCTCGTCCACTCCACATCGCGAACCGCCACGTCCGGCGGAAGTATCGCGTTCAGGGCATGGCGCAGTTGCGCGTTACCCCCGGACCAGGTTACGTCAACCGAAACGACCTGACCGATAGCGTGAACGCCACGATCAGTCCGTCCCGCAAATGTCGTCCGACCGGAGCCCGGAGCCAGGCGATCTAGCGCCTTTTCCAACTCCGCCTGGACAGTGCGACCGCGATGCTGAATCTGGGAGCCGACGAATGCTGTTCCGTCGTATCCCAACGTGATCCGTGCGCGACGCACCTGCCCGCTCGACGACTTACCCGCTACACGAACTCGATGAGCGAGATCGGAGCGGCATCGCCACGGCGGACACCCACCTTGAGGATACGCGTGTATCCACCCGGCTGACCGTCGTAGCGCGGACCAATGACCTCAAAAAGCTTGCGCGTGGCGTTCTCGTCGCCGAGACGCGCCATGACCAGTCGGCGGTGGTGCTCTGTGTCCTCGCGAGACATCGTCACCAGCTTCTCAACAATCGGACGAACCGACTTCGCCTTCGCTTCGGTCGTAGTCACGCGCTCGTGCAGGATCAGCGAAATGGCCAGCCCTCGAAAGAGTGCTGTGCGCTGTTCCTTGTCGCGACCGAAGTGTCGGCCCATGACTCGGTGTCTCACGAGCCCCACCCCTCACTGTTGTCCGACCCTTCGTCGGCGTCGGAATTATCGGAAGTCTCATCATCACCGGCAGCCGCGCCGGTCAGTAGATTCGCCGGAATCGTGTAACCATGCGCGGTCAGCGCCTCGACCAGCTCTTCAAGCGACCGAGGCCCGAAGTTCCGGATCGACATGAGCTGCTCGCGCTCCATCGCCATCACCTGGCCGACCTTTTCGACCTGGCGACTGCGAAGTGCATTGAGGACGCGCGGCGACAGGCCCAACTCCGACAACGGTCGCTGGTCAGTCTCTTCGTCCTTGACGTCCTCTTCGACACCAACCTGATTATCGTCGCTGTGATAGCGCGCGATCATCTGGGCGTGCTCAACGAGAATACCTGCTGCCTGCGTCAGCGCCTCGTTGGGCTCGATTGTGCCATCAGTCTGGATCTCGATGATCAGGCGATCGAAGTCAGTGATCTGGCCGACTCGCGTGTGCTCGACGACGTAGTTAACCTTCTCGATCGGCGTGAACAGGGCGTCGATCGGGATCTCACCGATTGCGAACGTCTCCTGGAGCTCAGCCTGCTTGTAGCCACGCCCGACAGCAACGACGAGATCCATCTCGATCGTCGCGTCATCGGAGTCGGAGGTCGCGATGACCAACTCAGGGTTCACGACTTCAACATCCGATGGCCAGTCAATGTCGCCGGCCGTGATGACACCCTTACCGTGGTGATACAGGTGCGCGCGGGTTTCCTCGTGCAGCGTCACCGCGCGCAAGCGGATGCGCTTGAGATTGAGGACAATCTCGGTGACATCTTCACGAACGCCCTCGATCGTGGCGAACTCGTGCCAAACCTCTGAAATTCGTGCCCGGACAATCGCAGCACCCGGCAATGAGCGCAGCAGAATGCGGCGCAGTGCATTACCAAGCGTGATACCATACCCCGGCTGTAGGGGCTCAATCGTGAATCGCCCGTAATTATGACCGCTAACGGTCAGATCGACCGTAGGCTGCGCGATCTCTAGCAAGCTAATCCGCCTCCTTCGAGTGGCCACCACAACCAGGGGGTGGCGGCGTGCAGTTCCCGACCGGTAATGCCTGTCAACATTCTCCAACGCAACCGGACGTAGAACTCAATGATCGGCGACTCGTTGTTCGGCGGTCTTCCGTCCTGGACGCGAATCGCCACAGCGGCGGCGGTGCGTGATCGACGGTTGAGCGCGGCTCCCCGCCTCTGTCGATGGCAGCTGTGCGTCGCGACGTGCCTTGTGCCACGTGTGGCCCGGCTGTCGCTACCTCGACTTGCGTCAATACTTCTCGCAACGTCGACTCCGCACTGCTCGCCATCGACCTCGTCTTACCCCCACCTGCGCAAACCGCGCACCGATTCTGGGTCGCCGTGATCCAGAGATCGGAATCCCCGGCAACGTCGTCCTAGACGCGTCGCCGCTTCGGCGGACGACAACCGTTGTGCGGGATCGGCGTCACGTCGGAGATCGACGTTACCTGCAGACCGCTGGCGGCCAATGCACGAATTGCCATCTCACGACCAGCGCCCGGGCCCTTGATGAAGACATCAATCGACCGCAGACCATGCTCCATGGCCTTGCGGGCGGCGCCTTCGGCGGTCACCTGCGCAGCGTATGGCGTGCTCTTGCGCGAGCCCTTGAAGCCCGACGCGCCGGCACTCGCCCACGCGATCGCGTTCCCGGCCGGGTCCGTCAATGTGACGATCGTGTTGTTGAACGTTGACGAGATAAACGCCTTACCGCGAGGAATGTTCTTCCGATCTCGCCTTCGTACACGCTGCTGCTTGCCACGGGCTGCGCCTCGCCGTCGATCCGCCATGCGCTGGAAACCTCCCTGTATCCCGATGCTTCGTTACCTTGATGTGCCAATATGCCAGGTCAGCAACCGCAACTCGCCTCTACGCTGCCGATTCTCCGAGCCGGCGGCATAGATGCAGACGCGGAGTTATCGACCTCGTCGCTTCAGACCGACGCCACGCTTCGGACCACGCCGCGTGCGGGCATTGGTGCGGGTGCGCTGTCCACGGAGCGGCATGCCGCGTCGGTGGCGAATACCGCGATAGCAGCCGATATCCATCAGTCGCTTGATGTTCATCGCGACTTCGCGCCGCAGGTCGCCTTCAACACGCATCTCTTTTTCGATGATGTCGCGGAGGCGAGTGACCTCGTCGTCCGTCAGATCACGGACACGAGTGCTCGGATCGACGCCGGTGCGCTCCAGAATCTGGCGGCTGGTCGAGAGACCGATGCCGTAGATATACGGGAGCGCGTACTCAACGCGCTTTTCGCGGGGGATATCGACGCCTGCGATTCTTGCCATACCTACGCGTTCTCCCTCTAACCCTGCCGCTGCTTGTGACGCGGGTTGGTGCAGATCACTCGAACAACGCCTCGCCGACGAATCACCTTGCAGCGCTCGCAGCGCGGCTTGACCGACGCTGATACCTTCATCGTGCTTCCCTCTCCCAGCCCTGCCGCGAACCGCAGCAGGCGAACTCGTCGATGTTAGCGCGTTCAGTCGCGACGAATCTCAATGATGCGTCCCCGGGTCAGGTCAAACGGTGAGAGCTCAACCCTCACCCTGTCGCCTGGCAGTAGCCGCACAGACCGCATTCTCAGATCTGTTGCGACGTGCGCCATGACGCTCTGGCCGTTCTCAAGCTCAACGCGAAACAACGCGTTGGGCATCGGCGATGCGACCCGTCCCATCACCTGAATCGCGTGATGCGCCTCTCCGCTCACGCAGGTAGAACGCGCAAATAGCGCATGGCAAAGCATGCGCAACAACATGGCATTATATCACGACCTCGTCCAGCGCCGTCAATATCAATCGCTTGCCGTCGCTGACCGCGACCGTATGCTCGTAATGGGCGGCGCGACCGCCATCCAGTGTGACCACGGTCCAGCCATCATCGAGCTGGCGCACCTCTGGCGAGCCGGTTGTAACCATCGGCTCGATCGCCAGCGTCATGCCATTCCGTACGACGGAGCCGGTCCCGGGTTTGCCCCAGTTCGGAACTGACGGATCTTCGTGCATGGAACGCCCGACGCCGTGCCCGGCGAAGTCGCGGACTACCCCGAAGCCCTCGCCCTCGACGAACCGCTGAATAACAGCGGCCATATCGCCGAGTCGACCGCCCGGCGTTAGCGCCTCGACGCCACGCCAGAAAGCGGCTTCGGTCACCTCGATCAGGCGCTGCGATTCGGCGTCGATCTCGCCGACTGCCTGAGTAAAGGCGGCGTCTGCATGAAAGCCATTCAGCACGACACCGACATCAATAGAGATGATGTCGCCGTCCCGGAGTACCGTCGGACCCGGGATGCCATGCACAACGACATCGTTGATCGAGGCGCAGATGCTGGCAGGATAGCCGTAGTAGCCAAGAAACGATGCCGCCCCGCCGGCCGCAGCGATGATCTCGACCGCAGCCTGGTCCAGCTCGGCGGTGGTCACGCCGGGCTGAATAAGCTCACGCAGACGCGCGTGGACATCGGCGACAACGCGCCCGGAGGCGCGCATCTTCGCGATGTCAGCTTCGGTCTTCAGCAGGATCGGCACAGCCCCGTCGAATCTACTTCGCCGCAGCGAACGCTGGCGTTAACGCAGCAGCGATCGCCTCGGTGACATCGTCGATCGCCTGGTCGCCATCGACGTCCAGCACCAGCCCGCGTTCGCGCCAGCGCTCCAGCAGTGGCTCCGTCTGCTCAAAGTAGATGTCGAGCCGGCGCGCAACTGCCTCTTCGGTATCGTCAGAGCGTACGTAGAGCTCGCCACCATCGAGATCGCAGACGCCTTCGACCTTCGGTGGGTTGAATTCGCGGTGATAGGTCGCGCCGCACGTCTTGCAGACGAGCCGACCGGTCAGGCGCTTCATCAGGACATCGCGCTTGACGTCAATATGAACGACTGCGGCGAGCGTCTCACCACGTTCGGCGATCTGCTCGTCCAGCACTGCGGCCTGGGCGGCGTTACGCGGGAAGCCATCGATCAGTGCGCCACGTACATCGGCAGAGGCGGCCTGCTCATCGAGCGCCGCGAAGAGCACGCGAGCTGTCAGCGCATCTGGCACCAGGTCACCGCGGTCGTAATACGACCGGACTTCCGCAGCAAGCTCGCTGTTCTGTGACATGAGCGCGCGGAACAGGTCACCAGTGGCCAGGTGGAGGAGGTTGAAACGTGGCGCGATACGCGCTGCTTGCGTCCCCTTGCCGGCTCCCTGCGGACCGATAAACACGACGTGGCGCATTGGTGTGGTCGACATCTCCCCATCCCCTGAGGCAAGACGATGCGCCGGGAGGACATTACCCCTCCCCGGCGCACGTCATCGAACTCGTTAGCGAATGAAGCCTTCGTAGTTGCGCATCATCAACTGGGCTTCGAGCTGCCGCATGGTGTCGATGGCAACACCGACGACGATGAGCAGCGAGGTCGCGCCGAGGAACAGCGTCTGCACGCCCGTCACCTTGGCGGCGATATACGGCAGGATCGCGACGATACCGAGCGCGAGCGCGCCCACCAGCGTAATTCTGGTCACAACGCCGGTCAGGTATCGGTTCGTGTTCGCGCCAGGCCGAATGCCCGGGATGAACGCTCCCTGGCGCTGCAGATTCTCCGAGATGTTCTGTTGCTGGAACACGACCATCGTATAGAAGTACGTGAACGCTACGACCATGAAGAAGTAGACGATCTGGTACTGCAACGTGTTCGCGTCGAAGAACCTGGTCATGTCCTGAGCCAGATTACGCACCCACGGTCGCTCTGAGCCAGTCATGAAGTTTGCAATCGTGCCCGGGAACACCATGATCGAAACGGCGAAGATCAGCGGGATCATGCCGGCCGAGTTGACCTTCAGCGGAATGAAGGTCGAGCCGCCGCCATACATCCGGCCACGTCGCACGCGCTTGGCATGGTGGACTGGAATACGCCGCTGGCCCTCATTGATCAGCACGATACCGATGATGGTTACCAGGCCGATGAACACGAACGCCAGCGTTCCGGTGATGTTCTGCGTCGTTGTTCCACCGTAGATCAGATTACCGACGGTGCCTGGCAACGACGCGACGATGCCGCCGAAGATGATGATCGACACACCGTTTCCGATACCGTTCTCGGTAATCAGCTCACCGAGCCAGACCAGCAGCGTGGTACCGGCTACCAGCGTCAGGAGAATCGCCAGCGAGTTGAACCAGGTGTCGCCGCTGAACAGACCGAAGTCCGACAGCACACCAGAGCGCTGCATCAGCACGCACTGGCCGTACGCCTGCAGGAACGCGATCGGGACCGTGATGTAGTGCGTGTACTTGTTGATCTGGTTCCGGCCCTGCTGACCTTCCTGAGACAACTCATTCAGCCGCGGCACGATTGGTGTCAGCAGCTGCATGATGATCGAGGCGGTGATGTACGGATACACGCCCATCGCCAGGATCGAGAAGTTGCTCAGCGTGGACCCCGAGAACAGGTTCAGCATGCCGAGCAGCTGATTGTTCTCGAGCAGGTCCGACAACGCCGCGCGATCGACGCCCGGAACCGGGATCGTCGCAATGAACCGGAAGATGATCAGGATCCCGATGGTGAACAGAATCTTGCGGCGGAGATCCGAGATGCGGAATGCGTTGAAAGCCGCCTCAAGCATTACTCGATAACCTCCGCCGTCCCGCCGGCGGCCTCAATCTTCTCTTTGGCCGAGGCGGAGAACTTATGGGCGCGGATGTGCAATGGAGCGTCGACTTCGCCATTGCCAAGAATCTTGAGCAGCTTCTTGGAAGCGTCGATGACGCCACGCTCTTCCAGCGCCTCCGGCGTGATGGTGCCTTCCAGACCCAACTCCGCGATCCGTCCAACGTTCAGGATCTCGTACTGGGTGCGGAAGATGTTGGTGAAGCCACGCTTGTACGGCATGCGCAGATAGATCGGGTTCTGGCCACCCTCAAATCCGGGACGCACGCTGCCGCCCGACCGCGCTCCCTGGCCCTTCTGGCCGCGACCGGATGTCTTTCCACTGCCAGAGCCGTGGCCGCGTCCGACACGCTTCTTTGCCTTGAATGCGCCCGGTGCGGGTCGCAGATCGTCGATGTGCATCGTTTCCGTCCCTCAGATCGCTGCGCTTGCGCGATCGGTTTTACTGCGTATTCCGGTGAATATCGGAACCGTTAATCACACCCTCGCCCTCAATGAGCACGAGGTGCCGAACCTTGTTGACCATGCCGCGAACCGACGGTGTGTCCGGTCGCTCGACAACCTGGTTCAGCTTGGTGAAGCCCAACGCACGAATCGTATCGCGCTGGTCCTTCGGATATCCAATGGAGCTCTTCTTATAGATGAGCCGCATCTGCTTGTCAGCCGTCATGCTTCCACAGCCTCCTTCAGGCGCGGACGCAGAGCCTCGGGGGCCTTGCCACGCCGACCGGCAACTCGCTCGACTGCTTCCAGCTCCGAGAGTGCCTTGATCGTGGCCTGGACGACGTTGACCGGATTGTTCGAGCCGAGTGACTTACTCAGCACGTCCTGAATACCGGCCGCCTCAACCACCGAGCGAACGCCGCCGCCGGCGATGACACCGGTGCCCTGCGAAGCCGGGCGCAGGAGCACCCGCGACGCGCCGAACTTAACCTCGACATCGTGCGGGATTGATGTGCCATCCAGCGGCACCGTAATCATGTTGCGCTTGGCCGCCTCAACGCCCTTGCGAATTGATTCCGGAACCTCGCCGGCCTTGCCCATGCCGACTCCAACGCGTCCCTTGCCATCGCCAACCACGACCACGCTGCTGAAGGCGAACCGACGGCCACCCTTCACCACCTTGGAAACGCGGTTGATCTGTACGACGCGCTCCTGAAATTCTCCGGCGTCGTCGCCACGCGACTGGCCGCCTCGTCGTCGATCCATTTACCTGTCCTGACTGTCTCTATCCCGGCGGCGCAAGCCGCTCGCGTCGACTAGAACTCGAGGCCGGCCTCGCGCGCGCCGTCGGCGAGCGCTTTGACGCGACCGTGGTACTTGTAGCCACCACGGTCGAAGACGACCGTCGTGATTCCGGCATCCTTGGCCCGCTCGCCGATCAGCTTACCGACGATCTTGGCCTTATCGGTCTTGGTCGCGCCGTCCGCAATGGACTGCGCAACGTCGGCTTCGATGTCCGAAGCAGCCACGAGTGTGACGCGCTCGACGTCATCAATGACCTGCGCGTAAATGTGTGCCGAACTGCGGAACACATTCAGCCGCGGCCGCTGGGCAGTTCCGGAGATCTTGGCCCGAACCCGGAGATGCCGCCGCCGACGGGGATCCAGCTGCGACTTGTAGTGATAGCGCATCGTTTCCTGCTCTCTGGCACCTCGGGGAACCGGATTGTATCCCGATCACCGGTGCCGTCTCGCCGCCTCAGGCGGCGCTCACTCCTACTTGCCGACCTTACCGGCCTTGCCGGCCTTGCGTCGAACCTGCTCGCCGAGGTAGCGCACGCCCTTGCCCTTGTAGGGTTCCGGCGGACGAACGCGACGGATCTTCGCCGCCTCCTCGCCAACGAGCTGCTTGTCGATGCCAGTCACCGCCAGGCGGGTCGGGGTATCGACAACGAATGCGATGCCGTCCGGCGGCTCGACGCGCACCGGGTGCGAGTAGCCGAGGTTCAGCACCAGGGTCTTGCCATCCAGCGCTGCGCGGTAGCCAACGCCCTGGATCTCCAGATCCTTGCGATAGCCCTGGGTGACACCCTGGACCATGTTGGCGATCAGCGTACGAGTGAGCCCATGGAGCTGGCGATTGACGCGCTCGTCGTTCGGACGGCTCACGCGGATAACGCCCTCCTCGCGATCGATCAGCATGTTCGGGCTAACGCGCTGCTGCAATGCTCCCTTCGGGCCCTTGACCTTCACGAGGCCTGGCTCGATGGTGAGATCAACGCCGGACGGAATCTCGATTGGCTGCAATCCAATACGTGACATCAGAGCTTCTCCTTTCCGGCGCTAGTAGACGGTGCAGACGACTTCGCCACCGATGCCGCGGCGACGGGCTTCGTAGCCGGTCATCATGCCCTGCGGCGTGCTGACGATGGCGATACCAAGACCGTTGCGCACTTGCGGGATCTCAGTCTTGCGAGCGTAGACGCGCAGTCCCGGCTTTGAGATCCGCTTGATCTGGCGGATCGAATGTCGCCGATCCGGGCCATATTTCAGATGCACGGTCAGCGTGTTGTATGGCGTACCTTCTTCGACCGTCCAGCCACGAACGTAGCCCTCGGCGTGAAGGATTTTTGCAAGCTCAACCAGGACCTTCGTCGACGGCATCGACGTCTCGGTCCGTCTCGCCTGCCCCGCGTTGCGAATGCGGGTGAGCATATCGGAGATCGGATCGTTGACGACACTCATTCCTGCGGTCTCCCGTACCTTCTCAATACGTGGTCCACGCCCCAACGGTTTGGACCATCTGTGCCGATCGAGCTACCAGCTCGACTTCGTGACGCCCGGGAGCTTGCCCTGCGACGCCAGTTCGCGGAAGCAGATGCGGCACACACCAAACTTCCGAATATATGCGCGCGGTCGCCCGCACAGCTTGCAGCGGTTGTGATGTCGTACCGCGTACTTGGCAGGCCGGCTCGCGCGGACCATCTGTGACTTCTTCGCCATCTCGGGCTCTTATCCTTCCAGCGTGCCCAGGTCAGGACTCACGGAACGGCATACCGAGCAACTGGAGCAGGCGTCGGCCCTCTTCGTCGCTCTTGGCCGTCGTGACGATTGCAACCTCAAGGCCGCGCAGCTTGTCGATCTTGTCGTATTCAATCTCCGGGAAGATCAGCTGTTCCCGAAGCCCGAGCGTGTAGTTGCCGCGACCATCAAACGACTTCGGCGAAATGCCGCGGAAGTCGCGAACGCGCGGCAGTGCGATGTTCAACAGGCGATCCAGAAACTCGTACATCCGATCACCGCGCAGTGTGACCATCGTGCCGATTGGCATACCCGCGCGGAGGCGGAAGGCGGCAATCGACTTCTTCGCGCGCGTCACGACCGGCTTCTGGCCGGCAATCTGGGTCAGATCGCTTACGGCAGCATCGAGCGCACGGTTGTTGGCGATTGCTTCGCCGACGCCGATGTTGATGACGATCTTCTCGATCTTCGGCGCTTCCAGGTCGTTGCGATACTTGAACTCATCGCGCAACCTGGGCCGAACCTCTTCGAGGTACTGCTCCTTCAACCGTGCAGCCACGTTACTCCCTCACCAATTCGATTACGGTTCCCGCTACCGGCTGGTCGGATTCGGGACGACCGCATCGCACTTCTTGCAGAAGCGAACCTTGTTGCCATTCTCTTCGATGCGGAAACCGACACGCGTCGGCTCATTGCACGAGGGGCAAACAAGCATAACTTTCGACACCGGCAGCGGGGCCTCGACCTCGACGATTCCAGCCTGTCGAGCGCGACCCTGCGCGATGTGCTTGCGCACAATGTTGATACCTTCAAGAACGAGCTTGTCCTCGCGCGGCATATTCTGCCGGACGCGACCGCGCTGGCCCTTGTTCTTGCCACTGATGACGACGACCTCGTCGCCGCCCACGATCTTCTCAGCCATGGTTTCCTCTCGCTCTTGCTCTACAGCGTTTCCGGCGCCAGCGAGACGATGCGCATGAACTGCTTCTCGCGGAGCTCGCGCGCGACGGGGCCGAAGATACGGGTACCGCGCGGGTTGCCCTGCGGGTTGATCAGTACAGCCGCGTTGTCGTCGAAGCGGATGTGCGAGCCATCTGGCCGCCCATATTCCTGCTTGGTGCGCACGACGACCGCCCGGATCACATCACCCTTCTTGACCGCCGCGCCAGGCTGTGCAGCCTTGACCGAGCCAATGATGATGTCACCGACCGAGGCGTAACGCTTTCGTGATCCGCCGAGCACGCGAATGCACATGATTTCCCGCGCGCCGGAATTGTCCGCCACCTTCAGGCGGGTTTGTGCCTGAATCATGCCTGCTCTCCCAGCTAGCGGGCGCCGGAATCGGCGCGCTCGACGATTTCGCGAAGAACCCAGCGCTTGTCCTTGGACAGCGGGCGGGATTCCTCAATCCGAACTACATCTCCGATGCGGCACTCGTTGGCCTCATCGTGTGCCTTGAACTTGCTGGTGCGCTTCATCCGCTTGCCATACAGCGGGTGCCGGCGCGAGTACTCAACGGCGACGACGATGGTCTTGTCCATCTTGTCGCTGACGACGCGGCCGACCTTGGTCATCCGCTGTCGCTTCACCGCTGGTTGCTCAGCGGTGGCACCGGACGCGGTGCTCGAATTCTCTGCCATTCTGGTCGTATCCCTCCGCTGGGCGCGCCGCTACCGGCTCGCCCCCTGCCCGGCTTCCAGAACAGCAGCGATCTCTGCCGCCATCCGGCGCTCGGTCTGAATCGTCTTGAGCCTGGCGATGTCACGCTTGATCTGGCGGATCCGGGCCGTGTTGGTCATCCGGCCGACCGCGTCATCAAAGCGCAGCTTGCGCCATTCCTCCTTCAGATCATCGATCATTCCGACGATCTGCTGATCGGTCAAAGACCGGATCTCTGCAGCCTTCATCCCCTACGACTCCGCTTCCGCGTGGGCTTCTTCGGCCGCAGCGACACCGACCTGATCGCGAGCCACGATGCGGCACTTGACCGGCAGCTTGTGCGCGGCACGACGCAACGCTTCTTGTGCCACGTCTTCGCGCACGCCCGACAGCTCAAACATGATCCGACCAGGACGGACAACGGCGACCCAGTATTCCGGGTTGCCCTTACCGGAACCCATGCGGGTTTCAGCCGGCTTCTGTGTCACCGGCTTATCCGGGAAGATCCGAATCCACACCTTGCCACCACGGCGAACGTAGTTCGTGATCGCGCGGCGGGCGGATTCAATCTGGCGGCTATCGATCCAGGCTGCGTCAAGCGACTGCAGACCGAAATCACCAAATGCTACGTAGTTACCGCGCTGAGCGGTGCCGGCCCTCCGGCCCCGAAACACCTTGCGGTGCTTGGTCCGTCTCGGCATCAACATCTGTGCGCTCCCTCCCTCTGCTCTTCCGCGTCGCTAGTCGGCGACCGTAGCGCTCTCGGCCTCGACCTGCGGCTGCGGACGTCGCTCGGGAATGACGTCGCCGGTGTAGATCCAGACCTTGACACCGATCTGTCCATAGGTTGTCGGCGCATGAACGACGCCGTAGTCGATCTTGGCGCGCAGCGTATGCAGCGGCACCCGACCGTCCATCTCGGTGACAGTGCGCGACATTTCCGCGCCGCCGAGGCGGCCACCGAGGCGGATCTTGATGCCCTTCGCACCACGGCGCATCGCCTGGCCGACCGCGTGCTTCATCGCGCGTCGATACGACACACGGCGAGCAAGCTGCTCGGCAATCGACTCAGCAACCAGGCGAGCATCAAGCTCTGGAACCTTGATCTCCTCGATCTTCAGATGGACCTTCTTGCCCACCTTCTGTTCCAGGAGCTGGCGGAGCTTCTCGACGTTCGAGCCCTGCTTGCCGATGACAATGCCCGGCTTCGACGTATGCACCGATACTTCGATGCGGTTCGCCGCGCGCTCGATCTCGACCTTCGAGATACCCGCCCGCGTCAGCTGCTCGTTGATGAGCCGACGGATGTAGAGGTCCTCATGGAGCTGTTCGGTGTAATTCCGCTCGGCATACCACTTGGACTCCCAATCATGAACGCCACCGAGCCGAAACCCGATTGGATTGACTTTACGCCCCACGGGAGCCTCCCTTCTCCTTTTCAGCAAGCACAACGGTCACATGACACGTGCGCTTGAGGATCTCGTTGACCCGCCCGCGGGCGCGCGGCTTAAACCGCTTGTAGGTCGGCCCGTCATCGGCGTAGATCGCCTTGACGTACAGGTCTTCGGGATCAATATCGTGATTATTCTCGGCCGACGCACGAGCGGACTTGATGACCCGCGAGACATCCAGCGCTGCTTTGTTCGGCGTGAACTGCAGCAGACCGAGCGCCTCGGCGACATCGCGACCGCGAACCATATCAACTACCAGACGCGCCTTGCGCGGCGAAACACGGACGCGCGTGACACGAGCGGTGACTTCTACCATTGTCGTTGCCCCTTCCTGCCGTCTTCGCCTAACGGCGGCGCGACGACTTGTCCGCGTCCCTGCCATGCCCGCGGAATGTGCGCGTCGGCGCGAACTCACCGAGCTTATGGCCAACCATGTTCTCCGAGACGAACACCGGCACATGCCGGCGGCCGTCGTGAACCGCGATCGTGTGGCCGACCATCTGCGGGAAGATTGTTGAATCCCGCGACCAGGTGCGGATCACGCGCCGCTCGCTTGAGCTATTGAGCTGTTCCACTTTGCCAAGCAGCTTGGGGTCGATGTACGGCCCCTTCTTCGACGAACGTCCCACGAGTTTTCTGCTACCTCCCTAGCGCGTCCGGCTTTTAGCGACCAACGTTGCGGCGACGAACGATCATCTTCGTAGTGCGCTTGTTGGTCCGCGTGCGGTACCCCTGCGCCGGCTTGCCCCACGGTGTCTTCGGCTGTCCGCCGATCGGGGCCTTGCCCTCACCACCACCGTGCGGGTGATCGTTCGGGTTCATCACCGATCCGCGAACCGTCGGACGCTTGCCGAGGTAGCGGTTGCGACCGGCCTTGCCAATCTGAATATTCTCGTGGTCGACGTTGCCGACCTGCCCGAGCGTTGCCATGCACTCCAGGTGCACCATCCGAACCTCGCCCGACGGCATGCGGATGTGTGCGTAGTCCTCGACCTTGGCCATCAGCTGTGCTGA
Source organism: Thermomicrobiales bacterium (assembly GCA_039810005.1). Classification (GTDB taxonomy): domain Bacteria; phylum Chloroflexota; class Chloroflexia; order Thermomicrobiales; family CFX8; genus JAMLIA01. The sequence goes on along the minus strand of JBDHWD010000013.1, from coordinate 2,722 downwards.
CGTGCCGGCCGAACGCACCATCTGACCGCCACGACCCGGCTGCAGCTCGATGTTGTGGATCTGCGTACCGAGTGGGATGTCGCGCAATCGCAGCGCGTTGCCCACGCGGATCGGCGAACCCTCACCGGACACCACCGTGTCGCCGACCTTGAGGCCGAGCGGCGCGAGAATGTAGCGCTTCTCTCCATCGACGTAGTGCAGCAGCGCGATGCGCGCCGACCGGTTCGGATCGAACTCGATCGTCGCAACCTTGGCCGGAATGCCCAGCTTGTTGCGCTTGAAGTCGATCTTCCGGTAGTAGCGCTTGTTGCGGCCACCCTGATGACGCGTCGTGATCCGGCCCTGGTTGTTCCGACCAGAGTGCTTGGGCAGGATCTCGATCAGACTTTTCTCCGGCTTCCATGACGTGATGTCCGACTTGTCGGATGCGGACATCCCGCGGCGGCCGGGCGATGTTGGCTTATAGCGGCGAATCGCCATCTTGTTCGCTCCCTCTCCCTGCGCTCGCTAGATATCGCCGAAGATGTCGATCGAGTGCCCAGGCTCGAGCGAGACGATCGCCTTCTTGAAGCTAGCCTCATAGCCGAACACGCGCTGATTGCGCTGGCGCATAACCTTGCGCTTCTTCGGCTTCATCACAATGATGTTGACTGCCTTGACCTTGACATTAAAGATCGCCTCGACCGCCTGCTTGATCTGGATCTTGTTGGCGTTTCGCGCGACCTCAAAGGTGTACTGGCCAAGCTCACCAATCCGGGTGTTCTTCTCGGTGATCATCGGACGTACCAGTACGTCTGACTGATGCAACGCCATGCGTCTCTCCTATTCCAGCGCCCACAGGTCGTGGATCGTGTCCACGGCCTCGGTAGTCAGCAGGAGACGCGCGTGCGTCAGAACGTCGTGCACATTCACGTAGCCCGCCCGGATGATCTTGACGTTTTCAATGTTGCCGCCCGCGCGATAGATCACGTTCTGATCTTCACCCGGGCCAATGACGATCAGCGTCGAGCGCTGCGATGCCGGCAGCGACCCCAGCAGCTTGATCATCGCCTTCGTCTTTGGCTCAAGCTCGGCGAGTCCAGAGATGACCAGCAGCTCCTCGTCACGCGCCTTGACCGACAGCACCGACCGAATGGCCAGGCGTCGCATCTTCTTCGGCATCGACTGCCGATAGGAGCGCGGCTTCGGGCCGAAGACAACACCACCACCCCGCCACTGCGGCGAGCGGATCGATCCCTGGCGAGCCCGTCCGGTGCCCTTCTGGCGCCACGGCTTGCGGCCACCGCCACGCACCTCTCCACGTCGGAGGGTGCTGTGCGTGCCCAGCCGGGCGTTCGCGAGCTGCCTCAGGTGCGCCTGGTGCATGACCGGCACATTCGGCTCAATGCCGAAGACCGAGTCCTTGAGCTCGATGGTGCCCGCTTCGTTGGCGGACGTATCGAATACCTTGACCTGCATCGTTCGTTTCCTCCGTATTCGTCCGGCTAGCGCTTCGCCTGCCGCGACTTGACGCTGGTGCGAACGATCAACAGGCCATCGTTGTGGCCCGGCACCGAGCCGCGCACGAGGACGAGATTTTCTTCCGGGTTCACCTGGACGACTTCCAGGTTCTGGATCGTCTTGCGCTCGTTGCCCATCTGGCCGGCCATCTTCAGGTTCTTGAAGACACGGCCCGGCGTGGCGCTTGAGCCGATCGAGCCAGGAGCGCGGGAACGGTCGGACTGGCCGTGCGTCTTCGGTCCACCACGGAACCCGTGGCGCTTCATGACGCCCTGGAAGCCCTTACCCTTCGAGACGCCGGTGACGTCGACGCGGCTGCCCGCCTCGAAGATCGCCGCCGCATCGATAACCTGGCCGACGGAGTATGGCGACGTGTCGTCGGCCTTCAGCTCACGCAGATAGCGCGAGCTTGAGCCGGCCTCGCGCAGGTGTCCCCGCTGCGGGCTGTTCAGCCGCTTTGACTCATCGAACCCGAGCTGGACTGCTTCGTAACCGTCGCGATCGTTGGTGCGGATCTGCGTAACGACGCAAGGTCCGACCCTGAGGACGGTTACCGGCACAACCCGGCCGCTTTCATCGAAGATCTGGGTCATGCCCAGCTTCTTCCCGAGTAATCCGTGGATCATTGGCTCTCTCCTGTTGCCCCAGGATGCCGCGTCAGATTCCTTCAACCCGCCGCAGCGATCAGAGCGTGACTCTCGTTCTGCCGTGACACTCGTCACGGGTATCGGCGGGAGGGATAACCTCCCGCCAATGCCATCTACAGCTTGATTTCGATGTCGACGCCGGCCGGCAGATTCAGGCGCATCAACGCCCGAATGGTTGCGTGGCTCGGCTCAAGCACATCGATCAGGCGCTTGTGCGTCCGAATCTCGAAGTGCTCCTGCGAATCCTTGTCGACGAACGGCGACCGCATGACCGTGAAGCGCTCGATGCGCGTCGGCAGTGGCACGGGACCAGCCACCTTCGCACCGGTGCTCTCAGCCGTCTCGACAATGTTGCCAGCCGACTGATCGAGGATCTTGTGATCGTAGGCCTTGAGCCGGATCCGGATCTTTTGCGTTGGACGTCGTGTCGCCATGCTTACTCAATGTCTCCTATTGTGCGATCTTGGTGACGACACCAGCGCCGACGGTGCGACCACCTTCGCGAATGGCGAAGCGCAGTCCCTCTTCGATGGCCACCGGCTGGATCAGCTCGACGTCCATCTGGATGTTGTCGC
>JBDHWD010000012.1:0-46719 GCA_039810005.1 Thermomicrobiales bacterium | reverse complement strand
TTGATGTCGGCGCGGGGACGCAGGACATCCTTGTCTATCGGACGGATCAGTCGGTCGAGAACAGCACGAAGCTCGTGCTGCCGTCGATGACGCGCGTTGTTGCCCGCGAAATCGAAGCGGCGACGCGAGTTGGCGTGCCGATCTACCTGGACGGCAACGTGATGGGCGGCGGCGCATCATCCGGCGCGATTCAGGCTCATCTGGCGGCTGGGCTGGATGTCTACTCGAGTCCCGATGCGGCGCGGTCATTGCATAATGATCTGGATCGCGTGCGTGCGCTTGGTGTGCAGATTGTCGACGAGCGTCCTGTGGACGCTCGGGTCATCCATATGCGCGATGTCGATCTGGCGGCGCTTCGATCGGCGCTGAGCGCGTTTGGTGTGGACGTGCCGCCACTCGTGGCTTTGGCCGTCCAGGATCACGGCTACTTGCCGGGCGCAGGCGGTCGCGAATTTCGCTATGAGTTTCTGCAGTCGATGCTGGCCGATGGCGGTGATGTGCTGAACATGATCTTTCAGCAGCCACCAGACTACATGTTGCGGATGCGCGCGGTCGCCAGCGAGATACCGGGGGCGTTCATCATGGACACCGGCGCAGCGGCTGTGCTTGGCGCGCTTGGGGACCCGCTGGTCGCCGAGGCTGCGCGCGATGGCGCAATCCTGGTCAACATCGGCAACATGCATACGTTCGGCATCGCGATGCGCGGTCGGCGCATTTTCGGCCTGTTCGAGCATCACACCGGCGGCATTAACGCGGAGAACCTGCGTTGGCTCGTAGATCGGCTGCGGACCGGCAGGCTCACGCATCAGGACGTGATCGACCAGGGCGGCCACGGTGCGGCGTTCCACCCCGAGTACGAGTCATCCGGCGCGTTTGATTTCGTCGCAGTCACCGGGCCGAATCGTCACCTGGCGGCTGGGCTTGCGTTCCATCAGGCCGCGCCGTTCGGCGATATGATGCTGACTGGGCCGTTCGGGCTAGTGGAGGGAACTCTGCAGCGGCTGCAGGCGCTGGGATATAACGTGCCGGTGCGGTCGCTCTCGCCTGATCTGCTGCTTTAGCCCACCCGGGCGACAAGCGCGCCGACCAGCTGCTCAAGCGCATCACGGGCTGGCCCCGATCCGAGCGACGACTGGATCAGCGACGTCGCGCGATCGTGCCAGTTGTGCGCTTGTTCCTGCACGGCATCCTCGACCTGATATTCGTCGAGCATGTTCAGGATCTGCTCGACCCCATCCGGCGGCACTTCCTGCTCGTTGTAGAGGTGCTCGATCGTTTCGCGGTCGCCCGCTGAGGCGCGGTCGTGCAGCAGCAGGATCGGCAGCGACTTCTTGCGACGGCGAATGTCATCTGCGGCAGCTTTGCCGGTTGCGTCCGGCGCGCCCCAGATGCCGAGTATGTCGTCGCGCAACTGAAAGCCGACCCCGAGCGCGTAGCCTGCTTCACCAATCACTTCCGCGTCGCCCGGCTTCGCACCGGCGATTGTCGCGCCGGCCCAGCAGGCGCAGCGGCAGATGGCTGCCGACTTACCCCCGATCATCTGCATGTACTCGTCTGCCGTCACGTCGGAGCGTGTCTCGAAGCCGAGATCGAGCACTTGACCTTCAACGATCCGCAGCGTCGTGTCGTGGAGTGAGCGCGACAGGGCGAGTACGCGCTCGGTCGGCACGCCGGCATCGAGCGAGCGCATTAACGCCAGATGCGCCGTAGCGAACATGGCATCTCCGGCATTTATAGCTTGGGCGATGCCCCACAGCGACCAGACCGTCGGGCGATGACGCCGAAGCGGACTCTGGTCCTGAATGTCATCGTGGATCAAGGTGAAGTTATGCAGCAGCTCGATCGCGGCGGCCATTGGCATGGCAACTCGCTGCTCGCCGCCGGATGCTTCGCAGGCCAGCACGCAGAGAAGTGGGCGAATGCGCTTACCGACGTCCGAGCGATTCGGCTTGAACTGCTCGTCCAGGAACCCGAGGTGGTAGAGCATGATGTCGTAAACCGACAGTGTCTCCTGATGCGCCGGCGGTGCGTCACGCGCGGCAGCGCTGATCGTCGCCAGAATCTCGGCATCGAGCGCGTTATTGAAGTCGGTTTGCTGAGGGAACCCAGACAGTCGGAATCGCCTTTCCATCGATCGGCATAGACCGCGATTGAAGGGCCGATCCTGCACGCGGCATACTATAGCATGACCGGTGCGCCAAACTCGTGGCCACCCCGGCCACCCCAACGTTATGAGGCGTTCACCGATCGAACTGGACTGAATCTATGACCGGCCCGATCAGGTCGGCGCGATTGTCCATACGTCGATAAGTAGATTCGACAACGAACAGGACAAGAGAGATGTTCTATCTCGACCCGCTCTATTTTGTGTTCATGATACCGGCGATGATTTTCGTGCTGTTCGCTCAGCATCGCGTCAAGAGCACGTTCCAGAAGTACTCGCAGGTGATGACGAATCAGCGCATCACCGGCGCGCAGGCTGCGGCCGAGATCCTGCGCTCGAACGGCATCTACGACGTGCAGATCGAGCGCATCGCGGGCCAGCTCAGCGACCACTACGATCCACGCAGCAAGGTGCTGCGGCTGTCGGAGCCGGTCTACGGCAGCACCTCGGTCGCGGCAGTCGGTGTTGCGGCCCACGAGTGCGGCCACGCGCTGCAGCACGCCGAGGGCTACGCGCCGCTGGCGATGCGGAGCGCAATCGTTCCGGTAGCCAACCTCGGCAGCATGCTGGGCCCCATCATGCTCATCGCTGGCGTGATTATCGGTCTGACGCAGCTCGCCTGGCTCGGCATCATCTTCTTCGCCGCCGGCACCGTGTTCGCCGCGGTGACGCTGCCGGTGGAGTTCAACGCTTCTTCGCGCGCGATGGCGCAGCTGACGACGCTGGGCATCTTCGACCGCACTGAATACGATCAGGGGCGCAAGGTGCTGAACGCCGCCGCGCTTACCTACGTCGCCGGCTTCGCCGCCGCGCTGCTGCAGCTGCTGTACTACATCTCTCTGGTGTCGGGCATGCGCCGCAGCGACTGATCCTGAACTGAATTCACACGATGCAATGGGCAGCCCAGACCGGGCTGCCCATTGTCGTTCAGCGGGCTAGTGCGGCGTTGAGGCACAGTGCGGCATTTACTGGATCGCTGCGCTCGACGGTTACCGTGTCGCAGTCGTTGAATGCCGCGAAGTCCATGAGCGTATCAGCGAGCTGGGTGTAGAAGCGCTCGTCAGCGCGATCGACGAACCATGGTTCCAGATGCAGCGCGCGGACGTAGAACTGGCCGTTGGCCCGATCGGCCTTCGGATCGAGTCGTCCGACGAGCTGATCGCGATAGAGGATCGGCAAGCTGAAGTACCCGTAGCGTCGCTTCGGAGCAGGCGTGTACGCCTCCAGCATCAGCTCGAAATCAAACAGCCCGGCCGTACGGCGACGATCCCAGACGAGGCTGTCGAACGGCGAGAGCAATGTCGTGCGGCTCATCGGGATGCGCTTCTCCAGCAGCGCGGCCCAGACATACGCATAGTCATCCCAACCACGGACACGCGCTGGGACGATCAGGCCACGCTCGACGAGGTCCTGCAGGACAGTCTGGACGGTACCGGAGGGCAAGTTGGAGCTGCCCCAGTTCTTGCGAAAATAATCCGGGAGCCAGCGGGCGGTCGCGATGCCCATCGCCGAAAAGGCGTGCGCGGCAAGTGCGCGCCGCTCGTCTTCGATTGTCGGCAGCAGAGCGTCGTCCCAGTCCGGCATGATCCGCTCTGTCAGGTCGTACCAGCGCTGGAACTTCTCACGTCGATGCACCATGAAGGTGCCCATCGTCCACAGCATCTCGAGCGCGACGTTGGTCGGCTTGTTGCCGTACCAGGCCCACGGCTCGGCGCGCGTGCTGCCCTCCGGCGCACTGAACGTCGTGCTGGCCACCGGCCCGAACTCGGTCGCGTGAGCGATAACGTGGTCGAGAACTGCCGCGTTCTCGTTCATCCATTCTCGCGAGCGTGCGTTCCAGCGCGTGCCGTCTGGATCGGCGTATTCGAGCATCGTGCGGCGGAAGTACGGGAAGAGCTCGACCGGCACGAATGCCGCGGCGTGAGCCCAGTACTCGAACACTGCCCGGTCGGGATAGCAGAGGTCGTATAGCCACTCCTTGGGGTGATTACCGAGTCGGCTCCAGAGGACGATGTGATGGCTGCGGGCGACGACGTGGATCGTGTCGATCTGGAGTGCGCCGAGCCGGTAAATGGTTTCGCGTAAGCGCTTTCTGGTCGGTCGTTTGGGGGGAGGTCCGGCAAGCTGCTGTGCGCCGATTGCCAATCGTCGTGCTTCGCGAGGGGAGAGCTCCAGCACGGTCGAAACCTCCTACCGAATGTCAGGTGCGCTACGACAGGCGTGCATTGTAGCAGCAATCCGAACGTTTGTGCGGGTAGCGAAGGTTAGCTGAGGACGCGGCCGAGCTTGGTCTGATGAGATGGTCGCAGGCTGGGGACGGCGCGAATCAGTGCCTCGACGGCGGCCACGAACGCTGCGTGCGGCGCGGATTTCGCTTCCAGCTCGATCTCACCGAACACGATCTGACGCCCGTCTGAGATGCGCGTGCCAATGCAGCGGTCTACGGCCAGCTCGAAGGTGTTGCCGTCGGCGTCGACCAGGTCGATCGCGACGCGGTGGTTTTCGATCGTCGCGACCGGGCGGAGCGTCGCGTCTCCAATGTTTCGCTGAGCGGCGCGTAGCGGTGCAGGCATGCTGTCAGGGCGCTTGCCGGCAAGGAGTTCGGCAGCATCGCTGGCAGCAATGCGCTCGTTGATTTCGGGGCGCGATGCGACGTGCGCCATGTCGTCGGTCATCAGTTCGCGCGGACCCTTGAACGTCATTGTCGTTAGACCGGCGCTGGCGCGAATCCGCAGCGTCGATGAGGCGGCCTTAAGCCGATCATCCTGGGTGTCGAGATAGGTGTCGTGCTGATGCAGCGTCCGCTTTCGGGCGATGCGCAGCGGCGGGAACGCGATCGCATCAAGCAGGGGCGCCACATCATCAGTCTCGAACTTGGCTTCGACTTCACGCGGTTCATTCATAGGTCGCCCTCAACAAGTCGCGAATGCGGCGATCCGGGTTCGGCATGCCACAGTCGAGCATGCGCAACGCCGTCGTGCCGTGGTCATATGACACCCGATGTATCGACCCTCTCCAGCCGGACGCGGGCGACCAGGCGAACGAGCCCCAGACTGCGCGCCGATCTCCGTCGCGTGGCAGCCCGCACGCGGCGACGTCGAAGAGGCGCAGCGCGCCGACCCGACGACGATAGGGGATGTGCAGATGGCCAAACACGAGGACACCGGCATCGAACGGCGCGACGAGCTCGCGGACATCATTGGGCGGCATATCCGGGAAGATATGGTGATCAACGTCGTTCGGGTTCGCGTGGACGACCATCAGCCGATCGCCTTCCGGTGCGACCGTCTCACTGAACTGCAACTCGTTCAGCACGTTGATGCGCTCAGCGCCCAGCTCCTGATACGTCCATTCGATCGACGCGAGCTTCTTCGCTCCGAGGTCGGGGTCCGTTGCGCCGTGCTTGAGGATGTCACGGTCGGTGTTGCCGACCAGCATGACATCGGCTCGCTCAGCGATCAGGTCGAGCGCCGCTGCCGGATCCGGTCCGTTGAGACAGTAGTCTCCACCGGCGATGAGTCGATCAAACGGCCCACGGCGATCGATGTCCGCCAGCACGGCACGCAGCGCTTCAAGGTTGCCGTGGATGTCGGTGACGACCGCGACGCGGAGCTCAGTCGGCATCGTGCTGTCCGGATTGCTGCTCGGCGGCTGCCTCGGCTTCAGCGACTGCATCGTCTAGATGCGTGCGCAGGCGGCCTTCGAAATCGCTGTCCATCATTCTTCGCCAGGCCGTGATGAACGCTTCGTAGGCGAGGATGCGATCTTCCGAGCGGAACGCCACGAGCGTGAACAGCGCGGCATCGTCGCGTTGCCCGCGTGGTGAGGTTGTCGAGCTGCGGATGCGCTGCTGGCGTTGGGCGACCGTGCCGCGCTCTCGATTCATCGCGATATCCAGCAGCTTCTGCGTGCGCTGCTCGGCGTTGTCGCGCGAGATGGAGATCATGCGCTCGATCATGACATCCGCGTCATGCAGGTCGCCGATGTGCTCCTGGATCTCCTTGACTTCGTTGATCAGGCTGTTCGTTCCCGATGGCAGCGCAAACCGGAACAGCTCCAGCGAGTAGCGCAGACGCTTTGCGGCGATGCGCAGGTTGTGGATTTCTTCGACATTGGCTGGGTCATCAACCCACGGCGCAAAGGCGAGCATCTCCTCCAGCCGGGTCTGGATGACGAGGCGAGCGTTGAATGCCGTCGATCGATCGCAGCGGATGCCGCTGACACGTTTCGCCTTAGCCACGGGAGTACTCCGCCAGGAAGCCGCGGAAGCGCACGTCAAAGCGCTCGGCGTCGAGCATGTCGAAATAGGCCAGCATGTCGGCGCGCTTGATTTCGCGCTCTGACCTGATGTCGCGCAGGATGCGATTGATCGTCGGGTGTTCGCCGGCTGGCCGCGTTTTCCGATAGGCGACGAGTGTCTCGCGCAGGACATCGCAATCACGGACGCCACCGAGAACGTCGGTGAGCTGCTTGACCGTTTGGTGATAGTAGCGATATCGCTGGCGCGGGAAGCAGTCGACGGCGACGTCCATGGCCGCGCGAAGACGTCGGGAGCCGACGCGCATGTCGTGGAGCTGTTCGGGGTCGCGACCGAGGATTGTTCCGGCGCGGTACGACATCATCGTGTCAAAGCGTTGCTCGATGATCTTGCCGATGGCGATCCGGAATTCGCTCGCGCCGTCCATACCGTCGATCTGCTCTCGTCGTGCCATTGCGCTCCCTCAAGATTGCGACGCGGCGTGCCCACATTCTCGGCACGGGTCAGAGGATTTCCTTGACCCGAGTTCTGATCGTTCGGGCGATATCGTCGACATCCACATTGCCATCGATGATGGTGAACGAATTGGTCTGGCTGAGGCGCTCAAACTCATCGAACACGCGTTGCTGGTAAATCTGAAACGACTCAGCCGGGTCGCTACTCAGCCCCAGATCAAGACCGGCCTCGTAACGGTCGATCGCCTTCACCGGCGTGCTGGGCACACGATCCTTGGTCACGTCCGGCGGCACCCGCAGGTAGAAGACGGCGTCGGGCTCTGGCGCAAAGCCATACAGCGTTTCCAGCCAGGCTTGATTCGCACCACGCGCCACGTCGCGGGCGAAAGCCGTATAGACGTAGCGGTCGGCAACGACGATCTCGCCTCGCTCGAGCGCCGGCACGATGACGTTCGCGACGCGGTCGGTAAAGTCCGCGGCGTAGAACAGGCTGAACGTAATCGGTCGTAGCTCTCCCGCCGCTTTGGCTTTGTGAATGGCCTTCGAGATGTGTGGCGACGTGCTCCAGTCAGTCCGGATTGGCTCGTATCCACGCCGCCGCAGCCAGTCCAGCAGCAGCCGAACTTGCGTGCTTCGGCCCGAGCGGTCGATGCCCTCAATCACGATCAGGCGCCCTGTCGGAGCAGGTGAATCAGTGCTCATGCCGACTCCATCCGCTCAAGCATTGCAGCGACGATCGAGCGCAGCTCCAACTGCTGCCGTCGCACCGGTTCGCGTGCGTCCAGCGCGACCATGTCGAACGGTCGCACAAACTGCTCGTATTCGGCGACGACGCGCTCCTGAAACTGGCGGAACGAACCCAGCTTGCCACGGACGCCGGCTTGCTCGTCCGCTTCCTCAATCGTAGATTCGCCGGCAATCCCCATCACCCTCCCGAGCGATGTCTCGGCATCGATGCGCAAATAGACGGACAGATCGGGGCGAACAGCGAATCCGTAGAGATTGAGGATCCAGTCGATCTCGACGCCGCGCGCAATATCGCGAGCAAAGGCTGTATAGACATAACGATCGGCAAGTACGACGTAGCCGGCCCGGAGTGCCGGGATCACCTCGTTGTCGTTGCGCTCAGCCATATCGATGGCGTGCAGGATCGAGTAGGTGCGCGCTGCAAGCGTTCGCTGTCGTCGTGCTTCGGCGATCGTCTTCGATACGAGCTTCGATGAGTTCCACGATGTTCGGACGACGCCATAGCCCTGCATCTTGAGCCAGGTTTCGAGAAGATCGATTTGTGTTGCTCGGCCGGAGCCGTCAACACCGTCAACGGTGATGAGCATGCCCGGGAAGGTGTGATGTTCCCAGGACGATGGATTGGCCGGATCGAGCCGACTGGATGGCCAGCGATCGTCGGTCATGCGGAGCGCTTCTTTCCTCTACGGCGGTCACTCGTATCGACGAGGACGCGGGATGGGATATCGCCTAGCGTATGGAACTCGGCGCGAATGCGTCCGCGCTGCTCAATATCGTAGGAGATCAGACCGACTGCTTTGCCCGGCGAGCGGTCGAGGAGAGACGGCGCGTTGACGACTGCCATCACATGATTGTCGTGCTCGAGCTGCCAGAAATGTACGCGGTGCAGGTGCGCGCACAGGACGAGATCAACGCGCGCATCGAGTAACTGTTGGAGGATATCCCCGGCGTTCGGCAGGATATCGCCCTCCTTCAGCTTCTTGCCTGGCACCGGCATCAGCGAACGATGGGTGCAGAAGATGCGGGTGAGTCTTGACGATGTGCCTTCAAAGTACGCTATCGCGCGGTGCAGAGCATCGTCTGGTATGACAGGCTCGCTATCGAGGCCGACGATGCAGGCTTCCTTCGTGCGTTCGAAGAAGTCGACATCGTCAAAGAAGTCGAGAAACGGTGTCGCTCGCCTGCGCTCGGCGCTGTTCTGTTCCAGCATCGTGTCCGGCGCGGTGAGAAAGTAGTCGAGGTCTGAATCCGGTGGCCGTGTCGGCCCAGGGCCGCCCGCAAGATAATCACGGTTTCCCGGGATGGCCCGAACGCGATCGAGACCGAGCGAGGTCAGGAAGTCGACTACCGGACCGAACTGCTCGAACAGGCCCTGCTGGGTGAGATCGCCGCTCACAATGATGAGATCGGGATCCAGCCTGTCGACGATTCCACGCGCCAGCTCCAGCCCGAGATCGACGTCCGGGCCGGGAGCGTAGTGGAGATCAGACAATTGCACGATACGCAGTTGGCTACTCACTCTCGATTGAATCGGCGGTAAGCGTAAAGCAGATGATACGCTGCAAATACGAAGATTGTGTTAAGCCGCGCCGCTGATTGACATGTACAGTGGAATCGGCGGGCGTGAGCGCGATAGATTATGACGCATTAGAATTCTCGCAATCTGGCACGAGATTTCGCCTCAATGCGGCGTTGGAATCGCACGACGCGTTCCGAATATGGCAAGAGCCGGCATGATGACGAAAAGACGGCGGCAGGTGTCAAGCAGACGAGACCGGGCGAACGCTGCGGCGCTGAAAGCGCCCGAGCTGTACATCAACCGTGAGCTGAGTTGGCTGGAGTTCAATCGGCGCGTGCTTGAAGAGGCGCGCGACACGAACAATCCGCTGCTCGAGCGCGTGAAGTTCCTGTCGATCTTTTCTTCGAATCTCGATGAATTCTTCATGGTTCGCGTCGCGGGTATCGTCGGACAGGTGCGTGCTGGCGATGATACCGCGGCCCGCGATGGCCTCACGCCGGCTGAACAGTTATCTGCCATCAGGCTGCTGGTCACCGAAATGTCGACCCGTCAACGCGAGTGCTGGCACGGCGAGATCGTCCCTGCGCTTCGCGAGCACGGCGTCCAGATCGAGACATATTCGACGCTGTCCGGTCGCGACCGACGCGCACTGACTCGTTATTTCGAGCGCCAGATCTTCCCGGTCCTGACGCCGCTGGCTGTCGACTCCGGGCATCCATTCCCGCACATCTCGAACCGCAGCCTGAACCTGCTGATCCTGATCGAGGACGAGCTCGGTCGGCACATAGCGCGGATGAAGATCCCGCCGGTGCTGCCGCGCTTCATTCAGGTTCCCGATGCCGACGGCAGCCCGCCACCAAGCTCGCGTCGCAAGCTGCGCTACGTTATGCTGGAAGACATCATCGAAGCGAACCTCGACCAGCTCTTTCCGGGCAAGCAGATTCAGGCCAGCTACTCGTTCCGCGTGACGCGCGACGCCGATTTTGAGGTCGCGGCAACCACCGGCGACAGTCTGCTAAAGGCGATAGAGCGTGAGCTCGATCAGCGCTTGTTCGGCTTCCCGGTCCGTCTGACGGTTGATGACTCGATGCCGGCGGATCTGCGCTGCTGGCTGACCGAGCAACTCGGTGCAGCCGAGACGGACGTCTACATGCTGGATCGGCCGCATGGCATGTCCGACGTCATGGACCTGTACGCGATCGACCGACCAACGCTGAAAGACAAGCCGTTCGTCCCGCGCTATCCTGAAATCCTCAGCCAGTCCGCGTCGATCTTCCAGGCGGTTCGCGATCAGGATGTGCTCCTCTATCACCCGTACGATTCGTTTGCGCCGGTGGTGGATTTCGTGCGCCAGGCCGCGACGGACGAGGACGTCGTCGCCTTCAAGCAGACGCTCTATCGCGTTGGCGCGCACTCGCCACTCGTCGATGCGCTGATGGAGGCGCGTGATGACGAGACGCAGATCGCGGTGCTTGTTGAGCTGCGCGCGCGCTTCGATGAAGAGAGCAATATCAACTGGGCGCGGTCGATGGAGGCGGAGGGCATTCACGTTGCCTACGGCCTCCCCAAGCTGAAGACGCACTGCAAAGTCGCGATGGTTGTCCGCCGTGAGGGTGATGCGCTCCGGCAGTACATCCACCTCGGCACCGGGAATTACAACGTGGCGACATCCAGAATCTACACCGATCTGGGGCTGATGACCTGCGATCCGGACATCGCTGCCGACGTGACCGACGTGTTCAATTACCTGACCGGCTATTCCGCACAGACCGAATATCGCAAGCTTCTCGTCGCGCCGGTGAACCTGCGAACCAGCCTGATTGCGCTGATCGAGCGCGAAATGACGTTCGGCTCCAAGGGACGCATCATCCTGAAGGCCAACGCGCTTTCAGATTACGGAATTGCTGAAGCGCTGTACCGCGCCGCACAGGCCGGCGTGAAGATCGACCTCATCATTCGCGGCATCTGCGTCTTGAGGCCTGGCATTGAGGGGCTGAGCGAGAACATCCGCGTGGTCAGCATCGTTGGCCGTTTCCTGGAGCACGTCCGGCTGTTCTACTTCAAGCACGCCGGCGCGGACGGCGAGGAGTGCATGTACGCCGGCAGTGCCGACCTGATGCGGCGCAACCTCGACTATCGGGTAGAAATCCTGTTCCCGATTCAGGATCGCTCGATCCTCGAGCGCCTGCGCGACGGCATCCTTGAGCTGCAGTTGCGCGACAACGTTCGTGCCCGCGAGCTGCAGCGCGATGGCTCGTACATCCGGCTATCGCCGAAGGACGGCGAAGCGCCGCTTGATTCACAGCTGGTGCATTTGAACTACGAGCCGAGTGCCGCCGCGCGGGCATTCATTACTGCTCGCCAGGATCCTGACTAGCGTCGTCCGAATCCGGCGCCGCAGGCAGCCGACCATGTTCGGCCAGCAGATCGAGCAGCTCGCGTTCGCGCAGGGCGAGATTGGCGCGGGCGTCCTCCAGCGTCTGCAACGCATCGGCGAGCCGCTGCTCGGCAGCGGCGATCTGGGCGTCTGCGCTGCTGTTGTTGTCTGTCATGCTGTCTGGCGCGCGGCGCGCGCCAGGACGGCGCGGGCACGTTCTGCTACTGGCGGATCGACCATCGCGCCATCGACCGACACTGCGCCGATCCCCTGGGTGACGGCCGCATCGTACGCCTCAACAATGCGGCGCGCATTGTCAACGTCTTCGGTAGAGGGGGTGAAAGCGGTATGAATCGTCGGGATCTGTGCCGGATGGATCGCGAACTTGCCGTCGAAGCCCATCGCGGCAGCCATATCGCATTCGCGTTTCAGTGGCGCGTCATCGCGGAATTCGGGACAGATGCTATCCCAGGCGGCGATGCCTGCGGCGCGCGCTGCCAGGAGCAAGGTCCAGCGCGCGGCCTGCAGCTCCACGCCATCCGGCGTGCGGCGTAGCCCGATCGCAGCACTGAGATCTTCACCGCCGAGAAACAGGCCAGTGACGCCGATCGCGTCGGCAAACGATTCGGCGTGCAGGAGCGATCGGGGCGTCTCGATATTGACGACGATGTCGCGGCCCTCAGCACTGCCGCGGACAGGATCCAGCTCGATGACGTGGTCCACTTTCGGGACAACGATTGTGACGTCGTGATGACCGGCAAGGACGCGGAGGTCATCGTCAACCCAGCCGAACCGTGGCGCATTGATCCGCACGAAGCGTCGCACGGGCGACCCGGCTGGCCAGTTGGCCAGAGCGGCTGCGACGTGCTGACGTGCTTCGTCCTTCATGGCGACCGGCACGCTGTCCTCCAGGTCGAGGACAACGGCGTCCGCGCCACGATCGGCTGCTTTCGCAAGCATTTCCTGCCGGTGACCGGGGACGAACAGGAGCGATCGAGGTATGGAGCGTGGCATCTGCACTATGAGCCCGGCGGTTCGCGTTCCAGGATGATCGTTGTGCCACCGCACTTCGGGCAGACGCTCAGACGCTCAAACCCACGCGTGTAGTAACCGCAGGATTCGCACGACCAGCGGGTTACCGCGAACAGGCGAACGAGGTCCGAGCGCGAAATAATGCCGACAACCTTCGCTTCTCGCACGACCGGCACGCGACGGACGTGCTGGCTGATCAGGATGCGTGCGACCGACTCGGCGTCTGTATCCTCGCCGACACTCAGGACGTCGCGCGTCATGATGTCGGCCACGGTTGTGCCTTCTTTGGCGATGATGTCGAACTCGGTCACCATCCCGACCAGGCGGTCATTCTCGACGACCGGCATGCCGGAAATATGCTGAGTGAACAGAGTTCGGGCAGCTGACTCAACCGGTGTATCCGGTGTCACCGTCACGACATCACTGGTCATGATCTCGGTGACCAGTGTCCTGGTAGCAACCGACATTGTCCCGTCTCCTCACGCTGTACCTAGTCTCATCGTTGGTCGTGATGAACGCTGGGAGCGCATCACTCATTATGCGGGGCATCGCACGATCGCCGCCACGCAGTACCTGAGTCCTGTCATGATCGGACATTCGCGACATTCCGGCAAGGTATTCGCGATAACTCCCTAGCTGTCTCCGGCTGCGGTCGGGAGATCCGAACCCAGCGTCTCGATCTTCCGGCGCATCACGTCGAGCATATCTGCGCGCAGGCTGCGCGAGGCTGTTGCAACGTCATTCAGAATCTGCGACAGCGAGCGCGGGTCGTCGGCCAGGACAGTTCCGACTTCGTCGTGCAGGGCGGCGCGGAACGCTGATTCCAGATCGCCGCGGACGATGCGCAATACCTTGTTATCGCCGCCGAGACCGGCCTTGTCGATTTCGGCGCGGACCTCACGAATGCGGATCGGCAGCGTCGCAACCTCGGCAATTGCGGCTCGTGCGCGCACCTGCGGTTCTACGTCAAGCGACCAGTGCTCAACAAGCTCGAATGCATTCGTCGCGCGCTCGGCGCGCATCGTGACCGCCGCAGCGACCAAGCCGGGCTCAGGATCTGCCGCAGGCTCATTTGTCAGCAGTGGACGATGCTCTTCGCCCCATAGGTAGAAGCAGGCACAGCTGAGCCGGAAGTAGTAGATTGCCGAGATCAGGTTTGTGCGCGGTGTTACCGGCAGCTCGTCGATGCGGGCGAGTGGTCCGATCAGCCGACTCTCGGGCAGTCCGACAAACAGGCGATCTGGACGCGGTGGGATCGTCACAACCTCGGATCGATCGACTGTCGCGCGACGTCCGGTTGTGACCCGCCGCAGGAGGTATTCGCTCATCTCCGAATCCGGCGAGAGAAAGACACCGCGAACGATGCGTGGATTCGAGAGGCCATGCGCGGCGAGCGTTTCATCAACGATCTGACGGGCCGCGCCGCCGACATCGAGCAGGTTGCTGACAACCGTCGCACTGACCTGACTGGGCCGAATCCGGTCCGGCGCGAACTTGGCATCTGCCGCCTGCAGAATCGGCCTATCTGTGCCCGGTTCCGTGCCGATCAGCAGGAAGTCCGGATTCTCGAGCTGGTGGCGATTCGCTTCTTTCGAAACCTCGGGAACATCGTCAAGCCGCATGACCGAAACGAGCCGATAAGTTGCGTCGTGCGGGACGGGCCAGTTGGAGCCCTCTGCCTCGCGCAGCACGTCGGCACAGCGAATCGCCCAGCGATCACCGATGTGTCGGCTGGCGCCCCCGCGATCGCTCCAGATCATGAGTTGGCGGTCGAGCGCGGCTGCCAGGAGGTGGCCGCCAGGGAGGCGCGACGATCGGACGTTTTCGCCGTCGCCTGCGCGATGAAGTCCCGCCATGTAGGTTGTGGCCTCCTATGCTCGGATGTCGTCAGTTGCTTCTCAATATACGCGTCTTTGACTCCGGTGAGTTCTTCTGCAATCCGTGGCGTCGTCGAGCCGGATGCGAAAGATCGGTCACCCGGCTGATCGCTCGTGAATCATCGAATTCACGCTCGCAGGCTAAGCTGCGGGTGGTCGGCGAGCGATTACTCGGTAATTGCTGCATTCCCCTCGATTGAAGCAACGACACCGGCCATTGCATAGAGAAATACATACAACATGCACCAGTGAAGGCGCATCGCATCGAACGGCATCGCCATGAAGGCGATGCCCCCGAAGCGGTCGCGGCCGGCGGCTTTCCCGACCTCATACGCGCCCCAGCAGACTTCGGCGACGGACAGGCCCAGTGGCTCGTCGCCGAAATCGCCGGACTCGCCGATGTCCAGCACGTCCGGGTCGACCGCGAGCCAGACGCGGTCGGCGCCATCAATCGACGCACCGACGACCGAGGCGATCCACTCTTCGTAATTCTGGCGGCGAGCGCGAGCGATCTGCCAGTACGTGATGATGTTGTCGCGTTGCACGCCCTTGTCGAGGAAGCGCTGGATGACGTCGCGGTCATTGCGCGGACCTCGTAACCCAATGTGGGTGTAGCGAGAAGGATCGACGTTGGGCAGGTCGAGAATGCGCCGCGCCCAGGTTGAGCCCCAGCGCGGCAAGCGCGGGTCATCCTCGTCGATCTCGCCGGTGAGGTTGTCGTGGTGCGCATCGAAGTTGATTACGGCAACCGGACCCTGCGCCGCTGCCGCAACGGCCTTCAGGACGCCGTAGGTGGACGGCCCGGAGTTGCCGCCGAGCGTAAAGGGGATCGCCCCGGCATTGATGATTTCAGTGACCCGCTTACCGGTCGTGTCGAACGTTGTGGCGTGATCGTTGGAGATCTCGACGTCGCCGTAGTCGACCAGACGCAAGCGCTCGAAGACATCGATATCCAGCTCGGGCAGATAGCCGCCGTACTTCACCGAATTTGTGCGGAAGGTGCTCGGCGTCAAATTCGTGCCGAAGTAGTTTGAGCCGGCCGCGCCGATGCGGGAGTCGGGGACTGGTGCCTGCCACGGCACGCCGAGGAAGACGATGTCTGCGTTCGCCAGATCATCTGCCGACCGCGCCGGCGGAGCACCGAAAAGCGTCGGCACGCTGCCGTAGTGTCGCGGCAACTGCATGCCGACGACTGGATCTGACGGCTTTCGCGGCCACTTGATGTTCTCGCTCATGGATCTATCCCCTTCTCCAAAGTCGGCCCGACCAGTCGAGTGGTGCCGATTCTGCGGCATCCGAGCGTTGCTGGAACAGCGAGATCGCGTCGTCGATCGCGCCAGTCATTCGCTGGCTGATGGTTGCCCAGTCATATGCGCGCACGAGTTGCATGCCGTTCTCACGCATTGATGCAGCACGCTCGGGTTCCGTCATCACCATCGAGACCGCCGTCGCAAACGCCTTCGGGTCGTTGGCAATGATCGTCACATTCTCTACGCCCGGGATACCCTCTGCGCCGATCGACGTCGAGACAACCGGCACGCCGGCGGCGAGCGCCTCGAAGATTTTCAGCCGTGTCCCGCCGCCGGAGCGGAGCGGTACGATCGCCACCGACGCCGACCATAGCCACGGGCGGATGTCATCCACCCTGCCGGTCACGATGACATCGTTGCTAGCGCGCGCCATCAGCCATTCGGGCGGGTCGGCCCCGACGAAGACCGTCCGCGCGTTGGGCACGCGCTGGCGAACGAGCGGATAGATCTCGTCGAGATACCAGCGTGCTGCGTCGCTGTTGGGCTGATGGCGCATCACGCCGGTGAAGACGATGTCTTGTCGTACCGCCCGGCCCTCCGGTCGCATGAATGCATCGACGTCCGTGCCGTTCGGTACAACGCGCGTCGTCGCTCCGGACGCGCTGGCGATCGCTGCCGCATCGCGCTCCGAGGTGGCAACGACGACTTCGGCCGAGCGCCAGAGGCGGCGCTCCAGCTGGGCCACTTTGCGTGCCTCGCCCAGCTTCAGCGCGCGCGCGACATCGCTGCTGGTGTTGCGCGCGACACGTATCAGCAGCTCTGCCTCGACATCGTGTGCGTCGATGACTGTCGGGCATGGTCGCGGAGGCCGAAAGAGCGCTGTACGGGTGGATTCGTAGAGGACGCAATCAACCCGGCGCGTGAGAAAGAGGCGCTCGAGTACGCCCTGCAATGCGTCCGACCAGGTGGACAGCTCAACGAACGACTTGCGCGACGCGATCGACCGCGCCTGCAATGTCCGTTTGGTGCGGTTGGCCGGATGCCGCGGCGTCCAGGGATGTGGGACGCAGGTGACGTTGCCAAGCGCGCGGAGGATGTCCAGATCGGTGTCGTCAGCCGCAGTCACTGGACAGAGGATCGTCACCTCGTGGGAGCGCGATAGCTGGCGGATCAGGTGGAATGAGCGCAGCGCGCCGCCAAACTCCGGCGGCGTTGGCAGCCACGGCGTCACAACGACCAGATGACGACTCACGATACGAACCAGGCGTTGTTGCCTGCGGCACGTCGTCTACAATGTCGCCAAAGGGACTGGAACAGAGATGACCTCCGGATCGCTGATGCGTAGCGCTAGTATCGGTCGAACCACCGCAGGTTGTGGCAACCGATAGCTGCATCTTAATCGAAAAGCAGATCGACGCCGGTCCTAGGCGCCGACTGCAATCGCAAGCAG
The DNA here is from genome assembly GCA_039810005.1 of Thermomicrobiales bacterium. Classification (GTDB taxonomy): domain Bacteria; phylum Chloroflexota; class Chloroflexia; order Thermomicrobiales; family CFX8; genus JAMLIA01. The sequence goes on along the minus strand of JBDHWD010000012.1, from coordinate 29,590 downwards.
GGGGGCGACATGCGACGAGTTCGGTTTGCTGCCGATGGCGAGATTCACGACGGTGAATCGATTGAGCAGGACACGGTGTTGCGCGGCAACGCAGGTCGCCTGTACAGCCCGGACGACGTCGTCTGGCTCCCTCCGGTCAAGCCGGGCAAGGTTGTCGGTCTGGCGCTCAACTACGCCGATCACGCAGAAGAGCTCGGTCTGGCATCTCCCGAAGAGCCGGCGCTGTTCTTCAAGCCGCTGACTTCGCTGATTGGCAACCGCGCGCCGGTCATAGCGCCGCCGAATGTCGAATACATGCACTATGAGGTTGAGCTGGCCGTCGTCATCGGACGTGGCGGGCGCAAGATCCGGCAGAGTGAGGCGATGGATCATGTCCTCGGCTACACCATTGCCAATGACGTCACCGTTCGCGACTTCGTCCATAACTTCTACCGCCCGCCGGTGAAGGCGAAGGGCTTTGACACGTTCGGCCCGCTCGGCCCGTACCTCGTTATAGATGAAATCGACGACCCGAATAATCTGGAGCTGCGTGCCTTCGTCAATGGCGAGTTGCGCCAGACCGGCACGACCTCGCTCTTTGTCCGCGACATTCCGACGCTGATTGAGTACATCAGCGACTTCATGTCGCTTGAGCCAAACGACGTCATCCTGACCGGCACGCCCAAGGGGATTAGCCATATCTACCCTGGCGATGTCATGCGGCTGGAAGTTGACGGCCTGGGGGCACTGGAGAATCCAGTCGTAGCCGAATCCTGACGATCGACGCGATGGGAAAGGGGCGAGCCGTATGGGCGCACGAACCGGCAAGCAATACATTGACGGCCTGAAGCAACAGCCTCGCGAGGTCTACATCGAGGGCGAACGCGTGAGCGATGTAACCGAGCATCGCGCGTTCCGGAACGTGATACAGAGCATCGCGCACCTCTACGACATGCAGCACGACCCGCAGTATCGCGACGACCTCACCTATGAATCGCCCGATACCGGCGAGCGGGTGGGTACTGCATTCCTGCAGCCGCGCACGCGAGCCGATCTGCAGCGCCGTGGCAAGGCGTTCAAGACGTGGGCAGACTACTCGCACGGGATGCTCGGGCGAACGCCAGACTACCTCAGCTCGTCGCTGATGGCCTTTGCCGGGGCGCACGAGTATTTTGCGAAGGACAATCCGGACTTCGGCAAGAACGTCGAGGCGTACTATCGCAAGGCTCGCGAAGAAGACCTCTGCCTGACGCATACGCTCATCAATCCGCAGGCGAATCGATCGGTCGGCCCTTCGCAACAGGCGGATCCGTACCTGTCGGCTCGGGTTGTTGAGGAGAAGGATGGCGGCATCGTTATTCGCGGCGCACGCATGCTGGCGACGCTAGGACCGATTGCCGACGAGATCGAAGTCTTTCCGTCGACAGTCGTGAAGGCCGATCCGGCCGACGCTCCCTATGCCTTCGGGTTTGTCATTCCGTGCGGCGCGCCGGGGCTGAAGTTCCTCTGTCGCGAAACATACGATCTCGGGCGCTCGAAGCACGACCATCCGCTGGGCTCACGTTTCGAGGAGATGGACTCGGTTGTTATCTTCGATGATGTGTTCGTGCCCTGGGAGCGCGTGTTCCTGTACGGCGACCCTGAGCTGGCGAACGGCGCGTTCGGCGCAACGAACGCCGTCATCCATATGGCCCATCAGGTCATCGCCAAGAACATCGCCAAGACAGAGTTCATGCTCGGCCTGGCCAGCACGATCATCGACACGATTGCGATTGAGCCGTTCCAGCACGTTCACGAGAAGGTGGCCGAGATCATCATCGGTCTTGAGTGTATGCGCGCGCTCAAGGCGACTGCTGAGAACGACGCGCAGCTGGATCGCTGGGGCATCATGACACCGGCGCGTGACCCGCTCGATGCAGCGCGCAATCTCTATCCGCGGCTCTATCCGCGGTTCGCTGAAATTATCCAGCAGCTCTCGGCCAGCGGCCTGATGGCGACTCCGACCGAGGCGGACATCAACGGCGAGATGGGACCGGCGATCGATCGCTTCCTGACGGCGGCGAGATCGAACGCTCGTGATCGCGTCGCGCTCTTCCGTCTGGCCTGGGATACAGCGGCGTCGTCGTTCGGCTCGCGGCAGGTGCTGTACGAGCGCTTCTTCTTCGGTGATCCGGTCCGCATGGCCGGCGCGCTGTTCAATTCCTACGATCGGACACCGTATATGAATATGATTCGAGAGTTCATCGCCGAAGGCCAGCAGGCATCGGCGAAAGAAGAAGGAACCACCGGATGAACTCCGCAGGAACCGTCGATCCAGGCACATTCCGTCGCGCAGTTGGACAGTTCGCGACCGGTGTGACTGTAATCACGGTTCAGCACGACGACCATATCCACGGCATGACAGCGAACTCGTTCACGTCTGTCTCACTTGAGCCACCGCTCGTGCTGTTCTGCGTCGTCAAGACGGCACGAATGGCGCGGCTGATTCATGAGGTCGAGGGCTTCGCGATCAGTATCCTCAGCGACCGGCAGCTCGAAATCTCACGCCAGTTTGCGGGAGCGAACAAGGATCAGGCAGCCCGGACCGTGACGCTCCAGCAAGGGCCGATCGCGCCGCTTCTGCCCGGATCGCTGGCGGCGATGTCGTGCCGGGTGGTGGCGATCCACGAGGGTGGTGATCACTGGATCGTTGTCGGCGAGGTGATCGCGCTGCATGAGCCGTCGACCGACCTGCAGGGGCCGTTGGCGTTCTTCCGCTCGCGGTATTGCGACCTGGTCGAGCCATCCACGCCGGCCGAAGCCACTGACCGTTGGTCGAACGCTGACATGCGCATCTATCACGAAGAGTGGAGTGCCGGGGATCTGAGCGATCATCCGGAAAGGCAGGAACCACCATGGTGAGCTCGCCATCAACAGGCGTGCAGATTCAGCGCGGCAGGCCGACGCCAAGATCGGGCGCGAACATTATCCGGGCCACGCATGGCGAGTATCAGGTTACAGACCTCGATCGCGCCTACGCGTTCTATGTCGATGCGCTCGGCTTCGTCGTGACCGAGCGAACGACCGATGCCCTATATCTGCGCGGGTTTGAGGAACGCGACCACCACTCGCTCGTCCTGCGCAAAGGCGCGGCGCCGGGAGCCAGCCACCTGGCGTTCAAGGTCGCCTCGGACGACGACCTCGATCGGCTGGAGCATTTCGCTTCGGCGGCGGGACTGCGCACGATCGACGTCCCGGCCGATCAGGAGCCCGGTCACGGGCGGGCGCTGCGTTTCCACGATCCCTTTGGCCTGCCTCTCGAGTTCGTCGCGCGGATGCGGCAGGAGGAGCGCCTGCTGCAGCGCTTCGACCTCTATCGTGGCGCACAGGTGATGCGCTTCGACCACTTCAACTGCCAGCTGCCGAACGTCGCGGAGGCGTATGCGTGGTATTCAGCTGAGCTGGGGTTTGGCTGCTCGGAGTACACCGTCTCTGACGATGGACGTCTGTGGGCGGCGTGGCTGCAGCGCAAGCAGAATGTCCACGATCTGGCACTGATGAACGGCACCGGTCCGCGCGTCCATCACTTCGGCTTCTGGGTTACCGATCCGATGTCGGTGCTGCGCGCGTGCGATGTGCTGGCTGCGTCGGGCTGGGCGCACGCGATCGAGCGCGGCCCCGGTCGCCACGGCCTGTCGAACGCGTTCTTCCTGTATCTGCGTGATCCGGACGGAAATCGGATCGAGCTCTACGCCAGCGACTATCTGCTGGCGGACCCGGACTGGGAGCCGATCCGCTGGACGCTCAACGATCCGCGCCGGGCGACGTTCTGGGGGCACATGGCACCACCGTCGTGGTTCGACGAGGCGGCGTGCTGCCTGTCTTTTGAGAACGGCGAGGCGCTACCGATGACGGCCGGCATGCTGCAGGACCGACCCGACCATGTGACCTAGGATTCGCCGGCGCTTGATCGTTGTCCGGCGGCGCGGCGCTTCGCCTGCGCTCGGCGCTTACCTTCGAGTGTGCCGGCCAGGCGGAAGGCACTCGTGATCAGAGAGTCCGCTCCGCTCGGCGGCGTCGGGCTCAACCCCTTCGCCTTGCGCTCACGCGCGATTCGGCGCTGCTCGGCGGCTCTGGCGACCGCTTCTTCGTACTTGCGCTTCTTCCAGCGATAGCGGCAAATGCCCTGCGCGATGAACCCGGCCCCGAGTCCCATCGCGCCGCCCGCGCCAGTCGGCGAGGTGGAAACGAATCCATAGCCAAAGACTTCGGCCAGATACACTGCGCCAAGTGTCAATGCATAGGCAGCGTTGAACCAGACCATCTCTTCAAAGGCCTGACGCAAGCTCCAGGTAGTTGCGATACCGATGATGAATGGCGCGATCGGGATGAGCCACATTGCAGTTTGGAGCATCTATCCGGTGATCCTTCCAGCGCTTACCACGCTGAGTGTGACCTGACTCACGCCACGTCTTTGGGAGAGGCGGTATCATTCCTTAACAAACCGTTCGACTGCGTGGCGATACCGACTGGGGGGTCGCGAATCACCACCTTGTCGAGCGTTTCCGAAGCATACCAGTGCAACGCATTGTTTCGTCAGGTAGGAGGGTGCATGGGTCCCGGAGAACGTTGGCTACTGTTTGGAGTCCTCGCCAGCCTGTTACCCGCGTTGCTGCTGGTGCGAACCCTGCTGCATGTTCTGAACATTCAGATCGGCGAGCGGCCGAAGTGGCACGGATAGGCAACACCCCGAAGTAGATCCAGCGTGATTGATGTCCGTCGGGAACCACAGTGTTCCCGGGACATCCGTACGCTGGACTTATACTGTCGCTCAGGAGTTGCCAACGAAAGGTCGCCACCATGGTCGCACCGGGTTCTGATTGGTCAGATTCCGTAGCCCAGGCTGCGTTGAAACGCGCCGAGCAGATAGCGATAGCGTTGGACGGCGTGCCGTCCGAGGCGATGGAACGCAGTGTTGCCGCCTACCAGCTCGCTTTCTCGCTCTACGCCGATCGCTTTCAGAAGACACTCGCCCACTTGCGCTCGCTGCCGGATAGCGCGATCGTGCTGGTCGACAGCAAGCTCGTGAAGTCGCACCGGCTGATGCACATCATGGGGCTTCCACATCGGCTCGTCGACTCCATCCGTTCGATTTCTGATCGGCCGGAGATCGTCTTTGTCGGATGCCAGGATTCAGGCAGTTTGCCGGGGGACACAATCACGGACCTGCTGGCCGATGGCGTGACGCTGGTGACCAGTGACAAGTCCGCGCTGGCCGAGCCGATCCGTGACGTGTTGCAGCCGACCAACCCTCGTCCTGCCCACGTGGCCCGCGTGCGCTGGCTCGAAGGGGATCCGCTGAGCGTTGGCGGGTCAACCTCGTTCGATCCGTACATGCTGCCCGGCGTCCAGCTTTCGGCAGGACACATCCCCGTTGCGACACACGAGACGGCGGCAGAGCAGATCGACGTGCTCGCCATCAACGCGATCACGAATGAACCAGTCATTGTTCACGCGCAGATCGGTCGAGGGCGCGTCGTTCACGCGGTGCCGCACTGGTGGCAGCAGGACGCCGCAGTGCGAACGGTCGTCGATCGCCGACGATTGAATGTCATGCCGTCGTTTGCGCAGTTGGGTTCGCGAACAGGCGACGTCACGTTTGGTGAGCTGCAGGCCGCGCGAACGATGCTCCGCGGACTGTTGACAGGACTTGGACCGACCGCAGGGTAGGTGACAATGGCTCGCTTGCAGGAGACGCGGCGCATTGCCCGCCTGCTCGAAATCATTTCCTATATCCAACAGGCACCGAGGCAGTGGACACGGCAACGACTTGCCGAAGAGTTCGAAGTATCTCCTCGGTCGATTACGAGCGATCTGCAAGTTATTCGCAATGGCCTGGGCTGGGAGCTGTGCGTTGAGTCCGGCTCGGGCTACTACTTCAGCAAGAAGGTCCCACGGCTGCCGTCTGTGAGCTACTCAGTCTCCGAGGCGCTCGCGCTGCTGCTCGCTGTCCAGGCGGGATCCAGCTACGGGGGAGTGCAGCAGGTGGAGCTCAGCGCGGCGGTCAAGCGCCTCACCTCCGTGTTTCCAGAGGATCTGCGACGCATCGTCGAGCACCTTCAGGAAAACCCGCCGTCGCAGACCGATGGTCGACGAACGACCATACTCACGCAGGTGTTGTCAGCAATCTCGAAGAGCCAGCGGCTGCATCTCGTGTATCAGGTGGCGTCGCGAGGCGGCGACATGACCGAGCGAGACGTTGATCCATACGGCATCATCCCGTACGAGCGAACGTGGCATCTCATTGGCTATTGTCATCTGCGGCAGGCGGTCCGCGTCTTCAAGGTCGATCGCATTCGCAGCATTGAGATCCTGCCGCAGCGGTTCACTGCGCCGAACGATTTCGATACAGAACGGTTCCTGGCGTCCGGTTGGGGCCTCATGCGTGGCCTCGACTTACCGGTCGACGACGTCGTCTTGCGCGTCTATCCGCCAGCCGCGGATTGGGTCGCTGAGGGCGAGTGGTTCGAAGGCGAACGGACAGAGCGAGAAGAAGACGGTTCGGTTGTCTACCGCGCTTCGATCCAGGTCACGCCGGAATTCCAGCGCTGGGTGCTGCGCTACGGCCAGATGGTCGAGGTGGTTGCACCGGATCATTTGCGCGAATGGATCGCTGGCGAAGCGCGCGCAATCGTCCAACGCAACAGCGCCAGAACATAACAGCGGGACGGATGGCCCGTCTCGTGCGTTATATCGTCGTATCGGTTGCACGGTGCGACGCCGTGGCGTGCTGTGCAGAAGAAGTAAGGACGCTGCGACACGTGCCATCCAGAGCGACACCATTTCAGGGGCCCGTAGGCTCGGCCCGACAGATATTTCAGATCGTACGCGAGATGTCGTTTGACGACCTCGAGCAGGCTGCCTTGCGCAGGCCGCGCCTGGCTGTAGTATCAACGACCGCTGAAGATGCACAGCTGGCAGCACTCGACATCTTCGGCCCGGAAGCACGCGAGCGCGTCGTTGTCGTCGGTGAGAACGATCCACTGCCGGATCTCGCCGAGATCATCCTCGTTGAAGAGAAGGCCTGGAGAGCGCGATCCACCTCGGACGCTCGTGTTGTTGTCTTTAGCCGCTCCGAGCCGATCGAGCGTATCTGGCAGTCGCTCTTCGCCCGCGAGCCGGATCTTGAGCTGGCGCTGGGCCGCACATTTCCGAAGCTGCGACGTGAGGCGGCGAGCTACGTGGTCAACACGACATCGCGCGTCAATGCGCAATTCGCTGTCGTGTCAAACGTGCCGTCGCTCGTGCCAGTCGTTGGCGGGCTGCTGGCTGCCGGCGCCGACACGATCGTCCTGACCAAAAATCAGCTGATGATGATCTATAAGCTGGCAGCGATCTATGGTCGCGACACTGGTAACCGGATGGCGATCTATCGCGAGATGGTGCCGGTCGTCGGCGCTGGCCTCTTCTGGCGCACAGTCGCGCGCGACCTGGCGGCGATTCTGCCGTTTGCGGCGGGGGCCGTGCCAAAGGTCCTGATCGCATTCACTGGCACGTTCGTCGCTGGCATGGCGGCGCAGGTCTATTACGACGAAGGGCGGCGACCGTCGCGCGATCGCCTCGACACGTTCCGCTATTGGGCGATGCGCGAGATTCGGCGGACACCGTCACTCATCCGCGCTCTGCCGAAGCTGCGCGACGGACTGGGAAGGTCGAATGGCGATGTGATCGACGTCGGCTACACGACCGAAGCCTCCAGCGAAATGCCGTAGTTGTTCAGCATCGCGGTCAGCTCGTCGATCGACAGATCCAGCACGCTGGCGGCGGCTACGCGGTCGCCGCTCGCCTGGCGCAACGCCTCGCGAATCATCTGCCGCTCGACATCCTGCAGCACCTCACGCATCGGTGTACGATTGCGCACCGTGCTGGCGATGTCGATGAAGTGGCCCTGATCGGTTGACGAGAACGTGATCAGGTCTTCGGTGATGATGCCGCCCTGCGCCATCACGATCGCGCGCTCAATCGTGTTCTCCAGCTCACGGACGTTGCCCGGCCACTCGTGATCGATCAGCATCCTCATGGCCCCGGCCGAGATCTGCGTCGGGCTGGCCGAAGAGTTGAGTCGGTGCTTGTGGAGGAAATGCTCAACCAGCAGCGGGATATCGTCGCGCCGGTCGCGCAGGGGCGGCAAATAGATCTCTATGACGTTCAAACGGAAGTAAAGATCTTCGCGAAACGCGCCATCGCGTACTTCCTGAGGCAGGTTCTTGTTCGTCGCGGTGATAACGCGCACATCGACTTTGACCGGCACTGTCCCACCGACGCGCTCGAATTCACGCTCCTGCAGGACGCGCAGCAGCTTCTTCTGCGTCGAAAGGGTCATCTCGCCGATTTCATCGAGGAAGATCGTGCCGCGGTTGGCGCGCTCGAAGTGGCCCTTCTTCTGCGCAATCGCGCCGGTGAACGCGCCCTTCTCGTGGCCGAAGAGTTCGCTTTCGAGCAGTGTCTCCGGGAGCGCAGCACAGTTGACCTTCACCAACGGCCCGTGAGCATAGCCTGAATTGCGGTGAATCGTCGTCGCCACCAACTCCTTGCCGGAGCCCGTTTCGCCGGTGATTAGCACGGTCGAATCGGTGCGGGCTACGCGACCGATGGTCTTGAAGACCTCCTGCATCGTCGGGCTGTTGCCGATGATGTACTCGTTCGGGTCGCGCTCGGCGAGTGCGCGCAGCTTCTGGACCTCGTTCGCGAGCGCCTGACGCTCGAAAAAGCGCTGCACGCGCAAGAGCACGTCATCGAGGTCGAACGGCTTGGTGACATAATCGTATGCGCCGAATTGAATGGCATCGATTGCCGTGGAGGCTGAGCCGTAGGCTGTCATGACGATTATTGGAAACGGGCCGTCCCGCGTGTCACTCAGCTTGCGCAGGACATCCAGCCCGCTGACATCCGGCATGCGGACGTCCATGACGACCAGATCGGGCGGGTTGTTACCAGCGAGCCTTTCAATAATCGTCGCGCCGTTCGTCTCTTCTTCGACGTCGAAGCCTTCGTCTTCGAACAGCTCCCGAAGTAGCGATCGGATACCGGCGTCGTCATCTGCTACCAGTATTCGAGCCATAATGAGTGCGTCCTCCTCCGGGCACAGCGGGTCCTGATCGACACGGAAGATCCCCGAGTGCTGGATAGTCTGGTCGAGCGCGTGGTGACACGCACCGGTAGGGCACCATACAATATCCGGCCCGATGCCTGATGACCGGCATATGACCTGTCCAGACAGGTTAGATAGATAAGTATACTCCGGCTCGAATGGTGACACCGTTGTGACGAATTGTGAAGCAGGAAAAAGCTTATGCCTGACATTCCCGAGCGGATAGTTCTCATCGGCCCCAGCGGCGCCGGGAAGTCGTCAATTGCCCGCGCGCTCGGCGAGCGGTGGGCCAAGCCGGTGATTGATACCGATGATGAGCTTTCAGACCGGATCGGGATGTCGATTACCGAGTTTTTCGCGCGCTTTGGTGAACCTGCGTTTCGGGCTATCGAGCGCGACGTTGTCAAGCAGGCGTGTCAGCGCGGACCTGCCGTCATTGCCACCGGCGGCGGAGCCGTGCTCTACGCAGAGAACTGGGCTGCCTGGCGAGCCGACAGTGTTGTGGTCGGGCTCGCCGCTGATCCTGCAACGTTAGTAGCGCGGGTATCTGAGCAGACCGGCGCGGATGGCGAGCGCGCCGAACGCCCACTGCTGGCCGGCAACGCCGAGGAGCGCATTCGCGCTCTCATCGCCCAGCGTGCAGCGCTCTACGCTCAGGCCGATATCACCGTCGACACCTCAGCACTGGATCATTCGGCAGCCATTGATGCTGTCGAGCATGCAGTCCTCAAGCACGCTACCGAGGAGATCAGCCCGCGGCTGTCGTTGCTGACACCCTCCGGACGATCGGATATCTACATTGGCCGTGGCGCGCGAGCTCGGCTTGGCACGACGATCCGGCAGCGCTGGCCGCGCTCTCGGCGCGTCTGGCTCGTTTCCGACGAACATGTTGCTGCCGCCTGGGCGGACGAGGTCTGCGAATCGCTGGAACGTGACGGCCTGCGCGCAGACACGCTGGTTGTGCAGCCTGGCGAAACGTCCAAGAGCCTTGCCGATGTCGAGCGACTATGCCGCGAGATGACCGATCGAGGCGCCACGCGCGGCGATGTCGTCGTCGCGCTCGGTGGTGGCGTCGTTGGCGATCTCGCCGGGTTTGTGGCGAGCATCTGTCTCCGTGGTCTGGCCTTGGTGCAGGTGCCGACATCGCTCCTGGCGATGGTCGATTCCAGCGTCGGCGGAAAGACTGGTGTTAACTTGCCCGCCGGCAAGAACCTGGCTGGCGCGTTCTATCAGCCGGGTATTGTGCTGATCGACCCGGCATTCCTCGACACGCTGCCGCAGGCAGAATACCGCTCCGGCATGGCCGAAGTCATCAAGCACGCACTGATTCAGCCCAGCACGCCGCTCGGTGGCACATCGTTGCTGGAAGCGTTGCTGGCAATGCATCTCGACCCGCTTCCTGTCGATCAAATCGAGGAGATCCTGACGCTCAACGTCGCGATCAAGGCGTCGGTTGTTGAATCCGACGAGCGCGAAGCCGGCCTGCGGATGATCCTCAACTTTGGCCACACAGCAGGGCACGCGATCGAGGCGGACGGCTATCGCTATCGCCACGGCGAAGCGATCGGGCTCGGTCTGCTGACCATCTTCGGCGTCGCTGTCGCGATGGGCCGCGTTCCTGAGTCGGATGCTGACCGCGTGCGGGATCTGCTTACTCGTGCCGGTCTGCCGACGGCGCTGGAAACCGACATGGAAACTGTCCTGAGGAATCTGCCCCACGACAAGAAGAACGTCGACGGCGCGATTCACTGGGTGCTGCCGGTCCAAGACGGTGGCGTGGAGATCGAAACCGGCGTCGAAATCGAGGATGTGCGCCGCAGCCTGGCGGCATTAACCGGGGAGCGGACGGTACGTGTGCTATAGTCCGGTGGTTACGCTACCCGACGACGGGTGGTGTTATCGTGCATTGAACACCGGAGACACGCCCTGTGACCGTCCTGCTCTCAGGTTCCCTCGCATACGATCACATCATGGTCTTTCCCGGTCATTTTGAAGACCATATTATCCCCGACAAGATCCACGTCCTGAATGTGTCGTTCCTCGTCGATTCGCTGGATCGCCTGCGTGGTGGTGTTGCCGGGAACATTGCCTACAGCTTGGCACTTCTCGGGACACCCTGCCGCGTGGTGGCGACGGCAGGCGTCGATTTCGATGAATATCGCTCCGCTTTGGAGCGCGTTGGCGTCGATACGTCCGGCATCCATATCATCGATCACGAGCGCACCGCGAGTGCATTCATTACAACCGATCGCGCCGATAACCAGATCACGGGCTTCTATCCGGGCGCGATGGCTAGAGCCCGCGATGTCTCTGTCAACGAGCATCGCGAGGATGTGCAGCTTGGGGTGATTTCGCCAACCGATCCGGAGGCGATGATCCGACACGTGCGGGAGTTCGCCGATGCGGGTGTGCCGTATGTCTTCGATCCGGGCCAGCAGATCATCGCGCTGTCCGGCTCAGCATTGAGCGAGGGCGTCAAGTCCGCGCGGATGCTGATTGGCAACGACTACGAGTTCGCGATGATCGGCGACAAGACCGGCAAGAGTCGTGACGAGCTCATTCGCGCCTGTGAAACCGTTGTCGTGACGTACGGCGATCTGGGCTCCACGATCTACGACAATCACGGCCAGTCCGAGTTTCGCATTCCGGCTGCCCGGGCAACGTCGGTCGTTGATCCGACCGGTGCAGGTGACGGCTATCGCGCCGGCCTGATCCATGGCATGCTGGCTGGACTATCCTGGGAAGAAGCTGGGCGCATGGGCTCGCAGGCCGCGACGTTCGTCGTCGAAGTCAAAGGCACGCAGAGCCACGAATACACCGCTGCCGAGTTTGCCCGACGATTTAGTGAGTCGTTTCCCGAGTACACCGACGCAGTTCGCGCGCTGCCTGATAATCCGGCCGCAGCCGGTTGAGGATGGGAAGAGCAGGGAATGACCGACACGTCACAGATGAAGTACGACATCTTTGATCGCGGACTCGCCGATGACGGTCATCGACGAATTGCCTGGGCCGCGCGCGAGATGCCGGTGCTGGCGCTGATTCGCGAGCGATTCGAGCGCGAGAAGCCGCTGGCCGGAGTCCGCATCGTCGCCTGCGTCCACGTCACCACCGAGAGCGCCAATCTGGCACTCACGTTGAAGGCCGGCGGTGCCGACGCAGTCATGTGCGCCAGCAACCCGCTTTCGACGCAGAACGACGTGGCAGCCGCGCTGGTCGACGACGGCATTCCCGTCTTCGCCATCAAGGGCGAGGATGCCGAGACGTACTATCGCCACATGAACTCGGCGATCGACCACCGCCCGAACATCATCATCGACGATGGCGCAGATGTCGTGAGCACCGTCCATCGCACGCGCCGCGAGGTCCTGGAAGGCATGATCGGCGCGACCGAGGAAACGACGACTGGCGTTGTCCGGATGCGGGCGATGGAGAACGACGGCGTGCTGGAGTTCCCGGTCATCGCGGTCAACGACGCTGATACGAAGCACTTCTTTGACAACCGCTACGGCACCGGCCAGTCGACGCTCGACGGTATTCTGCGTGCCACAAACATCCTGCTCGCCGGTAAGGTCCTGGTCGTCGCCGGCTACGGCTGGTGCGGCAAGGGCATCGCCATGCGCGCCAAGGGCATGGGTGCGCGCGTGATCGTGACCGAGATCAACCCGACCCGCGCGCTCGAGGCAGCGATGGACGGCTTCGCTGTCACGACGATGCAGCGGGCGGCCACGATCGGCGACATCTTCATCACCGCGACCGGCAACATCAACGTCATCGACCGCGACGACTTCGAGAACATGCGCGATGGCGCAATCATCAGCAACGCTGGTCACTTCAATTCCGAGATCAACATGGCGGCGCTGGAAGACATGGCCGGCGAGGGTCGCCGGATTCTTCGTCCGTTCGTCGAGGAGTTCCAGGTCGCGGCTGACAAGCGCGTGATCGTTCTTGGTGAGGGCCGGTTGATCAATCTCGCCGCCGCCGAGGGCCACCCCGCGAGCGTGATGGACATGTCGTTTGCCAATCAGGCACTCGCTTGCTCCTATCTCGTCTCGCACGGCAGCGCGCTTGAGAAGCGGGTCTACGTCGTGCCGCAGGAGATCGATCAGCAGATCGCACGGCTCAAGCTGAGCGCGATGAACATCGAGATTGATGTGCTGACTGACGAGCAGGAATCCTACATGTCGTCGTGGGAGCACGGAACATAGCTCCAGCCGGGGCTACGCACGCAGGTGAGAGCGACTATCGACTAGCTGGAGGAGACCCACCGCAATGCCGACTTCGTTTATGCGGGCATCGCAAGCATTTTTCACGTCCGAATCGGTGACCGAGGGGCACCCGGATAAGCTCTGCGACCAGATCTCGGATGCCGTACTCGACGCAATTCTGACCGACGATGCCGACGCGCGGGTCGCCTGTGAAACGGCAGCCACGACCGGGCTGGTTGTCGTCTTCGGTGAGATCACCACCAGCACCTACGTCGATATTCCCAAGATCGCTCGTGAAGTCGTGCGTGACATCGGCTATACCAGCGACTCCTATGGCTTTGACGCCAACACCTGCGGAGTCATCACCTCGATCAAGGAGCAGTCGCCGGATATCGCCGGCGGCGTCGATGAGGCTCTTGAAGTCCGCGATAGCGAGCTGCGCGATCCACGCGACCGCATCGGTGCTGGCGACCAGGGCATGATGATCGGGTTTGCTTGCGACGAGACACCGGAGTTGATGCCGCTGCCGATCTCGCTGGCGCACGATCTGTCGCACCGCCTGACTCTCGCCCGCCGGTCCGGCGCGCTTTCGTTCCTGCGGCCGGATGGCAAGAGCCAGGTAACCGTCGAGTACGAGCAGGGCGAGCCGAAGCGCGTCTCGACGGTACTCATCTCGACGCAGCATGACGAGTTCGTCTCTAACGAGGACATCCGCTCCGGCGTCATCGAAGAGGTCATTCAGGCCAGCATTCCGGCCTCACTGATCGACTCGGAGACGAAGATCCTGGTTAACCCGAGTGGGCGGTTCGTCATCGGCGGACCGATGGGTGATGCTGGTCTCACTGGCCGAAAGATCATCGTTGACACCTATGGCGGCATGGCTCGCCACGGCGGCGGTGCGTTCTCGGGTAAGGATCCGACAAAGGTCGATCGTTCCGGCGCATACGCCGCGCGATACGTCGCCAAGAACATCGTCGCTGCTGGCCTGGCGCGGCGCTGCGAGCTGCAGATTTCGTACGCGATCGGCGTCGCCCATCCGCTGTCGCTGCACGTCGAGACGTTCGGCACCAGCACCGTATCCGACGAACGGCTGGTGGCGGTTGTCGAGGACATGTTCGACCTGCGACCGCTGGCGATCATCCAGGATCTGGACCTGATGCGTCCAATCTATCGGCAGGTGGCGGCGTACGGCCACTTTGGCCGTCCCGACCTCGATCTGCCGTGGGAGCGTACAGACCTCGCCGACGCACTGCGCGAGGCAGCCGGGCCACAGACGACCGCCGGAGTCGCCTGAAGCGTGAGTAGGGCACGATGACGACCGCGCTCATCACCGGCGCGAGCGGCTTCGTTGGCCGTCATCTCGTGGCGGAGCTCGAAAGCGCCACCGACTGGTCTGTCATCGGCGTCGGTCGTCGTGCGACCTCGTTGGGCGCGCGCACTCGGGTGCTTGCCTGCGATCTCCGCGACGCCGATCTGGTGCGGCGGACGGTCGAGCACGTTGCGCCGGATGTGATCTTCCATCTCGCCAGCCAGAGTTACGTACCGCAATCGGTGGCCGCGCCGGCTGAGACGCTGACGAACAATCTCGTCGGAACGCTGCATGTCCTTGAGACAGTTCGTGGCGCGCAAATGGATACAAAGATCGTTGCGGTCGGCTCGGCGGAGGAGTACGGCTTCGTCGCTCCCGACGAGGTGCCGGTCACAGAATCGCAGCCATTTCGTCCCGGCAATCCCTACGCTGTATCGAAGATCGCGCAGGACATGCTCGCGTTGCAATATGCGCTTTCATACGGCATGTCGATCGTCAGGATGCGGCCGTTCAGCCACGTCGGCCCCGGCCAGAGCGACCGGTTCGTTCTCTCAACCTTCGCTCGGCAGATCGCTGAAGCGGAGCTCGGGCTGATCGAGCCAACGATCCTGACCGGTAACCTCGACGCGATTCGCGACTTCCTTGATGTTCGCGATGTTGTGCGCGCCTATCGTCTGGTGATCGATTCGATCGAGCCGGGTGCTGGCGAGGTTTATAACCTGGCGAGCGGCGTCGGTTGGCGGATTGGCGATCTGCTGGACAAGCTCATCGATATGGCGGACGTGCCGGTCGAGGTGAAGCAGGATCCGTCACGGTTGCGGCCGTCGGACGTGCCGGTACTCATTGGTGACGCCACGCAGTTTCGAGAGCGCACCGGATGGCAACCAGAGCGGGCGATTGAGTCCACCTTGCAGGACATCCTGAACGACTGGCGCGACCATCTGCGCCGGAAGGGCTAGCTGCTTTTGTCGGTTGGCTGGCTGTAGCCGGGCACCGCGCTAGCGATCATTGTCCCTAAAGCATCGAGCATCGCGTGCCCCTCTTCGGCAGTCGCGCGTGCCGGCTCGCCAAAGTACCCCAACTCTGCGCCGGCATCGGCGAACGTCCGGGCACCCTCGCGAAGGCGGGCAGGCAGGTCGATCCAGACGGGTGGCAGCGTCGCAGCGGTGTTGCGATCGACCGCATCCGGTTTGGCAGCAAGCAGGATCGATGTCTCGTAGCTGCCTGCATGCCGTGCGCCGCGACGAAATTCCTCGCTCAGGTGCGCGGCGTGATGTTCCTGGCGCTGATCTGGCGCGCGTACCGGCAGCCCGGTTGATTCTTCCACCGTCCGGCAGGCACGCTGAATGCGCGCGACGTGTTCCGGCTCGAGGTGAGCGTTGCAGCAGATGATTGCTTGATAGCCCTGCCGCGCCGCCTGCGTGAGCAGGCTCGTCAGATACGCCTCGAACTGCTCGGCCTCAACCGGCGTGGTGCCCGGAAACGATGTCCCAACGAATGACACTGTGTAGCAAACAGGCGGGAGGATGATCGTCGGCGTGCCGGCGGCGTTGAGCTTTGCGGCGGCATTCTCGGCCGTCGCGACCGCGATGATGACATCAGTATCCAGCGGTAAATGCGGCCCGTGTGCCTCAATCGCGCCTATTGGCAGCAGACCGACGGGATGCTGGCGCAAGAGTTTCGCTGCCTGCATCCAGGTGAGCCGTGCAAGGTGACTGCCGTTGGTGGTCATGGCGAATGCCTCCCGGAGATGTTAATCGAGTATCCTTGCCCCACCGAGCCAGATGTGCTGAAGGATTGCCGAGCTATGAAGCTGCTTGTCGCGATCGTGCAGGACTATGATGCCTCATCTCTGCTTCACGCACTGGTGAAAGCAGGGTATGGGGCAACCTACATTGGGACAACCGGCGGATTCTTGCGCAGCGGGACAGCCGCCGTGCTGGTCGGTATTGAGGATGCACAGCAGGCCGGTGCGACGGCTATTATCACCCGCATCGCGTGCGAGAGGTCCGCGCCGCCTGCGTCGGTTCCGCAGTCGCTTGAAAGCGAACTATCGGACGATCTGATTGAGTCGGTCGCGCTTGGCGGGGCACATCTCTTTGTGTTGCGCGTGGCGCGCTTTTGTCAGATGTAGCAGGGCAGGGTGCAGCATCTCGTCCGCCAGATAACACACGCGAGCATTCGGTACTACGCAGCACTGCGGCTGGCTGCTGGTTCAATGCTTGACATCGTGCCGGCTGATGGCATGCCGGACCGGCCGCCGATCGTCCGTCGCTCCGAGAACGAAATGATGTCGGGCTTCGATCGTCGTGAGCTGATCGAACGCAACGGCGTGGCACACGTCGTCACGCTGACGCAGCGTCTCGATCACAACTCCGTTGACATATCGCTGAACTGAAAGAAGATCGCTGCCGCGCCGATAGAGGCACATCGGCGCGGCGTCTGCGCCCGTCCTCGCCTAAACGCTCGAGAGCGAGACTGGTGCTCCAGCGGCACGCTGCTCTTCCGACATCATGTCATGCAGGATGCGTTGCATGGCCATGATGTGCGCGCAGGTACCCATACCCTGGACCGCGAAGAAGTGACAGGTACAGGAAAACTCGTTGCCGTTCATCGTGGTGGTGTAGGTGTCGTTGTTGCCGTGGAACTCGACCGAGAACGAATTGAACTTTATCCGCTCCGGCTCTTCGGCGTACCGACGCGACTTCTCGATCTTGGAGATCAACGACGAGTTCATTGGCCGTCTCCTTTCGCCGTTCCCCGTAACACTCCCACGCTCTGCAGGAGCCTGGACGGTGCCACTGTGGCGGCCGCGCGGTTCGGGCGTACCAGCGCTAGAGACGAATCAGCACCGCGGCACAGGGCCGGGTGCTGATCAGTTAACCGTCTCGGATGTCACCGGCAAGTCCACGACAGGACCACCTTCCTGAACACCGTCATTGGTCGCTTACCTAGAGTCTAACAGATGGTGGTGGACCTGTCAGCAACCGACACGAGCAGCTTCAGGGTGCTTCGGTACAATCGCGGAAGCGCGAAAGAAAGGATCATCGGTGCAGGAACCGTTGAGCGCCGCGATTCTCACCGGCGGCCAGAGTCGGCGGATGGGCGCCGACAAAGCGTTGATTCGCGTCGGCGGGCAAACCATGGTCGAGCGCGTGGCGGCCCGGCTTGCGGTTGTCAGCGACAATATCTTCCTCGTCGGTGACCGTCCCGAGTATCATGGGCTCGGATTGCGAGTCGTTGCCGACGATTATCCGGACGGTGGGGCGCTCGGAGGAATCGCGACAGCAGTGCGTGCTGCTCTCGATGAACGCGTGCTGGTCGTCGCCTGCGACATGCCGAATCTCTCGCCGCCACTGCTGAAGGCGATGGCGGAGTTTGACGACGACGCGCAGGTGTTGATTCCGACAACTGCCGGAGACCGCAGCGATCAGGGTGGAGCGCTGACCTGGGAGACGACGCATGCCATCTATCGTCGCTCCTGTTTGCCAACGTTCGAGCGGCGCTTGCTTTCGGGCCGGCGCAAGATCATTGATGCTGTTCGCGAGCTGCGTTGGCGCTCCTTGCCTGAAGACTGGCTTCGCGCGTTCGATCCGAATCTGGAGTCATTCGGCAACGTGAATACACCAGAAGAGCTGGCGCAACTGCGAGCCGTTATGAAGGGGAACAGTGCATCGTGACCGAGCGCGACTACACGAAGTTCATTCGCGAGGATGGGCGATTGTGGATCAAGCGCATTCCGCGGCCGGTGTATGTCGAGATGGTGCGCGAATATCAGCACCGGCCCGAGATCATCAATGCCGTCTTCGATGAGCTCTACTGGCTCTGGGATCTCGAGCAGGCGGAGCAGAAGGCGAAGGATGCCGGCAACGAGGTCGACCGCGTGAGCCTGGCGCATGAGCTGATCGAGGATATGGATGACAAGGACTGGTGGGCGGTGACAGCTGCTTTTGAGGAACACCTCATCACGTCGTTCGCAGAGAACCCGGAGCAGTGGGCAACATTTCTCGATCCGGTCTACGATCTGCAGGAGTCCGAAGGTTGGCGCGATCGTCAATAACATGACTGGGCGTTTGTGGGGTGTAAAGGGGGCATACATGAGCGTCGAGCCAAACGGGATCGTGACACTGACGACCGATCTCGGTACCGTCGACGGCTACGTCGCAGCACTGAAAGGGGTCGTGCTCTCGAACCACCGCAACGCGACGCTCATCGACGTGACTCACCACATCCCCAGCCGGGATGTGACCGAAGCTGCGTTTCAGACTGCGATGGTCTGGTCAACGTTTCCGCATGGGACGGTTCACTTACTCGTCGTGGATGCCGGCACCGAGACGAGCCATCGGCCAGTGGTTGCTGAAGTGGGAGGGCACTACTTCGTAGGCCCGGATAACGGGGTGCTCACGCTCCTCGTCGCCAATGAGCCGGCTAACGCGCTGGTCGTCCTCGACGAACCGGCATTCTTTCGCGACGCGCCGGCGGTCTTTCCGGGTCGCGACATACTCGCTCCAGTGGCGGGCCAGCTCGCATCTGGCGCAGTTGATCTTGGGCAGCTCGGCAGCGCGGTCGACCCTGGCTCGCTGGCATCACTCCCCTGGAAGGCAAGCCACGACAGCCCCGAGAGTGTGCATGCGCCAGTGGTATCGATCGATCGCTTCGGAAACTGCCGAACGCTGATCACGCGGCGTCAGATTCCGTGGGACCTGTCGTCCGTCTTCGTGCGTTGTGGCGACGCCTTCGTGCGCGGCATTCATCGCTCCTACAAGGATGTACCGGTTGGCAAGACGCTGGCGTTATTCGGGAGCCACGGTGGCCTGGAGATCGCCGTACGCGGTGGCAGCGCTTCGCAGTCGTGGGAGATTCAGCGCGGAGAGAGCGTCGTCGTATCGACGGTTGACGACCCGGGCTCATGACCGTTGCATGCTATACTGAGCCGTTGAAGCGAACCGACATTTTGATCCACAGGATGGTTTCGTCGACGTGAGTAAGCCAGCAAAGTCTCGAACGCGAACACAGCTCAATCGTGCGCAATTGAAGGCCTACGAGGCACGGCGTGCCGAAGAGGTGCAGCGCAGCCGGGCAGTCCAGGCTGAAGTCGAAGCGGCCGGTGGCCAGCCGGTGGCCGCGGCAGCCGTCGCCCCGCGTCGGCGCATCTACGCACTCAGCCACGAGCAGGAGATGGCGATCATTCGCTCTGACCTCAAGCGACTGCTGATGATTGTCGCTGTCTTGCTCGTCGTTCTGGCAATCGCCACCCTCGTTCTGCGCTAGCTTAGACCGCAAGCAGACGAACAAACGGACGCCCATTTGGGCGTCCGTTTGTCATGTGTTCCGTAGGGAATTCGTCGCCGAGCTTGCGTTAGACGCTGTCTTCCTCTTCGTCTTCGCTCGCGCTGTCGGATTCTTCGATGTACTCGGTGTCATCGTCCGCATCGGCGTCAGTCTCGCGAGCTTCCAGCTCCTCAACGTCGAGCTCCTCATCCTCTTCGTCACCGAGCTCGAGGTCGGGTTCTTCGCGGAAGAGGCGTGTGTCGCGTAGGTAGGCGCGCGGGACGGAGGTCTTGCCCGGTCGCGGGAATGACAGCCGCGTGCCCATGTCCGGGCTCTTCACAGTCTCACGAATGATGACGCGCACGCTCTGGCCGGTGTTGGCCGTGACGTAGACTTCAAACTCGTTGCCGAGCTGGACGAGCTCGATGACGCGGCGCGCCAGACGCGGTTCCAGCTGACCGATGTACTGGCCATCCTCGTCGAGGAGCCGAATGGCGTTGTCGGCCTGCTCCATCATCAGCTGATCGCCGCTGGAGAGCTCGGTCAGCACGGTGGCCGGAGCCACGGTGACTAGGTCGTCGACGTAGGTCTTGCCGACCTCCTCGATGAATATGCCCGCGCCAAGCTCCCGGGTGCGGCCCGCCGCTTCGACTTCAGCCTCTGAATCCTTGAGCGGCTCAAGGCGGCTGATATTGCGCTGCGCAATGACGTTCGCCGGATCGATTGAGAACGCCTGCTGGTACGCCTCGTATGCCGAACGGAAGCGGCGCATCTCGAAGTACGCCTTGCCTAGGCGATTGTAAGCCGCCACATCGCGCGGCGAGCGCTCGAGGATTTCCTTGTTAATCTCGACGGCAAGCGTCCAGTCACCTGTCGCCGCAGCCTGACGTGCATGCTCTTCGAGGAGCCGCTTGGCTTTCCCTTTGGTGATGTCGACCGACAACCCTCGTTCCCTTCTCCTCTCTGTCCGAGAGGTGATCATGCAGTTTCAGCTTTAAACGCTATGCGTGTGTGAGTACCTTGACCGGCTCTGCCAGCACGTACCACGTCGTTGCCTCAGTGATGCGCACATCAACGAGCTGGCCCAGCCAGTCGCCTGTCGCCTCGAAGAAGACGAGCTGATTCCCGCGCGTGCGGCCGCGCCAGCGTCCCTTCGCAAATCCATCGACGAGGATCTCGCGATGCTCTCCCACCATATGGCGGAACTTGCGGGCGCTGATCTCCTCCTGGAGGCGCTCGACCGCCTGGTGACGCGCATGCTTGACCTCGTGGGGGATGTCATCCGCCCAGCGAGATGAGAGTGTGCCGGGTCGCGGCGAATACATCGCAACGTGGACCTTCTCGAAGTCCATGTCGCGCAGGAGATCGAGCGTGTCCTGGAACTGCTCGTCCGTCTCGCCCGGGAAGCCGACGATGATGTCGGTTGAGAGCGTCACGCCGGGGATCGTCTCGCGAATTTTGGCGATGCGATCGCGATAGTGTTCCTGCGTATAGGTGCGGCGCATTCGACGCAGAATCTCGTTATTGCCGGCTTGAACTGGCAGATTGACGTGCTCGCAGGCGCTCGGCAGCTCGGCAATCGTCTCAATCAGCTTGTCCGAAAAATACTTCGGGTGGGACGTCAGGAACCGCAGGCGCTCGATGCCGTCGATCGCGTCGACAGCGCGCAGCAGGTCGGCGAGATCGCGACCGTCCGGCAGGTCGTGCCCGTAGGCGTTGACCGTCTGACCGAGCAGCGTCACTTCGCGAACGCCCTGTGCCGCCAGTCGGCGGACTTCGTCGACGATCTCATCGAAGGGCCGACTGATCTCGCGACCCCGGCGATATGGCACGATGCAATACGAGCAGACGAAGTTACAGCCATAGATGATCGGCACGAACGCCGAGACGCCCGGATTCGACGCCATGGGCTGATAGTAGTGGGGAAGCTCGGCGAGGTCAGCGTCGGCTTCGTTGAGTTCCGGGACGATCTCGACCAGCCGATCGAACTCGGACGGACCAAAGAACAGATCGACGTGGGGGAAGCGTTCGCGCAGCTTCGGCTCCTGGCCGGTGACCATGCAGCCGGTGAGGGCGATGCGTACATCCGGATTCGAGCGCTTGATGCGGGCAAGGGAGCCGATCTTGCCGACGACCTTGTCCTCAGCCGCCTGTCGAACGACGCAGGAGTTCAGAACGATGACATCCGCCTGATCCTCAATCTCAGTCCGGTGGTATCCGACCTGGCTGAGCATCGCTTCGACCTTGGCGGACTCGGCTTCGTTCATCTGGCAGCCGATCGTCCAGATGCAATACTGCTTCGCTCCGGAATCCGCAGGTGTTTCCACAGACGGTTTCGTCGCTCGACGAACGAGATGAATAGGCTCCACGCTGACCCTCCCAACGACATAAGGGCACCACCGGGCGCCCGGCCCGCGATTATACTATCTCTCTCTTCTGTAAACCTCACCTGTCTGAGTGCCACAATGTCACCGCCCCATGACATAAGCAATAGAACACACGTTCGGGCGCAAAAAGTGCGAATGAAACTGCGTGTACGTACAGAGTGAAGGTGGCTCGTCTCTCTGCTACACTGGTTGGCAACGCAGAGGGTTGTGACCAACAGGAACGCCGGTCCTTGGGGAATGCGTGCCGCTGCCCCTGCGTACGTACGTGCCTTTTTTACATGGGCGGGATCGTTGGGGGTGGGCATAGATGGTCAAGCGCAAGTGCGGCACGTGTCGATTCTTCCAGGATGGGGGCATCGCCGGGTCGGGCTGGTGTAATCACCCTGCGAGACGCGAGTTGCACCACATGGTTCTGGTCCGCAAGACCGAGCTTGGCTGTCGAAATAACTGGGACCAGGATCTCTGGGAGCTGGCACCCGAGCTGGCTGGCGAGGGCGAGCAGTCCGACATCCATATCCCCGATCCGCAGCACATTGGGGCCACCGCCGATGGGTCGCCACCGTCCGCGCGACACGGCGACATGTTTACCGACCGCCTGACATCCATCACTGTCGCGCCGCCGCGTGAATCCGCCTCCCAGTCTGCCCGAAACACCGATGACTTCGAGCCGCCCGCAGAGCGTTCTGATGTGCGCGCGGCGCGTCGACGTCGCGTGGAGCAACTGGAACGCGAGCGCCACGAGCAGCAGCGTGAGCGAGCCGACGAGGCGCGCAAGCTGCTGGAGCCTGACCCTGAGCCCAAGCCCAAGACGGAAGCCAGCCGCGCGCAGACCGGCGAGCCGAAGCGCGAAGCGCCCCCCGCACCAGAGCGCCGATCGACCATGCCGCGACCTTCGCAGGCGCAGCGTCAGAACCCGCCACCGCAACGACCCGCGCCCACTCGGCAGCCTGCCATGCCGCGGACGCCCAGTGCCCCGCAGAGCCGACCGTCGTATGATGCTGTGTCGCATGATGCATCGATCTCATTCGGCGCGAGCCCTGGATCGTTTGAGCGCACGTCGCAGCCAAGCATCTGGAAGCCACGACCAGCACCACAACCTCCTGTGATGCGACCAGCACCGACACCCGCACCCGAGTCACAGCGTTCGATGATGCAGCAGGAAACGGACGACCTGCCGGTCCAACAGGTTCGCGCGCTTGAGGCTGGTGCGCAGGAACGCCGGCCGCAAGCATCGGCGAGACCAGCGATGGCTGATCACGAGGTGCGAGCCGAGCGGCCATCGCGCGAAGCGCAGATAGAGCCGCCGATCGAAGACCGTGATCCCGGGTGGATGGTATGGGCCGGGCAGATTGAAGGGCCGCGAACCCGCAAGTCGCGACCTGAGCCGTCACAACCGGCGCGCGCTGCGGAGCGACCGCAGACAGTGCCAGAACCGGTGGCCGTCACACCGCCTGTGGCACCTCCGGCGCGCCAGCGTCCGCAGCAGGTTCCGCGCTGTTGCGCGACCTGTCGGGACTTCCGCCCCATCGGCGACGGGACGACCGGCTGGTGCATCAACGCGTATGCTCCGACGTCGCAGCGTGTGGTAGAGTCGGGCGATCTTGCATGTGACTCAAGCATTGGTAGTTGGTGGTTGCCGAATGATGTAATCTGGCTGGAACGCGCTGACACAACGCACCACAGCCGACCAACACCGTTGCTTGATGAACTCTTCAGGACGAGTTCCGATCCGGAATCAGACGAGCCAACCTATCCCGGATGATTGAATGATTGCCGCTTCGCGTGATGAGCGAATCGCGCGATGCGAGCTGCTGCATGACGACAAACGAAGGCTGGTATGTCCAACTTCGGAGAGATTCTTCAACAGGCACGCGACTATAAGGGCGTAACCCTCCGTGAAGCGGAGCGGGCGACACGCATCAGCCGTCACCATCTGGCAGCGCTGGAGTCAGAAAACTTCGCAGCACTCCCGGCCGCGACCTACGCTAAGGGCATCGTTCGCAACTACGCGCAATACTTGGGGCTCGATCCACTAACAACAGTAGAGTTGTTTGAGCAGCGCAGCGGTGAGGTCGCGCAGGCACGCCGCGTTGTTGGAACGACGACGACCTACAACGCGCGTTCTCACTGGGTCCCGAACTTCGCCATCATCGCCTTTATGATAATCATGGCCGCGATTGTCTTTACCTGGATCTATTCCGCGTACTTGCGCCCATCAGAGACAGCTGCCCCGACCGCAGAAGCAATTGCGACGGTGACCCCTGTGTCGGAGTCGCTTCTGGCTCAGGTCACGGTCCAGACGACCGAAACACTGCCAACGCCGCTCGCCACTCCGACTGCGCCGATCGGCACCACACCGACAGCATTACCGGAAGCGACTGGGCCTGCGGCGGCTGCTGTCGAGCCGACGGTCGCTGACACTGCGTCCGGCGGCGATGTCGTCGACCAAGATGTCAGCTCCAGCGACGACGAATCGAGCGCCGCGACGACCAGCGGCCCGCATACCTTTGTCATCTGGGTGACTGACGATGTCTGGGTGCAGATGATCGTTGACGACGTCGTTGTTGCCGACGAACTGCTTCCGGCCGGCACAGAGCTCACGCACGGAGGAAGTACGCTCTGGGTCGAATCGGGTAATGCAGCATTCGTACACGTCTACGTCGATGGCGAAGACTACGGCGTTCTGGGCGATAGCTGGGATTCTGCCTTCAGCTTTCCGTAGCCGACAGATCGGCTCAACCTGAGGAGGCAACTCGATGTCTGGGCCAATGGTGTTCGGCGATCCGTACGCATCATCATCAGCAGTCGTCGGTCGCGTTGTCGCTGTATTGCGCGGCGTCACCGAAACGCGCGGGCTGGCACTCGCCGGCCATCGCTCGCGGGCTGTGACCACCGGCGCGGTCCACGAACTGATGATTACTGATGAAGACGCTCGACAGGAGGGTCGCGTCGATCGCGTGGCGTTGCTGGCGTTTGTTGAGATCCTGGAGGCAGGCGTCATTCTGCTGGACGCTGATGTCACCATCGGCGACGCGTCCGTAGGTGTCATCGCCGGGTTCGACGAGACGCACATGCCCAATCACCAGAACATTTGCCTGCGCGGCGACCTGCAGGATGGCGAGTCGCGGTCGATTGCTGTCGGGGACAAGGTCGTCATTGCCGGGGTCGGCTAGGTCGCACCTATCGGTACGCGGACAGTGACCGGCTCCTCATAGAGCGAGATCTCGATCGGCAGCTTGCCGACATAATCACCATCGACCTCGAACGGCACGTCGATGGGTGAGTCCAATATGATGTGCTGGCCGCGGTAATGTGTGAGCCAGCGGCTTTGCTCTGGTCGTCCGGCCAGCGTCCACAGCACGATCTGACTGACATTCATCAGCCGCGGTGGATCGAAGATGAGCAGGTCAATCACGCGATCGCGGCGATCAATGCCTTTGCCGACGACGATCCGCGGATTGACGATCGAGGCACCGATTGCGACGAGGATGAGTCGAGCTTTTCCGGCAATCGGCCGACCGTCGATCGAGCCAGTGAATTCGAAGCGCGGGAAATTGAAATTGCGCGCGCCTGCCGGCAGGTATGCGGCCCAACGTACGCGTCGCTTGAGGCGCGCCGATGTATCGCGCATGATCGCAGCGTCGAACCCCGCTCCGGCCATGTGGACGATCACATGATCGCCGGCGAGCGCGACGTCGATGTCTGTCGTCACGCCTTCGCCAATGGCTACCCGAGCAGCATCCTTATGCCGCGACGGGATACCCAGCTCGCGGGCAATCATGTTTGTCGATCCGCCAGGGATAATTCCGACGACCACCGACTTCTCGAGCGTCCCGGCAATGACCTCCGAGACAGTCCCGTCGCCGCCCACAGCGATAATCGTGTCGATGTCCTCGTCGGCATTCTGCGCGAGGTGACGCGCGCCAAGGTCGGGGGTCGTGAACGCCGTGACGAGGTGAACGCCCTGACTCTCGGCCTCGGCGTGCAGGCTCGCGGCGATCGCCTGAGAACGTTGCGGCCCAGACGAGGGGTTGATAATGGCGAGAACTCGCCGGTCGGTCGTCAAATCCGTTAACTAGCTTGCGTAGTCTTCCTCAGGGCCGAAGATCTTCTCGGTGACCCAGGCCGCCAGCCAGGTTGCTGCTGCCGCCAGGACGAGGCCGAGAATTCCGCGAACTACATTTCTCATCATTGGAGTACGTCCCTTCAGAATATTTCATGACGTTGCCATGCGCTCTCATGCTGAGGATTAGGCTGCGATGCAGTCTACCATTGTGTTCCTGTCTACCTGCTGCGCCGTAACGACAGGGATGCGAGCGCGAAAAGCGCCCCACCGGCGACCACCGCAAAGGCCAGAATTTCCGCCACGGTCAGGCGGCTGACAACCGCCGAATCAAGGAACGGCACACGTGAGACCGGGCTGACGATGATGTCGGTCGGCATCGCGATGACCTGCCAGACGGCAGTCCAGGGCGCGATGCCTAGCAATGCTGCGACGACACGCAACCCGAAGAGCACGATCAGGGCAGACGCCACAAATGTGATCGCCAGGTCGCGCTGGTTGGTCGCTCGCCGCCGCGGTCGCGCCTGGCGCGGTGGTCGGATCGACACCTAGTCGGGCTTTCCAGCAACAAGGTCTGCGATGCGCTGGATGATCTGCTCGGCAACCGCGGCCTTCGACGCTTCAGCGAGCGGCTCGGCGCGTCCGTCGCGGAAGAAGAGGGTGACCGCGTTCGATTCGGCGCCCATTGCCGTGCGCGCATCGTTCATCACGATGAAGTCGAGGTTCTTGCGCACGAGCTTGTCTCGTGCGTACTGCTCGTGATTCGTTGTTTCGGCTGCAAAGCCAACGCGAACTGTCCCCGGCGTCTCAACCGTCGCCAGGATATCCGGGTTGCGCACGAGCTGGATGACGAGATCATCGTCCGACTTTTTGATCTTCTCGTCAGCGACAGAAGCGGGGCGATAGTCAGCCACAGCCGCTGCCATGATCAATGCATCTGCACCAGCGGCGTGCGCTGCCACGGCGTCTCGCATGTCGAGCGCCGACTGGACACGTACGGTCGTCGCGCCAATGACGGGCGGCAAGGCAGTTGGCGTCGTGATGAGGGTGACTTCGGCTCCGGCATGCAGGGCAGCGCGGGCCAGCGCGTACCCCATCTTCCCGGATGAGCGATTGGTCAGCAGCCGAATCGGGTCAATCGCTTCCTGCGTCGCTCCGGCGCTGACGACCACGCGTTTCTTCCAGAGCGGTCCACCGCGAGCCAGCGCTCGCTCGATGGCGGCGATGAGTCGCTCCGTCGTCGCCAGCCGCCCGACGCCAACAGCGCCGCTGGCGAGACGGCCGTGCTCCGGCTCAACGATCGACGCGCCACGTGAGCGCAGCGTCTCCAGGTGCTGCTGTGTAGCCGGGTGGAGGTACATGTGATGCTCCATCGCCGGAGCGATGACGATGGGTGTACCGCGCGGAGAGGCAGCGAGGTGCGTTACGGTCAGCATATCGTCGGCCATCCCGAGCGCCAGCCTGGCGATCGAGTTGGCAGTCGCCGGCGCGACGATGATGAGATCAGCCTCTTCGGCCAGCGAGATGTGGCCCTTCTCGGCCTCGCTCCAGCCCTCGAACACGCCGCTGTGGACACGCTGCTTCGTAAGAGCTTCGAATGTCAGCGGCGTAACGAATTGCTTCGCCGATTCGGTGAGGATGACATCGACACGAGCGCCCGCCTGCACGAGCTTACTGGCGAGATCGACCGCCTTGTAGGCGGCGATCCCACCGGTCACTCCCAGTACGATGCGCTTGTCCTGCAGGATCGCCATCCAGCGTTGTCCCTCACTTGCGCCAATCAGGCGGCGACGGCTTGCCCGCTCATGACAGCGGTCGCGGCGGCGATGGCTGTATCGATAGCCGCGTCGTCGATCTGGTAGTGGGTGACCATGCGCACGCCGCGAGTGCCGTAGTTGGACACCAGCACGCCGTTCGCCTTCATCCCCTCGACGAAGGCGAGCTGGTTGACAGCCGGCTCCGTCTTGAAGATGACGATGTTGGTCTGCACTGCGTCAAGATCGATGTTGATCCCGTCGATTGTCGCGAGTGCCTCAGCCAGCCGGCGGGCTCGCGCATGATCGTCCGACAGGCGGTCAATCATCGATTCGAGGGCGACAACTCCAGCAGCCGCAATGACGCCGGACTGGCGCATCGCTCCGCCCAGAATCTTTCGGGCGCCACGCGCGCGCTCGATGAACTCCGCCGATCCGGCCACGATCGAACCGACCGGCGCAGCGAGTCCCTTCGACAGGCAGAACTGGACTGTATCGGCATAGGATGCGATGCGCTCGACGGGCGTGTCGCTACCGGCAGCAGCATTGAAAATTCGCGCGCCATCCATGTGAATCGGGATGCCGTGCTCGTCGGCAATCGCGCGTAACTCTGCCAGGTGATCGGTCGGCATGATCGTGCCACCGCAGCGATTCTGCGTGTTCTCAACGCAAATTACGCCGGTTGGCGGATAGCCGGCCCGCTTGGCACGGATGCGCTGACGCACGACGTCGAGATCAAGCTCGCCATTGGCCAGATTAGGAACGAGGCTGAATGGCATGCCGCCCAGCGCTGCCGCGCCGCCGGACTCGTACCAGAAGATGTGGCACTCGTCGCCCATGATGATCTCGTCGCCGCGACCGCAGTGCGCGAGGAGGGCTGCGAGGTTGCCCATTGTGCCGCTGGCAACATAGACGGCGGCTTCCTTACCGAGCAAGTTCGCGGCGAGTTGCTCAAGGCGACCGACGGTTGGATCCTCGCCGTACTGATCGTCACCAACATCTGCGTTCGCCATCGCTTGACGCATGGCGTCAGTTGGCTTCGTCACCGTGTCACTGCGAAGGTCGATCACACTGCATTCCCCTCGGTAGTCGCGCGGCTATCAACTGGGCGAAATCCAGGACGCGCCGATTGTAGCGCAGGCAGACGCAAAGCGGCCCCGTGGCATTTCCCACGAGGCCGCTTCTCAGCTTTCAGGCACTAGCCCGGCGGGCTGCTAGTGGATGAGATTCGGCTCGCCTCCAGCAACAATCGTGTACTGCTGGTTTGGGCCGTCAGTAAACGAGAAGGTGTACTTGGCGGGCAGCATCTCCATATCCTGAGTGAACGACTTCCATCCAGAAGCGTAGAAGCTGCTGGCGTTGCCCGATTCGGAGTGAACAGCGCCAGTCTGGAAGTCGACTGTCGTGCTCGGTTCAGCGACGACAACCCCATTCTTCTGCGCGTTCGCGCCGAGGTACGCCATGGCGAAGCTATAGGAACCCTTCAGCATCT
>JBDHWD010000011.1:0-50985 GCA_039810005.1 Thermomicrobiales bacterium | reverse complement strand
GCAGGGGTACACCACGGGTCGGTCGTCATTGCAGCGATCACCAGCTGCACCAACACGTCGAACCCGTCCGTCATGCTGGCCGCCGGCCTCGTTGCGAAGAAGGCTGTTGAGCGCGGCCTGACGGTGAGCGAGTCGGTGAAGACCAGCCTCGCCCCCGGCTCCCGGGCGGTCTCCGATTACTACGAGAACGCCGGTCTAACCGAATACCTGGAGAAGCTCGGCTTCTACATCGTCGGCTACGGCTGCACGACCTGCATCGGCAACAGCGGCCCGCTCGTGCCGGAGGTGGCGCAGGCGGTCGATGAGAACGATCTCGTCGTCGCGTCGGTGCTGAGCGGCAACCGCAACTTCGAGGGTCGCATCCACCCGCAGGTGCGAGCCAGCTTCCTCGCCTCGCCGCCGCTCGTCGTTGCCTACGCGCTGGCAGGAACTGTCGATATCGACCTGACGACTCAGCCGCTGGGCATCGGCTCGGATGGCAACCCCGTTTTCCTGCGCGACATCTGGCCGAGCCAGACCGAGGTCCGCGACGCCGTCGAGTCGGCAGTCACGGCCGATGTGTTCGCGCGCAACTACGCGCATGTGTTCGATGGCGACGAAGCCTGGCGTTCGCTTGAGGTGCCATCGGGCGAGCTATACGAGTGGGACAACGAGTCGACCTATATCCAGGAGCCGCCGTACTTCGACAACCTGCAAATGGAGCCGGCCCCGCCGCAGGACATCCAGAACGCGCGCGTGCTGCTCCAACTTGGTGACTCGATTACAACCGACCACATTTCACCGGCAGGCTCGATCAACCCGAAGAGCCCGGCAGGTCAGTATCTGACGTTGAACGATGTCAGCCTGTTCGACTTCAACTCCTACGGCGCGCGACGTGGGAACCACGAAGTCATGATGCGCGGCACGTTCGCAAACCCCCGGCTGCGCAACGAGCTCGTCCCCGGCAAGGAAGGCTGGTGGACCAAGTACCTGCCGACCGGCGAGGAGATGGCCGTCTACGACGCCGCTCATATGTACCAGCAGGATGACACGCCGCTGATCATCATTGCCGGCAAGGAGTACGGCTCCGGTTCGTCGCGCGACTGGGCAGCCAAGGGCCCGCAGCTGCTCGGCATCCGCGCCGTCATCGCCGAGTCCTACGAGCGCATCCACCGCAGCAACCTGGTGATGATGGGCATCCTGCCGCTGCAGTTCAAGGCCGGCGACAGCCGCCAGTCGCTCCGCCTTGATGGCACAGAGGTCTATGACATCCCCGGTATCGCCGGTGGCCTGCGCCCAGGTCAGTCTCTGACGGTCACGGCGCGACGCGGCGATGGTACCGAGATCACGTTCGACGCGACCGTGCGGATCGACACCGAGATCGAGTGGGAGTACTACCGTCACGGCGGCATTCTGCCGATGGTGCTCCGCCGCCTCGCCGTCTCGTAACACGGAGTTCGCTGATGCATTGAGCCCAGGCATAGCGCCTGGGCTCAATCATTCGGGTTCGCCGGTCAGCGCCGGGTGACGCTCACCCGCTTGGGGATGTTGCTAGTCCTTCGACGGGATGCCGACGATCATCTCGATTTCGACGCGCATCGACGGATTGGCCAGCTTCGCCTCGATCGTCGAGCGAGCCGGCTTGTCCTCGCTGAGGTAGCTCCGATAGACGGCGTTAAACTCCTGGAAGTCGTTGATGTCGGACAGGAAGCAGGTCGCCTTGAGCGCATTGTCGATGCTCGTGCCGGCCTCTTCCATGATCAGCTTGAGCTTTTCCATGATCTGCTTCGTCTGTCCGGCTGTGTCGGCCGAGGTGTCGTCAGCGACCTGGCCTGAGGTGAACAGCAAGTTGCCCCACATCGTCGCCACGGAATACGGGCTCGTCGGAACCGGCAGCTTGTCGGATCGCAGAATCTCGCGCTTTGCCATTGTGTCGACCATCTCCTTCAAAAAACGGGCGCGGCCACTCTGCCGCTACTCCGATTCTAGCCGCATATTCGAATGCGGTTGGCGGCAGATACCCCTCGGGGGTATAATATGACAAGTGAAAGGCTTTGAGCTATGTCAATGAAACTGATCCCTGCCGACGAGTCCGGTGAGCCGGGAGCTGACCAGGAATCGGGGCATCACGCCTCGTATGCCGCTGATAAGGCCAAGATTCTGGCGCGTTTGCGCCGAATGGAGGGCCAGGTGCGCGGCGTCCAGCGCATGATCGAAGAAGATAAGTACTGTGTCGACGTACTGACGCAGATCTCGTCAATCATCGCCGCTTCACGCGCAGTTGGGATGCTGGTGCTTGAGGATCACATTCGTGGCTGTGTCGTGAATGCGGACGCGAAGGACAGTGAGGTCGTCCTGACCGAGCTCACCGACGCGATCGAGCGCTTCACGCGCTCCGTAGGGTGATCGGCTATCTGACGCCGTCCCCGAGTTGCTGCGCGATTGCCAGCACGTCATCGCGTGGCAGCATCGATTCGATGCGGTAGGTCACCCCGTCTGCTGTCCAGAGAAGGACGTTGCCGGCCAGCCGCATGTCCTCCTGATGAAATGATCCGTCTGGCGCGGTGTAGACAAAGGCGTGCGGCTGGCCTGCGATCCAGAACGCTGTCTCACCATTCACATTCAACACCTCCATCGTCGTGCCTTCTTCCAGGAATTTGCGGATGAAGCTGTCGTTGGTCGAGCCCTGAAGCTCGCTGATGAGCAGGCCCACGCCACTCTCCCCGACCTCCGGCAGGTCCGTCGTTGGATGGAACGCGAAGCTCACCTGCGTGCCCCTGGCGGGGTTGAGGATGAAGACATCTGGCTTGCCCAGCTTCGCCGGCGGTGTCGAAATATCGAAGCCGGCCAGATGTTGAGCTTCGTCGAGCGACACATGCTCGCCGAGATTCAGCGCGCTTCCAGCCGGCGTTCGTTGCGAGTCGCCCGAGATTTCAATGCCCAGTACTCCGATGCGATCAGCGACGGTCTCGCGGGCAGTCGGCCATGCCGCCAGCCCACCCAGTGCAACAGCCATGATGATGACGGCGGCCAGCGCAAGCTGGCGCGGCTCCCAGCGGCGTCGCTGCTGCGGACGCCGAACAGCGATTTGGCGCGCAACGCTACTGGCAATCGGCGACGCGTCGGGCCAGCTGACCTGCTCGCCGAGTTCACGCAGGATCCGCTCCAGTTCGGCGTCAGTATTCATGACGAAGTGCCCTTGCATCCTGATTGTTCTCCGTTGGGTGTGACGCGCTCGATGACTGAAGCTGCTCGCGAAGCCGACCGAGAGCGCGTGACAGACGAGACTTCACCGTGCCTCGGGGACATCCGGCCACCTCGGCCGTCTCTGCCTCCGATAGCCCGAGCATGTACCGGCAGACAACGATCAGCCGCTCGTCATCGCCCAGCCGATTCACGGCATCGAGGACTGCGCGATTGGTGTCCTGAGCGATGGCCAGATCTTCGACCGAAGGCCCTGACCTCGTTGGCGGCGAGGTCTGCTCAACCCGCAGGGCCAGTCGCTCATAGCGTCGGTCACCGCGACGACGATTGCGCGCTTCATTGCTGGCGATGCGCAGAATCCACGGCCGAAACGGGCTCCCGGATCGGAAGCGCCCAATCGCCAACCAGGCCTTGATGAATGCATCCTGGGCAGCGTCTTCGGCGTCGGCTCGCGAGCCGGAAATGAGCCAGGCAGTGCGGAGCACGACGTCCTGATAGCGGCGCACGATCTCTTCCCACGCCGCGACGTCGCCTGATTTTGCGCGGTCTATGAGCGCTCTATCGTCCAGCGGTCGCCCCTCATCTACCGTCGACTACTTCATATACACCGCCAGCGCGAATCCGGTTCGCGGATGGCGATGATTATCGAATGTAGCGGTAGGAGGGGTGCACGATACCAACGACAGCAATGATCGCTGCCAGCAGGAGCGCACCGATGCCGATCGTGACCGGCGCGGTGAAGGCATCAGACAGGGCACCGTAGGGGACGACAGCGAGCGGCATCGCCGAGAACGTGAGCATGTACACACTCATGACGCGTCCGTGATAAGCAGGATCGCAGTTGTTCATGACCAGCGTGCTGTTCAGTGCCTGATAACCGGACGAGACGAAGCCGATGATGAGCAATGTTACGAGGCCAATGTGGAACGACTGGCTGAACGCGAAGACAGCCAACGAGAGCCCAAACGCGATGCCGAGCCCCATCTGGAGCAAGCCCTTGCGCTGGAACGCAGTCAGTCCGGCGATCGTCAGCGAGCCGGCCAGCGCGCCGATACCATTGAACGTGAGCAGCAAACCGAGCGCGCTCGGACCGACGTTGAACACATCCTCGGCAAAGACCGGCATGAGCTGCTGGTAGGGCATTCCGAGCAAGACCGGCACAAATGCCAGCGTCAGCAGCGTTGAGACGACGCCATTTCCACGGATATAGCGCAAGCCCTCGCGGAGCGAATCGATCGGTGGTGGACGCTGAGTGCCAATCGGCAAGCCGCGATCCTTGATTCGCAGGAGGCTGATGACGACGTAGCCATACATCGCTGCCATGATGACGTAGACGCCGCCTGCGCCAACGAATGGCACAGCAATGAGGGCTCCGGCGATGGACGGCCCGATCACACGGCAGAAGTTCATGCCGGCATTATTGAGCGCCACGGCATTCATCAGTCGATTGCGGCTCACGAGCTGGCCGATGAATGCCTGCCGGGACGGCATATTGAATGCGAAGCCAGTGCCCTGGATCGCTGCGACAGCCATCAGATGCCAGATCTGCACGATACCGGACAGGACGAGGATCGCGTTCAGCACTGCCGCAACGCCGATCAGCGTCTGCGTCAGGAGCAGGACGTTGCGCTTCGGAAAGCGATCGGCAACGACTCCCCCGGCCAACCCGAGCAGGAGCATCGGAACGCCCGAACCGAGTGAGACGAAACCGACTGAAGCCGCCGACCCCGAAATGTCGAACGCGACATAGCCGGTTGTGATCATGCCCATCTGCATGGCCATCGTACCGGGCAACATGCCGAGCCAGAGATTGCGGAAGCCCTCCTGGTCGAGCGCCAGGAATGGCTTCTTCCACGAGGCAACGTTGTCGCTCGGTGGGTCCTTCAGGGGCGGCACGGGCGCGGGATGTGTCGTCGCAGGAAGAGGCTCCGGAGATTTGGTGATGGTGTGTGATGACGTGCTGGCTCGATCAACCGTCACGAAATGGGTACCTCGTTCCGATCTCCATCCCCACCAGTGTGAGCACCGGATGAGGTCGCCGACTGATGAATGGCGACAATACGCGAGTCGTCCCGGTTACGCAACCCTTGTTACATCGCTTGGCGAGGGAAGCGATTCTCGAAGGTCGTAGCGCCGCTGGTGACGCTTGCCGACCAAGACGCGCTACCCCAGGGCCACCAGGACGATTGGCGACGCCTATGACATGACGTGGACGATTGAGTAGATACCCATGAACGCCATCACGCCTCCGACCGCGAAGCGCGCGATCCGCCCGTTGGGATGCGAGATTCCGCGCCAGATCGTCATCGCGCCATAGCCCGCGCCTGCCAAACTGACAATCCAGGTGAGCGCCGTCAGAATCGCTTTCGCCCAGTCGCCTGTAAGGTCACGAGTCGTGATAGCGACAACGAAGATGAGAAACAGGCCGAGTGTTTCGGCAACCGCTGCGAGGATCTCCTCGCGCTGAATGCCGGTTGAAGCCTCGCCCGCTGATAGCCTCTGCATGTACCATCCCTTGTGAGCATGATGTGGCCGCGCAAGCGCGGACCACCAAGCCAGTCCGAGATCAATTCTAGCGGTTCCCGCGGTGGGGAGTCTTCATCGCTGGAACGTGTGCGCCGCTCGGACGTTATGACAGTAGGTACGTACGGGCTATCTGCGGCACGGCGGGTAGCGTTGCAGCTTTTGGGGGTAGTTTGTGCGGGCAGCACTTCCGTATCGTCGCGCGTTCGCGAGACTCGTCGTCGTAGTCATGGTCGTTCTCACCGTTATCGCCGGTGGCCTCACACCACAATCCGCAGCCGCTGAGGACGCGCCGGCTCCTCTGCCGGTAACAGCACAGGGCATGGCGGCCAAGGCGTACTTCCCACCGACAAGCCATACGCTGTCCGGGTCGCTGCTGAACTCCTGGATGGACACCGGCCTGATGATCATCGGTTACCCGATCTCCGAGCCGGTTCAGGAGAAGGGCCGCACCGTTCAATATTTCGAGCGCTCGCGCCTTGAGGTCTGGCCGGAGCATGCTGGTACGAAGTGGGAGGTTCAGGGCACGCTGCTAGGGACCTGGCTCGCAGAGCAGCGCTACGGCGCGACCCGCAACCATCCAGCGTTCACGCCGCTGCCGGTCGGCTCGACGAGCGACAACCCCGATCGGGTCATCTTCCCGGAGACGATGCACTCGTTGGCCTACTCCTTCAAGAAGTACTGGGATCAGAACGGCGGTCTGTGGCAGTTCGGCTTCCCGATCTCCGAGGAGTTCCAGGAGGACGGCTACACGGTTCAGTACTTTGAGCGCGCACGCTTTGAGTGGCACCCGGAGTTCGCCGGCACGCAGTTCGAGGTGCTGCTGGGTCTGCTCGGCAACGATTACGCGAAGGACATGAAGATCCCGACCAACCCGGTCGCACAACCTGCTGATGCGCTCATCTACGACGCTGGCGTCTTCAATCCGCAGATCGCCAACGCCTTCCGCAACGGCACTGGCATGTGGTGGGCCAGAGTGTCAACCGACGCCGTCTCGATTCGCACCGCGCCGCGCGCCGATGCGCCGTCCATGGATGTCGTCTACAACCGGCGCCCGATCGCGATTCACGCGGTCGTCAAGGGCGATGTCCGCGAGGGCAGCGATGCCTGGTACCTGACCGATAATTACGGCTACGTTCCGGCTGTCTATGTCTCGCCGCTGGTACTCAATACCCCGCCGCAGACGTTCAGTGGACACTGGGTCGATGTGAATCTGAGCCAGTTCTACGCGGTCGCCTACAACGGCAGCACGCCGACCTACGTTGCGATCATCGCCGCCGGGCGCGACGGCAAGACACCCATCGGCGTCTTCAATGTCCAGTACCAGGTGCGGTCCGAGATCATGGACTCGGCAACGGTCGGCATTCCCCACGGCTCACCGGGCTGGTACTACCTCGAGAACGTCGAATACACCCAGTACTTCCTGGCGGGTGGCTATGCGCTGCACGGCAATTACTGGACGCCGGAAGCCAACTTCGGTGGGTTTACGTCAAACGGCTGCGTTGGCCTGATGAACCCGGACGCTGCGTACTTCTGGAACTGGCTCAATCCGGGTGATGTGGTGAGCATCCATTTCTAGTTTCTGATCCTGTCCGTACTGTTGACAGGGAACGACATTCAGGCGATGGTTCCGTGTGGGGGTGAGCGATGGCTCACCCCTTTTCGTACCCGCAGGATGAACGGAGGATCGCCATATGTCCGACAAGATCGTGTTCTCGGGCGAGAATCCCGGGTTGACCCTCTACAAGCCGGGGACCGACCAGGTGATTGCCAAGGTGAGCTACTGGCGCTGCGTCTACTCCGCCGCCGGCGATGGCAACGCGACGCTGATCTGGGTCGATCCCGAAGCGTCCGGCCTTGGCGAGGCAGCACCGCATGCGATCTTTTCCGACAATCCCGCCATGGCCCGCATCGTCGCTGACCGCTTCACTCAGCATTTTCCCGGATGGGGAGAGCTTGGCTTCGACACGGTGGAGCCAACGCACGCCCGCTTCTTCCAGGAGGGCGATGGCCGCTGGTACCACCGAGTAGTCTCCAATACTGGCGAACTTGTCATTGAGCTCGCCTGGTGGGACGTAATCGAGCATCAGATGACCATTCGGCAGGAGTATCAGGTCGGGCCGACATCGTGGGATCTCGCGACGCTCATCTGCCCGTGCAAGGAGGCGTCGATCTCAGTCAACAACATGCCGGTTGAAGGCGAGGTGCGATGGAAGACTGACGGCGATTCGCCATCGAGCTCTGCGTTCCTGGCGTTCGCCGAAACATGGCGAGAGCGTTCGTAGGCGGCCGCAGTTCAGGGCGCATTCACGGTGCTGAGCCGTATTGTCAGGCTTAAAGGGGAGGAGTCGACATGAACGAGGCTCTGCTCAATTCTCTGGAATGGCGACTGGTTGGTCCGTTTCGCGGTGGGCGCGTGCCTGCCGTTGCCGGTCATCCAACTGAAACAGGCACGTTCTATTTCGGGGCGTGCGCCGGTGGTGTCTGGAAGACGACCAACGCTGGTGACTACTGGGAGAACATCTCCGACGGCTACTTCAAGACCGCTGCCGTCGGCGCACTCGCGCTCGCGCCATCCGATCCAAATGTGATCTACGTTGGCATGGGCGAGACGTCGATCCGTGGTGATGTCTCGCACGGCGACGGTGTCTACAAGTCGACGGACGGCGGTCAAACCTGGCAGCACGTCGGGCTAGCGGATACGCACGCCATTTCCACGATCCGCGTCCATCCCAACGATCCTGATCTGGTCTACGTCGCGGCGCTGGGCCATGTCTGGGGGCCAAACCCGGACCGTGGTGTCTATCGCTCGAAAGACGGAGGCGCGACCTGGGAGCAGCTGCTTCATATCAGCCCGAAGGCAGGCGCAATCGATCTGGCGATGGACCCGCTCAATCCGCGCATCCTGTACGCCGCGATGTGGGACGCCCAGCGCTACCCGCACGCGCTCCGCTCCGGCGGCCCGGATAGCGGCATCTACAAAACGGTAGATGGCGGCGACACCTGGGAGAATCTGACCTCCAATCCCGGCCTGCCAACCGGGACGCTGGGCAAGATCGGCGTCGCAGTGTCGGCCAA
Organism: Thermomicrobiales bacterium; assembly: GCA_039810005.1. Lineage (GTDB taxonomy): Bacteria > Chloroflexota > Chloroflexia > Thermomicrobiales > CFX8 > JAMLIA01. The sequence goes on along the minus strand of JBDHWD010000011.1, from coordinate 42,201 downwards.
GCCTGGTCGCGTCTGGGCGCTCGTTGAGGCCGATGATGGCGCGCTGTTCCGCTCGGAGAACGGTGGCGCAACCTGGCAGCGGGTCTGCGACAATGGTGACCTGCGCCGGCGCGCCTGGTATTACATGCATATCGTCGCCGACCCGCAGGATGGCGACACCGTCTATGTGCTCAACCTGAAGTTCTGGAAGTCGATTGATGGCGGCCGGACGTTCACTGCAATTCCGACGCAGCACGGCGACAATCAGGATCTCTGGATCGATCCCAACGATTCGCAGCGCATGATCGAGGGCAACGACGGTGGCGCAAACATCAGCCTGAACGGTGGGAAGTCGTGGTCGACGATCTATAACCAGCCGACCGCGCAGTTCTATCACGTCACCACCGACGACCGGTCACCCTATCGGCTCTACGGATCGCAGCAGGACAACACCGCGCTGTCGGTGCCAAGCTCGTCGATCCGTGGCGCGATCACCGAGACCGAGTACTTCGAGCCGGGTGGCGGTGAGTCGGGCTATATCGCGATCAAGCCGGACGACAACAACATCGTCTACGGCGGCGCGATCGGCTCCGGTGCAGGTAATGGTCGGCTGCTACGCTTCGATCAGCGCACGATGGAGACGCGCATCGTCACCCCGTGGCCCGAAGTTCAGGGTATGGGTCGTGGCGCAGGCTCGATGAAGTACCGCTTCCAGTGGACGTTCCCGATCGTCTTCTCGCCACACGACCCGAACACGCTTTACGCAACCTCGAATGTCGTCCACCGCACGCGCGACGAGGGCATGAGCTGGGAAGTCATCTCGCCTGACCTGTCGCACAACGACCCGGAGACGCTCGTCGCTTCCGGTGGGCCGATCACGCGCGATAACACCGGCGCGGAAGCGTACGGCACCATCTTCGCGTTCATCGAATCGCCGCATGAGCCGGGTGTCTACTGGGCCGGTTCCGATGACGGGCGGGTACACATCTCGCGCGACGGCGGCGAGTCCTGGGACGACGTCTCGATTCCGGGGAGCCTGCTGCCCGATCGTCCGATGATCTCGGTGATCGAGCCGTCGCCGCACGATCAATCGACGGTGTACATCGCGGCGACGCGCTACAAGCACGACGACTTCGCTCCGTACCTCTACAAGACGACCGACGACGGCGCGACGTGGACGAAGATCACGAATGGCATCCCTGACACCGACTTCACCCGCGTCATTCGCGAGGACCCGAATCGTAAGGGTTTGCTCTATGCCGGCACCGAGACAGGCGTCTATGTGTCCTTCGATGACGGCGCAAACTGGCAGCGCTTCAATGGCAACCTGCCGGTTGTGCCGGTCTACGACCTGATGATCAAGGGCACGGATCTTCTGGCGGCGACGCACGGCCGATCGTTCTGGATCCTCGATGACCTGAGCGCGCTACACCAGATGGATTCGGCGACAGCTGACCAGCCGGCCACGTTGTTCGCGCCGCGTGTCACGAAGCGCATCAAGGTACTGGGCCGTCTCGGCGATCCATCGGCTGAGACATACTCGTACGGTCGGGCCGGTGGTATGGCCATGACCAGCCGGCAGCGCCCGAACGCGCTCGGTGGAACCGATGTCCAGTTCTTCGACGCCGGCAAGAACCCGCCTGACGGCGCGATCGTTCACTACTGGCTGAAGGACTCGCCGTCGTCAGTCTCGCTCACGTTCAGGGACGCTGATGGAAACGCAATCCGTCACTTCAGCAGCGACGGCAGCACCGTCGAAGGACTGCCGGCCGAAGCGCTGAAGGTTTCAGCAGCCGAGGGCGCGAACCGCTTTGTCTGGGATCTGCGCGTTCCCGGCGCTGCGCCGATCTCCGGCATCGATCCAACATTCACCAGCGGTCTCAATCGTGATGCGTTGATCGGGCCAGTCGTCGCGCCGGGCTCATACACGGTTGACCTCACTGTCGATGGTACGACGTATTCGCAGCCGCTGACGATCGAGCCCGATCCGCGCGTCAGCGGCAATCAGGCTGACCTCGAGGCGCAGTTCGATCTGCTGATCAAGATCCGCGACAAGATCAACGAGACGCACGCCGCCGTCGACCGCATCCACTCGATCCGGGGGCAGGTGCGGCAGGCAACGAGCCGTATCGATGACGACGCGGCGATCACGGCGGGCGAACAGATCATCGAGAAGCTTGCGCCGATCGAGGAAGCGCTAGCGCAGCCGCGCTCGACCGATCCTCGCCAGTTCCCGAACGGCCTCAACGACAAGCTCGCGGCGCTGCCGGGCATGATCTCCAATGCCGATACGCGTCCGCCGAAGCAGTACTACGAGGTCTTCGAGAAGCTGTCGGATGAGGTTGATGAGCAGCTTGAGGCGCTCAACGCTGTGATTGATAGCGATATCGCCAAGTTCAACGAGATGCTGGCCGGGAAGATCTCCGCGGTCGAGCTTTCCAGAGCGTGAGTTCTGAGCCGTCCTGCCGAGCAGGCGGGCGGCTCTTCTGGCTCAATTAGATGACGACTGCCATCGGATGGCGTTGTCGGGTTTGTGTCGATGAGAAAGAGGACTGCATTGACTGCAACAGAATCGCCGATCGGCAAGGTCGGCGAGAGTGTCCTGTCGTCGCTGGATTGGCGGCTCGTCGGGCCGTTCCGAGGAGGACGTGTCGTCGCCGTCGCCGGTGACGTCTCGAATCGCGAAACGTTCTACTTCGGTGCGTGCGCAGGTGGCGTCTGGAAGACGACCGACGCGGGCGTCTTCTGGCACAACGTCTCCGATGGCTTCTTCAACACTGCCGCTGTTGGCGCAATCGCAGTATCGCAATCGGATCCGAACGTGATCTACGCCGGTACCGGCGAGACGTCGATCCGCGGTGATGTGTCGCACGGCGATGGCGTCTACAAATCGACCGACGGCGGGAAGACCTGGGCGAACGTCGGCCTCTCCGATACGCGGCACATCGGCCGCGTCCGCATCCATCCGACCAATCCCGATATTGTCTACGTCGCCGCGCTCGGCCACGCCTGGGGCACCAACGAGGAGCGCGGCGTCTTCCGCACGAAGGATGGCGGCAAGTCCTGGGAAAAGGTGCTCTACAAGAGCGACCGCGCCGGCTCCCACGACCTGTGGCTCGATCCGTCGAATCCGCGCGTGCTCTACGCCTCGATCTGGCAGGCGCAGCGACACCCGAACGCGCTGTCGTCCGGCGGCGAGGACTCGGGTATCTGGAAGTCGACTGACGGTGGCGACACCTGGGTCGAGCTGACGCGCAAGCCGGGCCTGCCGACCGATGAGGTGCTGGGCAAGATCGGCATCGCATCGTCTCCGGCACAGCCAGACCGCGTCTGGGCGCTGATTGAGGCTGTCAATGGCGGCCTGTTCCGCTCCGATGACGGCGGCGAGACCTGGGAGAAGGTCAACGTCGAGGCCAAGCTCCGCACGCGCGCCTGGTACTACATGCACATCGTGCCCGATCCGCGCGACGCCAACACCGTCTACGTGATGAACTACAACTTCTGGAAGTCGATCGACGGCGGTAAGACCTTCGAGGAGATTCCCTCTCGGCACGGCGACGAGCACGATATCTGGATCGATCCCAACAACACGAATCGGATGATCAAGGGCGACGACGGCGGCGCGACCGTTTCGTTCGACGGCGGGCGCAGCTGGTCGTCAATCCTGAATCAGCCGACCGCGCAGCTCTATCATGTCACCACCGACAATGCATACCCGTTCCGCCTCTATGGATCGCAGCAGGACAACTCGGCAATCAGCATCCCGAGCGCGACGGTCGACGGCGCGATTCTGGAGCGCGACTGGTTCGCACCGGGTGGCGGCGAGTCGGGCTACATCGCGATCAAGCCAAGCAATCCCGACATCATCGTGGCCGGCGCAATCGGCTCCGGTAACTTCAACGGGCGCCTGATCCGCTTCGATCGCAGCACCGGCCAGTGGAAGAACATCACTGTCTGGCCAGACGTTGCGGGAATGGGCAGCGGCGCTGAAGATCTGAAGTACCGCTTCCAGTGGACCTACCCGATCTTCTACTCGCGCCACGAAGAGGACACCCTCTACGTCGCCGGCAATCATGTCTTCCGCTCGACAGACGATGGCATGACGTGGGAAGTTGTGTCAGACGACCTCACCCGCAATGACCCGTCCAAGCTCGGCCCATCCGGCGGGCCGATCACGAAGGACAACACTGGCGCTGAGGCGTACTGCACGATCTTCGCGCTGGCCGAGTCGATCCAGGAGGCGGGCACGCTCTGGGCCGGTACCGACGACGGGCTGGTGAAGATCAGCAAGGATCGCGGCAAGACCTGGACGGACATCACACCGCCGGACCTCCCGGAGTGGGCGCTGATCTCGATCATCGATCCGTCGCCGCACGATCCGGCAACTGCGTACGTTGCGGCAACCCGCTACAAGCTGGATGACACGCAGCCGTACCTGTTCAAGACCAATGATTACGGCAAGACCTGGACGAAGATCACCCGCGGTATCCCCGACGGCGAGTTCACGCGCACGATCCGCGAGGACCCTGCGCAGAAGGGTCTGCTCTTCGCCGGCACCGAAACAGGCATCTATGTCTCGTTCAATGACGGCGAATCCTGGGAGCGCATGGGCGGCAACATGCCAGTCGCCCCGATCTACGATCTGATCGTCAAGGACGATAGCCTGGCTGTTGCGACGCACGGTCGATCGTTCTGGATGCTGGACGATCTCACCCCGCTACGCAACATCGCCGCCGGCAACGTCGATGGTGACGTTGTTGTGTTCGACCTGCCGACAAAGGTGCGCTTCTCGCTCCGCGAGGGATTCGGCAGCAATCCTCGAAAGGGCTACGCAACGTACCAGGGCGTGAACACCAGCCAGGTTGCCTACCACGAGGCCGAGCGACCGGATGGCACCAAGCACAAGATCATGCTCGACGGCGGCGACAATCCGTTCGAGGGTGTCGTCATCACCTACTATCTCGCATCGGAGCCGAAGGAATCGATCGAGCTGGTGGTTGTCGACAGCAACGGCGATACAGTCCGCACGATCCGCGGTGAGAAGGCTGAGAAGTCGCCGACGGGCCAGATCGTTCCGGGCAAGGTCGGCATCAATCGGGTCTACTGGGATATGCGCTATGAGCCGGCCAAGACGCTGGAAGGTCAGAGCCTGACCGGCTGGGGTGCGCCGGTGGGCCCGCGTGTTCTGCCCGGCGATTACACTGTGCGCCTGACGGTCGATGGAAACACGATCGAAAAGCCCCTGACGATTGCGCCGGACCCGCGGCTGGATACACCGGCCGAGGCGCTGCAGGAGCAGCTCGATCTGCTGCTCAAGATCCGCGATCGCTTGAGCGACACGAACAACGCCGTCACCCGCGTGCGCTCAGTCCGAACGCAGATCGAGGACTGGGAGAAGCGAGTCGACGGGGCCGACTCGGCCGAGTCCATCACTGCGGCCGGCAAGGAAGCCCGCGAGGCGCTCAATGGTATCGAGGCCGAGCTGATCGACACGACCAGCGATAGCCCGCTCATGGCGCCGGCCCGGCTATTCGACAAGCTGAACGCGCTGACCGAGTTCGTCGCCAGCGCCGACGGCGCGACGCCGAAGCAGGGCCACGAAGTCTTCGAGGACCTCTCGATGCGGCTGGATGATCTGCTGGAGACACTCGACGGCATCATCAGCAGTAAGGTCCGTGCGTTCAACGATGCCGTCCAGGCCGCGAAGCTGCCGCCGGTCGGTTGATCGCCAGATAACGCGAGCCAGACAGACGAACGCCACCAGCATTGCGCTGGTGGCGTTCGCTATTGCCAACGAGTTCGATTCGCTAACGCTTGAGGATCTCCTGTGTCTGCGTCTCGGCGGTCTGGATCGCGTCATCCAGCGACTTGGTGCCGAAGAAGGCGACGTAGATCTCCTCGTTGATGATCGACTCGATCTCCGGCCAGGCCGCAATCGCAGGCAGGCTCACCAGGTTCGGGCCAAGATCGAGGAAGATCTGGCTGTTGGCCGGTGACTTGCCCGGATCGAGGAATGCGTCTGACTCCGCAACCGAGATCAGCGATGGCACCGTTCGTCCGACCTCAGCAGCGACGGTCTGGCCGTCCGGGCCGATGGCGTACTGCACGAATTTCCAGGCTGCGTCCTTGTGCTTTGCATCCTTCGGAATGCAGAAGGCATCGCTGTGCAAGGTTGAGGATTGCGTCACATCCGCCGGGGGCGGGGCAACGTCCCACTCAAACCCTTCGATGGAGCGGAAAACTGGAGTCGCACGACGGCTGTTCAATACCATCGCGATGCTGCCGTCCATGAAGCGGCTGTCCGGGTCCTGTGCGTTGTACGACGCTTCGTCCGGCACGACACCGTGCTCCAGGTTGAGGTCGATGAAAAACTGCAGCGCCTCGCGGGTGGTATTCGTATCGAACGTGATGCTTGTCGGATCGTTCGGATCGGCGAGCAGGCTGCCGCCATGTGACCAGATGAATGGCGCGGCGCGGATGATCGACGGCTCGAAGCCGAGGCCCCAGACGTCGGTCTTGCCATCGCCGTCGGTGTCCTTCGTCAATGCCTTGGCCGTCTCGACGAAGTCGTCCCAGGTCCAGTCGTCAGCCGGCAGCGGGACGCCAGCCTCCTCGAACATCGTCTTGTTGTAGTAGACGACCAGGCTCGACTGATTGAACGGGATGCACTGCAATGTGCCGTCCCAGGTGAACGCTTCCATCGGGACATCGAAATACTGGTCTGCGCTCAGATCGTCCGAGTCCTCCAGCATCGGGCCAAGCGGCTCAAGAACGCCCTTCTCGACGAACTGGCCGTTATGCCGATAGTTCACCAGAAAGACATCCGGTGGGCTGCCGCTGGCAAACGATGCCGATAGCCGCGACAGAAAGGTCTTGCGATCCGGTATCGCGTTGAGCGTCACTTCGGCGTCCGGATTGTCTTTAACATAGGCATCAATCATTGATTGATACGCTTCAGACTCCTCAGGATCTGCCCAGACCTGCCAGGTGATTGGCTCATTTTCGGATCCACTATCGCCACCACAGGCGGCAATCAGGATTGAAAGCCCGAGTAGCATCGACAGGACAATGCTGCTCCGTCGTCTCATCAAGTCCCCTTTCCCCCTCTGACCGCCGGATTCGTCGGTCAACACAAGAGGGGCACCTGTTCCGCTAGCGGAATGGGTTCCCCTCGTCATACTCGCGCAGGAAGTGGCGTTGCGCCAAGATGAATACCACGATCGCCGGAATGGTCACCAGAACGGCGGCTGCCATCATCAGCGGCCAGTCACTTGGGTGCAACTGCTGGAGTCCCTGCAAAGCCACCGGTAGCGTATACCATTTCGGATCGTTGATATAGAGCAGCGGGTCCAGAAAATTGCCCCAGTGGCGCTCGAACGACAGGACGGTGACGGCCAGCAGGGCGGGCCGTACCTGTGGAATGCCAATCGTCCACCAGCTGCGGAACGGCCCTGCGCCGTCGATCCGCGCAGCTTCAAACGTCTCCTGCGGCACACGCCGAAACGCCCAGAACATGATCAGCACATACAGCGGGCTGCTGCCCATGAGTCCGGGGACAATCAGCGCCCCCAACGTGTCCAGCACGCCGAGCCACTTGTAGACCATGAAGCGCGTCAGCCAGACCGACATGACCGGCACCATCAGCGCGGCGACAAGGACTGCCACGAACACGTCACGCCAGCGCCTGGATAGCTGCGTCATCGCAAATCCGGCCATCGACGTCGTCAACAGCGTCAGCGGCACGACCGTGACGACGACGATGACTGAGTTCAGCGCGTAGCGGGCCATCGGCACAATGTCAAAGATGTCGCGGTAGTTGCTGAATGTCGCGGGATCGGGCCACCACTGCATTTGCGCCGGTATCGGCAGGCCGGTGGGTCGCAGCGATGCGACGACGAGCCAGAGGAGCGGGATCAGGAACAGCGCCGCGACGAGCGCTGCGACGATCGGCCGGAAGATTGACCGCTGCCCGGTGCTGCGTCTGGATGTGGAGCGCATCGCAGAATCAGTCAAGGTAAGCCAGCTTCCAGCGCCGCACGACGGCAAATTGCAGGGCGATCGCGATTCCGGTAATCAGATACAGCACAAGGGTCATCGCCGACGCGTAGCCAAAGCGGTGGTAATCGATCGCGTTCTGCCAGATCCAGAACGGTAGATAGCTGGTTGCGTAATACGGCCCACCATTGGTCAGGACGACGGTCGCGACGAAGTTCGCCTGGAAGCTGTGGATCGTGTCGCGGAACACGACCAGCAACAGCATCGGTGCGAGGAGCGGCAGGGTAATGCGCGTCATGATCTGCCAGCGCCCGGCGCCATCGATTGCCGCCGCCTCCATCATCTCGCGCGGGATGTCCTGTAGCGCGGCCATGAGCAGCACGAATCCCTCGCCCAGCGTCCAGAACAGCGCGATCACAATGGCGATCTGCGCCGATGTACCGCCCAGCAACCATCCGGCCGGTGCTGCATCCCCGCCGCCGAACAACGGCAAGAGGAAATTCAGCGGGCCAAACAGTGGGTTGAAGATGTACAGCCATAGCAGCACGTAGGCGATGTCAGGGACGACGGTCGGGGCGTAGACTGCCCCGCGAAAAAACGTCATCCCCCTGCCTGGCCGATGCATCAGCAGGGCGAAGGTCAGAGCGCCGAGCAGGCGTAGCGGAACCGCCAGGATCACGTACACGAACGACGCGCGCAGCCCGTTGAAGAAGCGTTCGTCGCTCAGCATCTCCCGGATGTTCCCGAGGCCGACCCAGTCCGGAGACGTCAATGCGTCGTAGTTCGTGAAGGCCAGCGGGACTGTCATCAGCGCCGGGATGATGATCAGCAGCGTCAGTCCAATCAGCACCGGACTGAGCATCGCGATCAGTTGCAGATTGCGACTGCGGCCGATGTGTCGGCGCGGTCGCGTTGCGCGTCGTCGTTGCTGTGCGGTCGATGGACTAGCAGTAGACAGCGAAACGCTCCCCTCTGTCGCTCCCCCAGCGTAGAGGGTATGTCATCCGGCGTGCTTGCTGCAGCACGCGATCATGCATCGCCTGCCGGCGCGCTGACGAGTTCCGGTTGCGCGACGCGTTGTCGTGGAATATCGATCTTCTGCGTGTAGTAGATCGACAGCAGCACGAAGGCGGTGCCAAACAGGAATGGGAACTGGTAGCCCAACTGCGTCCAGAGCGCCGCGCCGAAGACCGGCACGGCAACGGCGGCGACGTGCGCCCACGAGACGCCCATCGCCAGGCTCGGCGCGATGTCCTCCCGGCGCGCGATCTTGCGCAGATAGGTCGTCGTTCCAATCGAGAACGTGTACAGGAAGTTGTAGCCGAGATAGAACAGGTACAGAACCCAGACATTCTGGGCGAGCGCAAAGCCCAGGAAGACAACAAAGTGTCCGCAGTAGTTGATCGTGAGCATGCGCCGCTCGCCGTAGCGGTCGATCAGCCCACCGATCCAGCCGGCTGTGCGCCAGTTGATCAGCCCGGCGATGATCAGCAGCGAGGTAATTGCCAGTGCGCTGACGCCGAACTGCTCGACCAGCACGAACGGCGCGAACGCGAAGTAGATCTCCTGCCGACAACCATCAAGAAATGAAAGCAGGTAGTAGAGCCAGTACTCGCGTTTCAGCATTGGCTTGCGCGAAGCCTCGCTTCGATCGTCAGCAGCGACCGGGAAGCGCAGGATCGCCACCGCTCCGATGACCGCGCTAACGCCGGCCATGACGAAGACGACGCGGAAGATAGAGCCCTGGACGGATTCGAGCGTTTCAGCCAGCCGCCCAGCGATCAGCAGCGTAATCAGGACGGCGATCATGCCGAGCATTCGACCGGCAAAACCGACCGAGCTGATGCGTCCGAGTACGCTGCCTTCCTGTCCCGATTTCGCGATGCTGAGGCCCAGCGCGTACTGCATCTGCATCCAGGAGTGGAAGCCGATGCTGCCAACGACAGCGGCGATGATCACGGCGGTGAAGGTGTAGGTCAGCGCGAATGACGCATATCCGATGCCCATGATGAGGAGTGCGAGGGCCGTCGCGCGAGCAGCGCCGAGGCGCAGCAGCAGCGCCGCGACGAACGCCAGCAGGAAACCGGGCAGCTCACGGAAGGCGACGAGGTAGCCATTCTGCGAGCCGTCCATGCCGATCTCCTCGCGGAAGAAGTTCGGCGACACGGATTGGTTGAATCCCATCGAGAGGCTGACGGAGAAGGCGGTGATGGCCAGGATAATGAATCCCCGCCGAAACTGCTGGTCGGACATGCTCACTCGCGTGGTTCCTCCCCGGCACACGGACGATTCGGCAGCGCCTGCACGAAAATCGTGAGCGCTGCCGAACTGGCAATCTGCGTTATGCGTGTGCGAACGGCGGATACGCCGCTGTATCGTTCGGGCCAGCCTGGCCCGCTCAGGACGCGGTTCGCATGATCACTCCGGCTGGATGGTAGGCGCGACTGGACGCTACGTCAACTTGCCGTCACGCCGATGTCCGGTGCCTGCCGACCCTTCCACGGCCCGTCACGCTCAATGACGCGCGCTGCACGGAAGACGAGTGATTCCATCCACGGGCGCCCGACGATTTGCGTGGCAACCGGCAGGTTGTTCTCGCCGATCCCAACTGGCACGACCATCGCCGGCCATCCCAATGCGTTGAATGCGCCAGTGAAGCGCGTGTTACTCTGGACGACCCCGATCGGTGGAGCTTCGTGCGGCATGCCGGGCAGAATCAGCAGATCGAGATCGGCCATCCGCTCGGTTACGCGGTCACGCAGGATCGTGCGCGCCTGCTGACCGCGAACGAAGGTCATCGGCGAATAGGCATAGGCGACCAGCATGCGATCGCGCGCGAAATCCCCAAGCTCGTCAAGCCGATTCTTGAGGAAGTCTTCGTATGCCGCTGCGGCCTCGATGACGAGGAGCGTGCCGTAGAGCGCGGAGAGTGCCGATAATTCCGGGATCGCGACCTCAACCAGCGTGGCGCCGGCTCCGGCGAGCGCATCTGCGCCCGACTGAAGCCCTTCCATCACCGCAGCGGTACCCATCGGCCCCGCGCCATCATCTGTCAGCACGCCGATCTTCAGGCCATCGACGCCCTTATCGACAGCAGCTGGATAGTCATCGACGGCCACGCGGCGCGTTCGTGGATCGCCAGGGTCGTAGCCCGCCATGATCTGCAGCATGATCGCGGCATCGATTACCGAGTGACACATCGGACCCATATGGTCGAGCGACCACGATAGCGTTGCCGCGCCGCGACCGCTCACGCGCCCAAAGGTTGGCTTGATGCCGGCGATGCCGCACAGCGTGGACGGCATGCGAATCGACCCGCCAGTATCCGAGCCGGTTGCGCCCAGCACCAGCCCGGCGGCGACCGCCGCGCCCGAGCCGCTACTCGATCCGCCGGTGTCGTGCGCGTGGTTCCACGGATTCGCTACCGGGCCGTAGTGCGCGTTGTTCGATGCCGGCGAGAACGCGAACTCCGGCATGTGGGTCTTGCCGACGATGACGGCACCGGCAGCGTCGAGAAGTCGCACGACCTCGCTGTCTTCGGTTGCGACCTTGTCGGCCAGTACGCGCGAGCCGGCTGGCGTCGTCTCGCCCTGCATATCCATCAGGTCCTTCACCGCCAGCGGGATGCCATGCAGCGGACCACGATATTCGCCGCGTCGGATGGCATCCTCGGCAGCACGTGCCTGGCTGAGCGCCCGATCGGGTGTCGTAGTCCGGAAGGCGTTCAGCACCGGGTTCGACCGCTCGATCTCCGCGAGCGAGGCTTCAGCTAGCTCAACCGGCGAGACGTCGCCGCGCTGAATCATTGGCCCGACCTCGGAGATCGACGTACGAAGAAGGGACCGATCAGCCACGGCTCGCCTCCTTCGACGGTGTCGAGACGATCGGATCAAGATAGTCAGGAATCTCGACGCCGGTGACGATGTCGTCGATCATCTGCTCGACGGCCAGGGCGCGCGACAGAAACCCGCGCTCCGCCGTGCGCTGAATGTCCTCGTCAGAAATGGAGATACCAGCCGATTTCGTTGCGGCTTTCCAGCGCTCGATCATTGCCTTCTCGCGCTCGTCGGTCATCCACCCCTCCAACCCTCTGAACTACTCCGGGAGGGCGATGGGCGTATCGTCGCGATTACCCCACTCGCCGAACGACCGGTCGTAGTTCGCCACGCGGTCGTATCCCATCAACGTCAGGACAAACACTCCGTGCGCCGCACGGATACCACTTTGTCAATATGGAGCGACGGCTTTGCCGCGCGTTACGCCGTTGCTCTCAAGCATCGCCGCGATCTCGCTGGCCGGCTTGAATCGCGCGTTGTCGTCCCAATCCATGAAGTGTTTCCACTCGATGTGGACGGTGCCCGGAATGTGCCCTTCGCGCTGGTTATTCTGCGCGAGCGGCTTGCCGGACCACTCGAGGTCACTACGGACATCGAGCGTCACGAAGTCGCTCGACCCGAGCTGTGGAAGTATCAGATCGCAGTTCGTGATGCGCTCTGGAATTGGCGCGGCGACGAAGTCGCCCGGACGAAGCGGCTGCCACTCCTTCTCCAACGGATAGCCTTCCGCTACCCAGGCAATCAGGCCGCCGTTCAGCACAGCCGTGTTCTCGTAGCCGTAGTACCAGAGGACCCACCAGGTTCGCGCGGCCAGTACACCTCCCTGCGAGTCGTAGCAGATGACCCGGCGGCCGTTGCCAACGCCCATGCCGCTGAGAATCTCCGTGGCCTGTTCCGGAGGCAGAACACCCTTGTTCGTCTCAACATCCCGGAGATACGGATGGATTTGCATCTGGACGGCACCCGGGATGTGCGGCCTGCCGATTGAGACCTCGGCGGCGTCGCAGTCAATGATCAGGATGTCATCCGAGCCGAGCTGCGCCGCGAGGTCGACTGGCTCAATCAGCAGGTCATCGCGTGGATACGTTCGCGACGAATCGGTCACGCTACTTCCCCTTTCTTTGGCGGCCCAGGCGTCTAGCGAACTCGAGTTGCAATGGTGATGACGTGAGGAAGCGCGACCAGGAATCGGTGCTGGCTGACCGCACGCTCGACAGCGCGCTCCCAGCGCTTGACCGTGCTGCGGTCCACCTGCCGCCCGGCGCTGGCATGCTCTGCCCAGACCGTCGTGATGCCCTGCACGTGTGTCGCGTGTGGGTCGTCGAACACCAGCAGATGCCCCCGCACCTGTTCGACGTACAGACCGACCTTCACGCAGGCGGAAGGTGCTTCGCGTGCTGCCAGCGGCGAGGCGTACATCGATGCCGCCGACGCCAGCACGCGGGCGGTAATCGTTGGATCCGGGCCGGCCGCGAATGATGAGTATGGGTCATAGTCCGACATCACAACGCGCCCACCGACGGTGAGGACCCGGCCAATCTCTGACAGGACCCGGTGGATCGGCGCGACGTGCATGAGCAGTCGCTCGGCGAGTACGGCGTCAAACATCTCGTCAGGATACGGCAAGGTGTGGCAATCGGCCGTTACATAGCGCGCATTGTCCAGATCGAGCATTCGGGCGCGACGGGACGCTATGTCGACGAAGTGCGGGTTCAGATCCAGTCCGTGGATCTCGCCGCTCGCCCCAACGCGATCGGCGATGCCCTCAAGCATCATTCCCGGGCCGCAGCCAATTTCGAGCGCAACCGCGCCGGGATACAGGTGGGCGTCATCGAGGAGAGAATCGCGTAGCGCAGCGAAGCGCTGGTCATCGAGCGATTCCAGGAGCCCGGCGGCGATGTGATTTGTCTGCGCGGCGCTGCCCATGGCCAGCTGCTCGTACAGGTCGTTTTGCCAGTGCTCCTGCGCCAATCAGGCTCCTCCTTCATCCACCCGCAAACGTAACAGAGGTCTCCTGCGATTCCAACGATTGGTACTGCTCTGGTCGAGCGTCTCCTCGGCTATGCCACCATTGCTACAACCATCGCGGCGAGTGACAGAACCGAAACGACGCTGAGCGTCGCGATCGTGCCGACACGACTGCCAAGTCGTTTGCGAAAGACGGGAATCAGGCCGAGTGACAAAATGGCGAGCAGGCCGAGGATCGGATGGATGATCGTAATGCGGTCGGCGTCTTCAGAGATCAGGATGATCCCCAGAATGACTTGAATGCCCAGCAAGCCGTGGGCGACTCCGGTGAGAGCAGCAGGGATTGGTCGGTCCCGTCGGCCGATGAACAGGATGGCGATAATGACGATGATATAGATGATGAACAGACTCTCGCCGAGATAACGGTGAATACTCTCCATCGGTCCTCCTCTAACTGCCTCACGGCTAGCGCCGGTGCGCGTCGCTGCTACTGTAGCCTATGCCGACACTATCGTGCGATGCTGACGACGCAATTCGATTGCTAACGCCGTGTTTCAGTTAATGGGATGAACTCGATGCTGACGAATAGCCAGATTGCCGATCATCTGCGGACGTATGCCGACCTGCTTGAAATGGCCGGCGAGAGCGGCTTCCGCCTGAATGCCTACCGCCGCGCTGCCGAAGCGATCCGCCAGTTCGAGCGCCCGGTCGCGCAGGAGCCGGACCCGCGGGCTGTTCCAACCGTGGGACCCGGCATCGCGGCGATCGTTGTCGAACTCGTGACGACAGGCAGGTTCCAGGAACTCGACGAGCTGCAGGAGCAGATGCCTGCCTCGTTGCTGGGATTGCTGGATGTCCCCGGCGTCGGGCTGAAAACTGCCGCGCGTCTCTATCATGAGCTCGGCATTACCTCGCTGGAAGACCTGGATGCCACGCTTCGCGCTGGTCGCCTGTCGACGCTCAAGGGCATGGGTCCCAAGGTTCAGGGGCGGATTGCTGATGGTCTCGCGTTCCTGCAGCAGCGCTCCGGCCGTATTTCAATCGGGACGGCGCTGCCGCTCGCCGAACGACTGGCAGCCGAGATCGGTGCAGCGATCTCCACTCAGGTTCACATCGTCGGCTCAGTCCGCCGGATGTGCGAAACGGTCGGCAACATTGATCTGCTGGTCATCGGGTCGACTTCATCTACGGTCTTCGCCGCAGTTGCGGACCTTCCATCGATTGCGTCACAGGTCGATCAGGGTGTCGATTGGGCGACTTACCTCCTCCAGCAGGGCTCGGCGTTGCGGGTCGCTGTTGCGCCTCCCGAGGCAGCCGGTACAGCGCTCATTCGCTGGACCGGCTCGGTCGACCATCTCGTCCACCTCGGTGGTGCGGACGCGCTACCGCTTGGGGCAAACGAGTTCGAGGTCTACGCAACGCTCGGCATGGCGTTCATCCCGCCGGAGCTACGCGAGAACCGCGGCGAAATCGACGCTGCCAAACAGGGTCGGCTACCGAGGCTGATTGAGGTTGGCGATCTGCGCGGTGACCTGCATCTGCACTCGACCTGGTCGGACGGAGCTGGCGAACCGGAGGAGATGGCAGCGGCTGCCGCCGAGCTCAAATACGACTATCTGGCGATCACTGACCACTCGGGTGGACTGGGCGTTGCTGGGGGCCTGCGTCCTGAGCGCCTGAACCAGCAGATCGAATACGTTCGTGGCCTGAACCCAGCAGCGCCGGTCCATCTCCTGATTGGCTCGGAAGTCGAGGTCCACCGCGACGGTCGCCTCGACTTCGATGATGACCTGCTCGCCGCTCTCGATCTCGTGGTCGCATCGTTGCATAGCGGGCTGCGGCAAACCGAGGACGAGTTCACCGAGCGCATGTGTCGGGTCATCGCTAATCCCAACGTCGACATCATCGCGCACCCAACCGGTCGACTTGTCGAGCGGCGGCAGGGCGCGAACGTTGATTGGAGCCGCGTATTCGAGGCCGCGACGCAGACGACAACGGCGCTGGAGATCAACGCCGATCCCGCCCGCCTCGACATGGCTGATCTCGTTGCTCGCGAGGCGGCACGCGCTGGTGTCCTGATTGCGATCGATTCCGACGCTCACCATCCGGGATCGCTGCGCAACGTGCGCTACGGCATCGGTGTTGCGCGACGGGCATGGATCGAGGCGTCGCAGGTCGTCAACACCTGGCCGCTGCCGGACGTGCTCGCCTGGCTTGCTGAGCGCAAGATCCCTGGTCAGCCCACCTAGCTGCCAATGTGGACGCGGGTATCGCAATTCTCACGAATTGGGAGTATTCTGTTTCAGCGATCCGTTCGCAGGGTCGACTGACCGAATCGTCGTCTTACAGATCAAACCCATCGTTGCAGATGGACCGCCGCGCGCTCGGGAAAGCCGCATCGCGCTTGCGGTATCGTTGTGTGTTTTGACCGGTGGTGATTCGTTCGGAATCGTCGCTTCGAGAGGAGGTGTGGTCTTCATGATCGAAACGTATCTTCCGGCGTGGTGCGAGCGCAGCAAGCCAGGTCCGGACGGCAGATACTTCGTGGCCTGCTACTTCAACCGTGATGGCCACCCCGTGAGTCGGGCGCGTGCCGAACGAGTTGAGCTTGTTGAATACGCACCGGACGGGACGGCGCTGCGCCTGGTTGAAGCGACGGTCGATAATCTCGCTATCGAGCACGATGTCGTCTTCAGCAGCGAGGTTCAGCACTTCTCAACCTGAAGCATCCCGCCGCCAGCACCCCTCACGCTCGCCGAGCGTGTCCCTTCCCATGCCCTTTGTGCTTCTTCGCATGGCTGGCCCCCGCACATTTCTGCTTCCTCTGTGCTACGAACGGCCGGGTAGGTCAAACACAGTACCAATGGCCAGTAAAATGCAGACCCCTTGACCGTGTTATCTGTAAGGGATAGCCGTAGGGTTGCCGGTGGACCCGCGCGTCAAGGCGATGCGCGACGCGGAATATTCCGGGTCGGCGCTTCGCGTTGCCCCACGCTCCTCTTTCTCACGAGCGGTGGCAAAGACTCAACGGCGCTCGCTGGTCAATTGCAAAAGCTATAACCGACGGCTAGCCCGTCTAATGTCCGACTGTTCGTCGCAGCCCTGAATGAGCAGACTGTGTTCGCGGCGAAACGTCGAAATCGGGGAGAACCAATGTCTGGACACTCCACAACCACATCTAATCCTCAGCCTGGGACTACCGTTGCAGTCCAGGACAGATACGGACCTGCTTCCAACACCGAAGCGATCATCGACGTCCGCGGTCTGGTGAAGCATTACGGAGCTCTCACAGCGGTCGATGGTGTCACGCTCAAGGTCATGACCAATGAGATCTTCGGCATCCTCGGCCCGAACGGCGCAGGCAAGACAACGACACTTGAGATGGTTGAAGGCCTGCGTGAGCCGGATGCCGGATCGATTACGATCGCGGGCATCGATGTTGTCGCCGACCCGGCGGCGGTGAAGCGGGTGATTGGCGTTCAGCTGCAATCGATCGCCCTGTTCGATCACCTCAGTGCTCGCGAGCTGATCCAGCTGTTCGCGTCGTTGTCTGGCGGCGATAGCTCGCGGGGGCGGGCAGATGAGCTGATCTCGCTGGTGTCGCTCGATGAGAAGGCCGATAGTTACGCGGATCAGCTTTCCGGCGGCCAGCGACAGCGGCTGTCGATTGCCCTGGCGCTTGTCAACGATCCGGCGGTCATCTTTCTCGATGAGCCGACAACCGGACTCGACCCGCAAGCGCGTCGGAACCTCTGGGACCTCATCCGCCATCTGCGGGATAGCGGCAAAACGGTCGTGCTGACGACGCATTACATGGAAGAAGCCGATGTCCTCTGCGACCGCGTGGCCGTTATGGACCACGGCCAGATCATCGCCTGCGATACCCCGCTCGCACTCATCCAGTCGCTCGACGTTGTGGCGTCGATCAACGCCCGAGTGAATCATCCGCTGAACATCGACGGACTCCCCGGAGCGCTCGACGCGTCCGCCATCGACGATCAAATCACGGTGAGTACACGCGACGTGCCGTTGACGCTGAGCGCGCTGCTCGCTCGCGCGTCCGAGCAGGGCATCCAGCTGCAGAACCTGTCGACTTCGCAGGCGACGCTGGAAGACGTGTTTCTGACATTGACGGGACGGAGCCTGCGCGAATGAACGCTTTCTGGCAGATGGTGGCCGCTAACCTCAAGATGACTGTGCGCAATCGCGTTGCGCTATTCTGGAACCTTGCGTTCCCCCTGATCTTCATCCTCCTGTTCGGATTTCTCTTCTCCGGCGACGAGGTCGAAATCAAGGTCGGCATTGTCGGCGCGGATCAGTCTCCGACGACGAGTCAGGTCGTCGAAGCGATGAAAGCGACCGACGGTTTCAGTGTCGAGACGGGCGAGGAGCAAGCCGAACTAGACCGGCTGAAGGACGGTGACCGCTCAGTCGTCGTCGTCTTCCGTCCTGCCGACAGCAACGGACAGATCCCGACCGACGTCTTCTGGGATTCATCCAGCCCGCAGACCGGTCAGGTGGCGCTCAGCGCCGTCCAGAGCTTCCTGGCCCAGGCCGGAGAGCCTGACCCGTCGAGCCGGCCAATTGCAGTGTCGGTCCACTCGGTCGTCTCAACCGATCTGGACTACATTGACTTCCTGGTGCCGGGCATCCTGGCGATGACGATCATGAACTCCGGTATCCTCGGCCTCGCATCGGCGTTTGTGTCCTATCGCGAGAAGGGCATTCTCCGGCGGATCAAGGCAACGCCATTCCCGCTGTCGTCATTCATCGGTGCCCGCATCGTCAGTCAGTTGGTCATTG
Organism: Thermomicrobiales bacterium; assembly: GCA_039810005.1. GTDB lineage: Bacteria > Chloroflexota > Chloroflexia > Thermomicrobiales > CFX8 > JAMLIA01. Next base: position 23,620 of record JBDHWD010000011.1, on the reverse strand, counting down.
CCGTCGTTCAGGCAGTCATCCTGGTCGCAGTCGGCATGGCGGTTGTCGGCCTGAAGATCAATGGCAACCTGATCTACGCGCTGGTCATGGTCATTATCGGGTCGCTGGCATTCCTGGCAATCGGGTTTGTCGTGGCCTCGTTTGCGCGCAATCAGGAAGCTGCTGATTCGCTGGCCAACGCTATTGCGTTCCCGATGCTTTTCCTGGCCGGCGTCTTCTTCCCGACTGACGCCGCGCCCGCTGTGCTCCAGCCGATCATCAAGCTGATGCCGCTGCGGTATCTGGCAGACGGGCTGCGAAACGTCATGGTGCTCAACAAGTCATTGCCGGCCCAGTGGCTGAACATCTCGGTGCTGGTTTTCACGGCTGTTGTTGGTTTTCTGCTGGCGATGAAGCTGTTCCGCTGGGAGTCGAACGCCGTGTAGTTCGGGCGCGATGTGCCAGCGAGTCAGTATTCTGAGGCAATGGGTAGAGGCGTTCAGGAGCATGGAGGGTGGCAATCGCCACCCTCCATTCGCATTCTTGCGCGCCAAACGTGATAGGCTCGGCAGCCGCGCGGTGGGTTCATCATCGTCGCGGTCTTGACAATATGGCAAACCTTGACGCTAGACAAGATGCGTATGTACGCTATGTACGTACACCCGCTGGCGAGGGTGAGATCTGCAAATGAGCGAACGGGTGAGAAGTATATGTCGAAGTTTCGCAAGGGATTACTGGCGGGCGCGATGGCGGTCTCGCTCGTAGCGGGAACGATCGGCCCAGCAGCAGCCGTCGATACGTATACGGTCTATGACGGTGATACTCTGAGCCAGATCGCCGAGCGTTATGGCATGACGGTTCGCGAGCTGACGTACCTCAACGGCATCGACGATCCGAATTTGATCTTCCCGGGTCAGCAGATCGCGCTGTCGGCAGGCGGCAGTGGTGTTGCTGTCGAGGCGACTGTTGCCGACACCAGTGATGACGAAGACACCACCGAGTGGTACGACGAAGGCGTGTCACAGGGTGGCCCCGGTGAGCTGCCACCAGCCTTCCCGCAGTGGCAAGTCCGTGAGCTGATCATCGATGCTGCCCACCGTTATGGCTGGGACCCTAACCTGATCATGGCTCAGGCCTGGCAGGAGAGCTACTGGAAACAGGACGAGATCTCCTGGACCGGCGCGATCGGCGTCATGCAGGTTATGCCTTCGACCGCTGCCGAGATGGAGTCGTGGTACTTCGGGCATGACATGAACGTCTTCTACAGCGCCTACGACAACATTGAGATGGGCGTCGCCTACCTGTCGGTGCTCTACGAAGAGACCGGCTCGGTCGAGCTCGCGCTCGCCAGCTACTACCAGGGCTGGGGCAGCGTCCAGCGCGACGGCTTCTTCCCCGATACCCACGAGTACGTCGATCGCATCTTCATGTTCCAGCAGATGTTCGCGAACGGTGAGCTGCCGTAGGCGGACCAGGGACAACGCGAGGCGTATCAACGAGCAGGCGGCGTAATCGTCGCCTGCTCGTTCTATCTGCCAATCGTGATGTATCGACTCATGCGCGAGCTCCGCGTGCGTGCCCAGCTGATTTCGGGACTCGCCGTGTGCTTACCGCCAGAGTGGCTCGGCACACCTCGCGCTGGCGCTCGTCCATCGTCCGCCATGTATCGGATACAGCGAGCGCGAACAGGTCGAGAGCGGCGTCCAGCGTTTCATCTAGCGTGCATGGGGAAATGCCCAGCGCCGCGAGCTGTGCAGTCGTCCAACTACTACCCAAGCGCTCGTTCATTCCTGCCCACAGCGCGTTCTCAGTCTGATAGAGCCACCGATGGTGAACGGCCAGCCGCGGCGCAAGCCGCAGCGCCAGGATCGAGCGCTGGACTGCTGCGCTGATGACGTCGCCTCTGCCACGCGCGGAGATGAGCTTGTGCACCTCTTCGGCGAATCCGGTGACTTCCTCGGCGACCCATGCGTCCAGACGTGCAGCGCCAATGAGGTCCCAACTCCATGCGATTGCTTCCTGCTGCAACGCGGCAGCAACTCCGGATGTGTCGGCAATGATCCAGGCGTTGCGCCAGCCGGGAATGAGCTGTCCGACCTGCCCCGGGTCAACGAATGCAGCGCGAACTTCGTCTGGCGAGCACCATGAGACGGAAACCAGCCGAGCGCCGTTGAGGTGCAGGCTATAGGCAGGGCCACTGCCGATAGCGTAGAGATCGACATCCGACTGAGCGCCTGCGCGGCCGGATACGTGGCTACCTGTCAGGAGGACTGCGCATGCTCCGCTAGCGGTCAGTCGGTCAGCCTCGTCGAGAGCGAGAGCCTTGATAGCCGGATCGGGCGTGCTGCGTTCAGCCATCTGTTACGGAAGCCGGCGATCGATCTGATCCAGATCATCCGCGCACGTCTGAAAGCCTGCCCTGTCGGCGGCAGCATTCGCGTTGGAGTTGGTACTGATGAACAGGACTCTACCTGGCTCAACGCCGGTCAGTGCGGTCGCGCGGGCGAACGGCCAAGCGTCGTCGGTGCCCGGCAGCCAGAGATCGAAGCACTCGCTCAGCCCGACGCGCTCGAGTGCGCCCGCGACATCGTCGTCCGACGAGATCGCGCCGCGATGAATTCCGCGATCTGCGACCTCATCCACGGCGATCGCCACGCGCGGGTCGACGAGCGATTGCGTGTCAAACAGGACGAGCTCGACCATGCTGCACGGCTGTGTCATGTTCCCCTCCCCCGGCAAGGCTCGATTCCCGCAAGCGTCGCGAGCGAATTGCAACACGCTCTTAACAACTCGCGTAGTCGTTTGTGTGAGGATACAACCGTCGAGGCAGCGTTCAGCGCCCGGACGCCGAGCATCGGCAAGACACTCCTCCACCGGCGCGAGCCGGGACACCTCCCACCTCAACGGCTGGCGGTCCACTGCTGGGCCGCCGGTCGTCTTTTTCTATGCGTGCCGCGCTGTACGCTTGTTCGCGACATAGTCGACCAGGATGTACTCGCCCAGCCGATCCGGCGTCGCAAAGAACGCGCGACCCTTATTGATCTTCGCCATCTCGGAGACGAAGCCGGCCATGTACGGGCTGTGCTCCAGCATGAACGTGTTGATGGTCACGTTCTCGCGGGTACAGCGCATGACTTCCTTCAATGTCTCCTGCAACGTCTGATAGGTGGGCGGATACGAGAACCGCACCTGACCATCTTCGAAGTGCGCTGTCGGCTCGCCGTCAGTGATGACGATCACCTGCTTGTTGCCGCCCTTGTGACGGGCGAGAAGCTGGCGTGCAAGCATCAGGCCGTGCTGCATGTTCGTGCCGTAGTTGTATTCGTCCCAGGTGATGCTCGGTAGCGCAGCCGGGTCGAGTCGCGTCGCGACATACGAGAACCCGAGGATGTAGAGATTGTCGCGCGGGAACTGTCCGCGGATCAGGCTGTCGAGCGCTAGTGCGACCTTCTTGGCGGCGGCGAAGCAACCGTTGTAGAGCATCGAGCGGCTCATATCGACCATCAGTACGGTTGACGACTGAGTCAGCTGCTCGGTGCGGTAGACCTCGAAGTCTTCCGCCTCCAGGTGCACCGGCGCACCTGTGCCATCACGCCAGACGGCGTTCATCACCGTCTTCGGCAGATCGAGCAGGAAGGGGTCGCCGAACTCATACGGCTTGCTCGTGTCGGTGCGTTCGCCTCCGGCGCCGGAATGGTCGATTTGATGCTGGCCGAACCGGTCGCGCTTGAGGTGCTGGAAGATGTCGGTCAGCGCCTTCTGGCCGATCTTGCGCACGCCCTGCGCGGTCATCTCCCAGCCACGGCGCGTCTTCTTGATGTAGCCGGCGTCCTCAAGCAGCTGCGTCAGCTGGCGGAGCTGGTCGAGATCGTGCTGGAACTCGTCGCCGAGCAGTTCGCGGATCTTCTCATCGTCGACGTTCTCCAGGTCGCGCCAGTCGCGCACGCCGCGCAATTGCTCGGACACCTCGTCCATGTCGTGCAGGCGATCCATCAAGCGCAGCGCCTGTTCGAGCGACAGGTCCTCGTCGCCGCGGAAACTGTACTGATCGGCGTATGGGTTCGGGCCCATCATCTGGGACAGGTTCTCGGAGAGGCGCTCCATCTGCTGTTGCATGCCGGGATCGTTCATGACCGCCTGCATGGCGTTCCACAGCTCGGCACGTTGTTCCTGCGACATTGAGTTCATCAGCGACTGCATCGCCGCCATCTGCTGGGCCATGCGATCCATGAGCTCGTCGAGCGACTTGATGTCGTTGCCGAAGTAGTGCCCCCAGCGGTGCATGAAGCGTTCGAAGTCGGGCTGGCCACCCTTGGCGCGCTCCTCAAGCATGTCGTTCAGCTCGGAGAGCATCTGCTGCATCTCCTGCATCGACTCGGGCGTCATGTTCTGCAGTGACTGCTGCATACCCTGGAAGGTCTGCTGCAGCATCTGTTGCTGTAGTTCCTGCAACAGCTCCTGGAACTTCTCGCGGGCGCGCTGGTCCATGAACTCGTATTCGGTCAGTGCCTTGATCTGGCCGGCTGGATCGGGAGGGAGCTTGTCGAGCGCATCCAGCTTCTTCTGGGCCATATTCTCCAGCATGCGCTGCAGCTGCTCGTTGTCGCCCGCGTCGCCTTGTCCGGACTCACTCTGTTCGCTGACAGACTGCTGGCCCTGTTCGCCACCCTCGCCCGGCTTCTCTGCGCCGTCCTGCTGCCCGGAGTCGCTTTCCGACTGCTGCGTTTGCTGGCGGCTTTGGTCGAGGCGCTGCTCAATCCCGTCGCGCTCGAGCTGCTGGATCTCATCCAGACGCTGCTTCAGATCGTCCAGCACCGAGCCGAGATCGTAGCGATTGAGCTCGCGCTGCCGCATCGCTCTGAGCCGCTCCATCAACTGTCGAATTCCGGGCATCTGCGTGGAGTCCTGCTTATTCAGGCCCTGATTGAACAGGCGCTGCAGGGCACTCTGCAGGTCGCCCTGCGCGAACATGTCATCGGAGATCGCTTCCATGATGTCGTCGGCAGTCAGTCCGTCGATCTGCTGCGTGCCGTCCCAGCGGGAGTAGCGGTTACGCGGGTAGAAGGAGTAGTCGAAGCTCATCTGGCGCTCGATTCAGGTAGGTGAGGAAACGGACGGGATATCGCTGGCGGAAGGTGCGGGTTTCAATTGTGATTGCTACGTCGACGTGTATGACCGGCGCTGATGCGATGAATCTAGGATAAGCCGATGGTCGCAGAGTAGCAATGTCGTGACCAACGATACACGGCGGTCCTGCTGAAGCGAGACGGAGTATCTGTCGTCAAATGCTCCTGATTCCGATGCTCCGTCAGCCGGTCGGTGAGCATACTTTGCTGCCACGCGTCACAGGCTTATGTTTCTGTCGCCTTGGTGCTATCGTCGAATCATGACAGATCAACCGTGCATGAGAACCATCTCGATGATTGTCGTGGCGCTGACACTGTGTGTTGCTGGTGCCTGTAGCTTCGGTTCCACGAACGATAGTGCCGCTTCTCCGGAGTCCGGCGCGGCAGCGCGAGACTCGCTGCCAACGCCAATCCAGGACGGAGTCTGGAGCAACTTGACGGTCGAACAGGCGCGTGCGCTGGCGTCGTTCCCGCTTGCCATCCCCGACCCCATGCCTGACTCGCTGCAGCTGACCAACATCGTCGTCACGACGTCGCCGCCGTCCGGCGCGCTGGGGACTGCTAATCACGCTGAGCTTCACATCGTGGACGCGGGCGATACATCGACCATTCTGCTGGAGCAGACGACTGTCCCGCGAGAGTCCACTGATAGCCCGTCAGCAACCCGCACTGAACTCGATATCAACGGGTGGACGATAGAGAAGGTTGTCGATCAGCGTGGCGGCGACAAATCGGTGGTGTCCTATACGTGGGATTCCGAAGGTGTCTGGTACGCGTTGACGGCCACCATGCCTTCGGATGTGACCGAGGTGCAGCTTGAGCAATTGATCGCGAATCTCAAGTTCGAGCAATGAGCGCGGTATTGGCACCGCGCTCACTCTCCAGCGTCACGCCTTGTACTGTGCCCCCGCCCCGGCAGCACGGTCCTTGTTGAGCCGCCGGTTCAGATGCAGTCCCTCCAGCACAAACTCGACGCCGGACGCGACACCCGCTGGGCTGGCGGGCAGGTCCAGCTTCTCCAGTGCTTCGCGAACGCCGTCGATGTGCGAGACCTGATGCACGTAGTTCATCGCCGGGAGATCGTCGGCGGCATCGACGGTGAGGCCATTATCGAAACCGAGGACGAGGTCATCGAACTCGCGGACCGAGAAGTAGCGATTGAACGTGGCGATGATCGCGCCCTGGATCAGCTTCTCAACGATGCGATCCTCGCGGACCTCGCCCATCGTCTCCAGCTCGATCTTGCCGGTCGTTGAGGCGATGACCGCTCGCAGGTCGGAAACGCGCGGCACGGCCTGCTTCTCATCGAGCCGGATCGCCCGCTTCAATGCATTGGCGACGACGTTCTCATAGTTGGCGATCGACATACGAACCGATACGCCGGAGCGCTGGCTGATGTCGTGACTGCGGCGCGCCAGGTGCGTGATCTCGGCGATGATCTCGCGCATGAACTGCGGAACAAAAAGATCGACACCATCGGTCGGCGCGGGCAGCGACTCCTGCGCCATGATGTCCATCTCCAGCTCGATCGTCTCCGGGTAGTGCGTGCGGATCTGCGAGCCGTAGCGGTCCTTCAGCGGCGTGATGATTCGACCGCGGTTGGTGTAGTCCTCCGGGTTCGCGCTCGCGACGACGTAGACATCCAGCGGCAGCCGCACGCGATAGCCGCGGATCTGGACATCGCGCTCCTCCATGATGTTGAGCAGGCCGACCTGAATGCGCTCGGCGAGGTCCGGCAGCTCGTTCATGGCGAAAATGCCGCGGTGGGTGCGCGGGATCATGCCGTAGTGGATCGTCAGCTCATCGGAGAGGTAGCGCCCCTCGGCGACCTTGATCGGGTCAACCTCGCCGATCAGGTCAGCGATGGTCGTGTCGGGGGTCGCCAGCTTCTCGGCGTAGCGCCGGTCGCGGCCAATCCACTCGATTGGCGTGTCGTCGCCCTTCTCGGCGATCAGGTCAATGGCATAGCGGCTGATGGGATTGAACGGATCATCGTTGATTTCGCTGCCCGCGACAATGGGCACGAACTCGTCAAGCAGGTTCACGAGGCTGCGGGCCATCCGCGTCTTAGCCTGGCCGCGCTCGCCGAGGAAGATGATGTCCTGGCCGGCGAGAATCGCGTTTTCGATCTGCGGTAGCACTGTCTCTTCATAGCCAACGACACCGTCAAACATCGGCTCATCCGAGCGCAGGCGCGCGATGAGATTGCGGCGCATTTCTTCGCGTACCGGCAGAACGGTGTAGCCGCTGGCGCGCAACTCGCCTAATGTCCTGGCCTGATGTTGATCCGACATACTGATCGAACCTTTCTGCAACGGTGCGTGAACGAGACGGATGCGCTGTCCGTGTCACGAGCCGCTGGCTGTTTCGTGCGGTGGGCAGTAGAGGTGGCGCACACGTGCGTAACGTATATGCCGTGCGCTACGCTCAATCGTACCCCCGCCTGCAGGGCTGTCAAGAAATGACAAGCTAGTGGCGCGTCAAACGTTCTGCGAGCGATCGGCCATCAGGCGCGACGCCGGTGCGTTCGGCCTTCGCGTCCAGCTGTGCGAAACCACGCTGCACAAGCCGGACGCCGAGGAAGCGGAACGGTTCCGGCTCCCACTGTTTCGGTTCGTGCTGCGCCATCGGCAGCCGGGCAAGGTCGGTGTCGCGCCCGAGGATCTGATCCGCAAGAACACGGCCGCTCAGGTTCGACGTTGCAACACCGGTGCCGGTGTATGCGCCGGCCATCGCGACGTTCTCGCGCGGATCGAAGCGCATCGTCGGCATGTAGTCACGCGACCAGCCCAACGCCCCGCCCCACGAGTGCGTGAACTTCACATCCTTCAGCATCGGGAACCATGTGCGCACGTTCTCCTGCAGCATGTGGTGCGTCGGGCCGTGGCGATCGTACTCATCGCGGATCGCCGAGCCGAAATGATATGGCGCGCCGCGACCGCCGAACATGATCCGACCGTCGGTCGTGCGCGACAGGTAGTTCACCATGAAGCTCATCGACGAGACGCACTCGTGCGCTTCCCAGCCAATCTGCTGCCAGTCGGCGTCCGAGATTGGCTCGGTCAATGTGATCAGCGAGTAGGCCGGCAGGACAGCGCGCCGCGTCTTCGGCAGCTGGCTGATGAATGCCTCGCCGGCAATGACGAGGACCTTGGCTCGTACATGGCCGGTCTCAGTGTGCAGCGCCGGCCATGCGCCGGTCGTGAAGTCGGTGACGCGCGTCTGCTCGTAGATGGTTGCGCCGCGCTTCTCGACTGCGCGAGCAATTCCCCGAACGAGCTTGCCCGGCTGGATTGTCGCCGTGTGCGGTGTGTAGATCGAGCCGAGGGTGCCCGTTACGTTGATGCGCTCGGCAGTCTGCTGCTGGTCGAGCTTCTGAAAGTCGTCGGTCAGGCCGAACGTCTCGTAGGTCTCCCAGGACTTTTCGATGTTTGGTACCTGATGTCGCCCACGTGCGAGGCGCAGCGAGCCGCCCTTGCGCCACTCGATGTCGATGCCTTCCTGCTCCGCGCGCGCGCCAACTTCGTCGACGGCATCCCACATTGCGTGCTGCACGGCGAGCGCGGCATCACGACCGTAGCGCTTGGCCAGCGATGTGAGGCCGAGCGGGAAGCCGGAAGTGCACCATGCGCCGTTGCGTCCCGACGCTCCGAAGCCGGCGATTTCAGCCTCAAGGATCGCGATCTTCAGCGTTGGCTCGTGCTCAAGCAGGTAGTAGGCAGTCCACAAGCCGGTGTAGCCAGCCCCGAGAATGGCGACGTCGACGTCAGTCGAGCCATGAAGGGCGGGCCGTGGAGTGAGGTCGTCGCCGCACGTTTCCAGCCAGTAACTATAACTCTTGTAGTCTTTCATCGGTTGTCTCACCGCTCATATCCCACTTCGCTCACCGTCTGAACCGGCATTCTACGAGCAATCGCCGAGGAGCGATGTCGAGAGCTACTATCCTTCGCCGTTCCGAGATGCAATGACTTCGCTGCGAATAGTGCCGGCGGCGCTCAATCCTGCCGCTAGCCAGTCGCGAAGGAGATGCGTCCGGCGCGCCAGACGTGCGGATGCTTCGTGGTCCGTCCATCCGCCAATCTCGGTGAGCACTGCGATATAGCGACCGGTCTGATAATCCAGATCACCGCGGAGCGGCTCGCGATGTGCGATCCGGATCGCGCGAGGCGTCGGATCGTCACCCGCCACGATGCGTTCGATCGCTGAGACGCGCCGCAGCAGACGACTCCCGGAGTACCCAACCCCAATCGTCACGACGAGATCGAGGAACTGAAGATGTGCCGCTGGAACCTCGAGCGGATATGCCATCAGTTGGGCGAGTGCGTCGTGAGCTGAAGGAGCGTGCATCGTCGTCGCGATCGGGTAGCCGTCGGCGACCGCGTCAAAAACGCGCCGCACGCCGTGCCCCCAGAGGTAGATGGGCAGGTGCGCGCTGATCTCGTTGCAGAGCAGGTATGCACGCGAAGCGGGGATCTCATCGCGGAAGCTGAAGCGCTCGTACCATCCGCGCAGGAAGACCGGCGCGCTGTCATCCGGCAGGAAATCGAGCAGTGAAGTGAGGAGCGTCGTCTTCCCAGCGCCATGTGGCTCGGCGATGACCATCAGTGATGCGCGCGCCTCAATAGCGAGCGAGAGAAATGCCGCGGTTACGACATCGACCGTGTCGCGCTCAATGAGCCACAGCAGCGAGCGCCGATTGAAAGGCGTCCAGCCGGAACCCCACCATCCGAACGGGTGACCGTAGTCGGACGGGCTGGGCGACGGCGCTGATGTGTTGCGGGTTGTGTCGTGAGACCGCGCCAAAGCGACACTCCTAACGACGAAGATAGTACTGCATTGTGTGATGTGCGCATTCGGACGTGGCATTTTCTATGCAGGGGAGTCGGAGCAGGTCCGCATCCCTGCGAGTGCGTGTGGGCGGATGACAGCTAATGGAGGCTCATGCGCTGGTGAATTCGACACCGAAATTCCTACTCGTCTCCCTGACTGTGCTGCAAATCGTCGTGCTTGCCGGCATGCTGCATCGTGACGGGCCGTTCGACCACGTCGGTATGGATTACCTGACTACCTGGGTCGGCGCGAGCATGATCCGCGACGGTGATTCGCACCGCCTGTACGACACGCGCGCGCAATGGGAGTACGAGCTGCCGGTCATCGGGCACTACGACGTTCACTGGAACGATCGGGTCATGCACCCATACCTTGCCCCGCCTCCACTGGCGATCCTGAGCCTTCCACTTTCCTTGCTGACGCCCCTGGCAGCGTTGCTGGTCTGGATGAGCTTGACGGTCGGCGCGGTCCTGCTGGCTATTCGCAGGCTCTGCAAATCCTTCGCGCTGCCGTGGGGCGATGTAGCTCCTCTCGTCATCGGCTCGATGCCATTGTTTGCGCTGGTCATGCTCGGGCAGGCGGACGGCCTGCTGGTGCTGGCGTTCGTTGTGTTCCTGGCGCAGCTACGGCGCGGCCGAGAGGGCCGGGCAGGACTCGCGCTCGCCGTCCTCGCGATGAAGCCGCAATTGCTTCTGGCGCCGATTGTCTATTTGCTCATCACCGGGCGTCGGCGCGCCGTCGTGTCCGTTGTTGCGGCGAGTGCTGTCGAGGCGGCGCTGTCGTTCGCGCTGATTGGTTGGGGAGGTTTGCAGGATGCGTTGGCGGTGTCGCGACGTATGGCAGGTCCGGCCGGCGATGCTGTCATCAACGTTCCCGGCATGCTGAACATACGCGCCGCCGTAACGCGCTCGATACCGGCGGACATGGCCTTCCTGCAGACTGCGCTGATCGTCGCGCTGACTGCCGTCATCCTGATGCTCACCGCGCGCTTGTGGCGGCAGAGCGACAGCCGGGAGGTGACGCCGATCGGCGCGGGGCTGCTCTGCATCGTGACGGTTCTGACGGCGTTCCATGCCCACTATCACAGCGGCGTTATTGCGTTATTGGGGATCGCGCTGCTGGCCGCCGGGCTCCGCGAGCGCGGCGAAGCCATCCTCGCCCACCGGTTGACGATGTCAACGCTGGTGGCCTTTAGCGTCGTGCCGTTCGCGCTGTTCCTGTCGAACGAGTCCACGCGTCGCCCCGCAACGCTCGGAACGATCGTTCTGATCGCAGTCTGGTCGTGGATGGTCTACGGACTGGCGCTGCGCACGCGGCAGGTGACGAGCCTCACGGCGCTTTCAGCCGATACGCCTCCGCGTCACCGTCGACCGGAGGCGTAGGTCAGGCTGCCTGCAAATGCTCTTCGTCGAGGGCACCGAGCTCGCGCAACACGAGCGCGCGGTGCTTGCAATAGGAGCGGAACTCGCTACCTCGGCAGGTGCAGAGCAGATCACTGTCGTAGACCGTGACCTCATAGGCGGTCAGCGGCTGGCTCTTGCTGGAGACTGCCCAGTATCGTGGGTCACCGTTGAGTCGATACGCCCGCAAACCTTCGTGGTCTGCCTTCTCTGCCATCCGTTGCCAGGTGGAGAGCGGGGTCACCGTCTGTATATGCGTCATCATCATTTACTCCCGCTTTCTCGTCGATCCATTCGACCCGACCAGTATACCATTCTGAGGCTGTGACAGCAAGTCAGTTTCCGCGTCCAGACGCGGAAAAAGGCACCTTTGAGTGCCGTTTCGACGTCTACGGGAGGTGGCCATTTTCCCCACTCTTTGCCCTCGAATTCCGCCACCAGATCGCCATTGCGTGGCTGCTATTTATGTAGAGTTAATGCCGTGTCATCCTCATTGAGCACGATTGCAGGACGGTGCGCGGGCCATTTCATGCGCGTTGCTATACTGAAGCGTGACAGTAGCCCGGATACCGGTCTGAAGAGACTGCAACTGGCAGGGCCGGTCCGCGGAACATCTGAACTGTTCGCGCGACGTTTGCGCGGACGATGCTGCTGAGCGATGCGTGCTCAGTGCCGATAACTGGATGGGAGTGGCGGGATCGGTATGGCGCAGGAGCAGACCTCGTACGACGTGCTCTTCCTCGGTGGAGGAACCGGTGGCTACGTTGCAGCGATTCGAGCTGCGCAACTGGGCATGCGCGTAGGGCTCGTTGAAAAGGATCTCGTTGGTGGCACCTGTGTGCACCGCGGATGCATCCCGGCAAAGGCGCTGCTGAAGGGCGCATCGGTTGCCAGCACCGTGAAGGAAGCGGCGAAGTACGGTGTGTCGCCCGGTGAAATAAGCCTGGACTACTCCGTCACGATGGCCAACGCCCGTAAGGTCGTCGACCAGAACTACAAGGGCATCCAGTTCCTCTTCCGCAAGCACAAGATCGAGACGATTGAGGGCTGGGGTGTGCTGACTTCCCCGAACACAATCAAGGTCCAGCAGAAGGACGGAACGTCGACCGAGCTGACGGCCAAGAACATCATCATCGATACTGGCTCGACCCCCCGCCCGATCAAGGGCCTCGACTGGGACCCGAAGCGCGTATTCAACAGCGACCATGCGACGACCGAGCCGTATCTGCCGAAGCGCGTCATTGTGCGTGGCGGCGGCGCGACCGGCCTGGAGTTCGCCAGCACCTACCGCGATTTCGATTGCGAAGTGACGCTCGTCGGACGCGTCGCGCCGAACGAGGATGAAGAGGTCCAGAAGGAGCTCACCCGCGCTTTCCAGCGCCGCGGCATCCGCGTCATCCCGAATATCCGCCCGACTGCCGATGACTTTGATATCAGCGATGATGGCGTGAAAATGCGCTTCTCCGTTGATGGTAAGGAAGAAGTTGTCGAGGCTGACGCGCTGCTCGTCGCGACAGGTCGCATGCCCAACTCTGAGAATATCGGCCTCGAAGAGGTCGGCGTTAAGGTCGTCGATGGCTACATTGCGGTCGATGAGTACATGCGTACGAACGTCGATGGCGTCTTTGCCATCGGTGATGTCACCGGCAAGCAGCAACTCGCGCACACCGCGATGCACCAGGGCGTCGTTGCCGTCGAGCTGATCGCCGGCGAGAAGCCGCATGCGCTCGATTACGGAAAGATCCCCTGGGTGACCTACTGCGCGCCGGAGATCGGCTCCGTCGGCCTCACCGAGAAGAAGGCGCGTGACGCGGGCTACAACGTCCAGACCGGCAAGTTCCCGCTGTCTGCCAATGGCAAGGCCCGGATCGAAGGCGAGACGGTTGGCTTCGCCAAGCTCGTCGTTGACGGCGACACCGATCAGATTCTCGGCGTTCATCTGCTCGGCGGGCACGCAACCGAGCTGATCGCCGAAGCCGGACTAGCGATGATGTTCGAAGCGACCGCCTGGGAGCTGACGATCACCGTTCATCCGCACCCGACGATCTCTGAGGTCATTCACGAAGCAGCGCTCGATGTCTTCGGGCGACCACTGCACATGTAATCTGATCGGCGCAGAGCAACGGACGGTCGCCCAGCGGCCGTCCGAAACTCCAGGAGGCAGAAAGCAAACAGGCTGAGCGGTCGTAAATAGCGCAAGTGAATAGCCATTTCGTCGCGGTCGTGGTTCGAGTCGTGCGGGAATATGAACGCGAACACACTGCGGCGTGCTCACAGGTGAAGATCCAGTCCAACGGAGGGCTGGAACGGCAAAGGAGGCAGCACTATGGCGAGCAACGGCACAGGCGGTGCGGCAACCGTATCCCACGAAGCTGTGGGAGATCTGTCGCACGATCAATTGCGGAGCATGTACGAGACCATGCTGCTCGCCAGGCAGCTGGATGAGCGAATGTGGCTGCTGAACCGTAGCGGTCGCGCTCCCTTTGTTATCTCAGTACAGGGTCACGAAGCCGCCCAGGCTGGGATGGCCTATGCACTCGACCCGAACCGCGACTGGCTCTTCCCCTACTACCGCGACCTCGGCCTCGTTCTGCACTTTGGCTATACCCCACGCGACGCGATGCTTTCGCTCCTCGCCAGGGCCGAAGAACCCAACTCGGGTGCCCGACAAATGCCTGGTCACTACGGCTCTCGCAAGCACCACTTCTATACTGGCTCCAGCGTCGTCGGAACGCAGTTCCCACAGGCGTCTGGCTTTGCGCTCGCAGCGAAGATGCGCGGCGAGGACACGGTCGTCGTAACCAGTATCGGCGAGGGCGGCACGGCGCAGGGTGATGTCCACGAAGGCATGAACTGGGCGTCGATCCACAAGCTCGGCGTTATCTTCTTTGTCCAGAACAACCACTACGCCATTTCGGTCCCCATGGATCTCGAGATGGCAGTAAAGTCTGTCGCCGAACGTGCTGCCGCTTACAACATGCCGGGTGTGCGGGTCGATGGCGCGGACGCGATTGAGGTGTATCTGGCCGCCCGCGAGGCCGTCGCTCGCGCACGCCGCGGCGAAGGCCCGACGCTCTTTGAAGCTGTCGTCAATCGCCTGACGCCGCATTCGTCTGATGACGACGACCGTTTGTATCGCAGCCGCGAAGAAGTGCAGGGCTACAAGGAGCGCGATCCACTCGTCGTTACGCGCCAGCGCCTTATCGACATGGGTGTGCTGGACGAGGTGCGCGAGAGCGAGATGCTGGCTCGGGTGAAGGCTGCGGTGAATGACGCAACCGAGTATGCCGAACAGGCTCCGATGCCCGATCCGAGCGAGGCTTTCAAGCATGTCTACGCCGAAGACGGCGAGACGGTCTAGCAGGTTGCAGCGGGTAGCCGCCGACGGTGTGGTCTGGCGACGCACCCAGCGATCATGACGCTCACCGGCGTGCAGAGGCGCACGTAGCGCAGGAGGACACGTGGCAACGAAGCTACTGATTGAGGCGATCCGCGAGGGGCTCCATCAGGAGATGGAGCAGGACGAGCGGGTGATGGTTCTCGGCGAGGATGTTGGCAAGCGCGGCGGCGTGTTCCGCGTGACCGATGGACTGCAGGAGAAGTTCGGCGAGCTGCGCGTGCTCGACTCTCCGCTATCCGAATCATCGATTGTTGGCGTGGCGATTGGCGCTTCGGCCAACGGGATGCTACCGGTCGCCGAGATCCAGTTTCTCGACTTCATTCACCCGGCAATGAACCAGATCATGAACGAAGCGGCGAAGACGCGCTATCGCTCTGGCGGTGATTTTGGGTGCCCGATCGTGATTCGCGCGCCGTACGGCGGCGGCATCCACGGCGCGCTCTACCACTCGCAGTCGATTGAGGCGCTGTTCACGCACATCCCCGGACTCAAGGTCGTGGCACCCATCGATCCATACGACGCCAAGGGACTCCTGAGCTCCGCGATTCACGATCCAGACCCGGTCATGTTCCTGGAGCACAAGCGCGCCTACCGCGCGATCCGTGGCGATGTGCCGGATGAGCTGTACACCGTGCCGATCGGCAAAGCGAAGGTCGTGCGCGAAGGCACCGACATGACGATCATCTCCTACGGCTGGTATCTGCAGGAGGTGCTTGAGGCGGTAGATGCGTTCACGCAGCAGCAGCAGGCATCGATCGAAGTGATCGATCTGCGCTCGCTCCGGCCGCTTGATAGCGAGACGATCCTGTCGTCCGTCACGAAGACCGGCAAGGTCATCATCGTCCACGAAGCAAACAAGTTCGGCGGCATCGGTGGCGAGGTCTCCGCGATCATCGCTGAGGAAGCTTTCCCCTATCTGGACGGACCGATTGTGCGAATCGCGGGTCCAGAAGTCCCGGCGATGCCGTACGCCGCACCGATGGAGAAAGCCTTTTTGACGAATGCCGACGACATCCGCGCCGCTATCGAACGTCTGGCGGCGTACTAGCCATCCGATCGTGAGGAGGACAACGATGTCCAGTACAAAACAGGGAACGACCATCGCCATGCCGAAGCTTGGCGAGAGCGTTACCGAAGGCACGCTCGGATCGTGGCTGAAAGCGGTCGGCGATGTCGTCGAAAAGTACGAGCCGCTGGTTGAGGTGGTCACCGACAAGGTCACGGCCGAGATTCCAGCGCCGGTTTCAGGCACCATCGTCGCCATCGTTGGCGATGAGGGTGAGACGATCCCGGTCGGCGGAACGATCTGCGTCATTGACGAGGGCGGCGAGGCTGTCGCGGCCGAGGGTCCGATCGCTGAGGCGCTTGGCGACGAACCGGTAAGCCAGGAGCCTGCGCCGACAACGGCAGCGCCTGTTCGCCACGGCGATGAAGAGCGCGCCCGCGCCGACCGCGACGATCAGGAGATGCTGAGAATCCGATCCTCGCCGATCGTTCGCCGTCTCGCCGAGGAGCACGATATCGATCTCGCGTCGATTGCTGGCAGCGGCATCGGCGGTCGCGTGACCAAGTCCGACATCCTCGCCGAGGTCGAGCAGCGCCGTCACGCTCCGGCCGCGCCGGCTCGGGCACAGACGCCGCCAACGTCAACGACCGCGCAGCCGCCGCAGACAATCCAGCCGCCAATCGCGCCGCCAGCGCCGCAGCATGCGCCAGCCCAGCCCACGCCGCCAGTCGAGATCTGGCCGGGTGACGAGGTGATTGACGCCAGCATCATGCGCCGCCAGATCGCCGAGCACATGACGCGATCCGTGCAGACTGCACCTCATGTCACAGTCTGGATGGAGGCGGACATGAGCCAGGTGGTCGCTGTTCGCAATCGTCACAAAGACGAATTCGCGCGTCGCGAGGGCTTCAGCCTCACCTACTTCCCGTTCCTCGTGCGCGTAGTCACGCAGGCGCTCCGCGAGTTCCCGGACGTGAACGCCGTCTGGGACAACGGGCGCATCATTCGGCGCAAGGCCGTGAACATCGGCGTCGCCGTTGCGCTTGAGGATGGCCTGATCGTGCCGGTCATTCGTGATGCAGACGCGAAGAACCTCGTCGGTATCGCCCGGTCGGTTCATGACCTGGCCGAGCGCGCGCGCTCAAACCGGCTATCGGCCGACGACGTGCGCGGTGGGACGTTCACGCTGAACAATCCGGGCACGCTGGGGTCGCTCTTCTCGACGCCGATCATCGTGCAGCCGCAGAGCGCGATCCTGTCGATGGAGGCGGTCGTCAAGCGCGCCGTCGTTATCGACGATGCGATTGCGATCCGACCGATGATGAATCTGTCGCTTTCAATCGACCATCGACTGCTCGATGGCCTCGCCGCAACGCGCTTCCTCGCGGCCGTGAAGGCCGGCTTGGAGTCGTACCCGGCCGATGCGTCGATTTACTGAGCCGACCGTTCAGCCGCGGATGAATCCACCTTCCGAGTGGATGACCTGACCCGTAATCCAGCCCGCCTCGTCGCTGACAAGGAACGCGACGAGGCGGGCGCAATCTTCTGGTGCACCCAGGCGACCGGCCGGTGCGCGCCTCAGGAGTCGTTCGCGCAGCTCGTCTGATATCCAGCCTGTTTCTGTCGGCCCCGGATTCACGGCGTTGATCGTAATGCCGCGTTCAGCCAGTGGCGGCGCGAGCGACACCGTCAGTGCCTCGATTGCGCCCTTCGTCGCCGCGTATGCCAGTTCGTCCGGCATCGGTCCCAATGATTGCCCGGACGTGATGTTCACGATCCGGCCCGACTGTTCCGTCGGATGGCGACGCGCCATTTCAACGCACAGCAGAGCCGTTGCTCGCAAATTGACGGCATAGTGGGCATCGAGGTCGTCGCTCGTCAGTGACTGCAGATCAGTCTGCCGGGAGACAGTCGCGTTGTTGACGAGGATTGATGGCCTGCCGAGATCCCGCTCGGTTGTGTCCAGCAACGCCTGCGGCGCATCGGGCGCTGACAGGTCGATCTCTGTTGCAGCGCTCCGCACACCCAGGCTGGCGAGCTCATCGAGCAATGCTTGCGGCATCTCGGAGTCAGCTCCCCAGTCCATCGAGTCATCGTACAGCCGCCAGTAGGTCAGCATGACATCAATCCCGCGCCTCGCAAGCTCACGGCAGATGGCTGCGCCAATGCCGACGCGGCGTCCCACGCCAGTGACGACGGCTACGCGTGCGGGGCTGCTCATCGTTCCTTCTCCTTGCCGATGATCGATTATCGCCAGCTCCGATCGTGCGAATCCAGCGTGGCGTCTGTCTTGCGATATCGGCAGTGCAACGTCGGGCTTGTCACGGTTTGTATGCCGCTAATGCTCTGGTGGCAGACGTGCGACGATGCTGAAGGATGGACACACATAATGCAATATCCTGACCCGCGATTCTCCGCAGCCAGCTCTCGCCAGAGTCGCCGAACTCCTGTTCCCCTGGCGAGAGAGCGATTTGCGACGTCGAATCAGCAGGATGCGGAGAATCGCAGTCTGCATGCGATCGTGTCATACGTGCCGGTAGCGGGTGTTCTGCTCGCGCTGCTCGCCGATGTGCTCTATTTCATTACCGGCTCAGACACATGGAGCGTGTGCTCCAACATCCTCCTCGGGCTGGGCATCGTCGCAAGCGTGCCTGCAGCGATGCTCGGTGTCGTCGCCATGAAGTCGGTAGAGCGCACGCCACGCTCCCGAAAGCTGGCGACCCTGCACGGAATAGTCAGCGTGGTTGCGTTGCTGCTCATATCCTCCGGCTGGGCAAGTCGGCTCGGCGGAGAGCCCGGTATGGGCACATCGCTGCTGATATGGTCGGGCATCGGGATCATGATTGTCGCCGGGCTTGTTGGTGGTGAGATCCCGCTGACGGCAGACGCGGATGAAACCGTGAATGAACCTGAAACCATTGGCGAGGTTCGGCACATCCAGCCGATTGCGAGCCAGATCGACGAACGAACTGCTGCTAACGCCTAGCAACCAGCGGGTTCATGGCGCAATGGCGTCAACTGCTGGCGTGAGCGACGCATCGGTCGCAGCCTCCGAATCACGCTTCGCGCGCAGCGTCAGCATTAACAGCACATTCGCCCCGAGCGCCAGACACAATCCCGCAACCGCAAGAGCTGACACATGCTCGCCGTAGAAGAGCGCACCCCAGACCGGTGAAATCGCCGGGTTCACAAACGTCGCCACGGCTATCACGAAGGCTGGCGCAGACACGGATGCCCGGTTGTAGGTTACCGGCGCAATGATGTAGTGGATCCCGACCCAGGCGAGCAGCGTCGGCACCATCCACCAGACGAGGCTTCCAAACGCGCGCCAGTCGATGAGGGGCAACAGCACCAACCCGCCAACGAACATCGTCCATGCGGCAGTCGCATCGACGCCAACGCGCGGAACCAGGCGACGACCGGCCAATGCTGACACCGACCCGGCGACCGCCGCAATCAGCGCGAGTGCCAGGCCGCCAAGCACGTTCTCGCCAACAGAAGAGCCGCGCCCAGCGACCAGCAGCAGGGCGATACCGGCCGCGCCGACGCCCATTGCTGGTAGCGCCCGTGCGGGTACGCGGTCGCCGAGGATCGGTCTGGCGATCAGCACCATCCAGAGGGGCAAGGACGCATAGGCGAACGCCGCGTTGCCGATACCGGCCAGCGTAATTGCTGCAGCCATGAGCGCGTTGGCAGCGCCATTGGCGATGCCGAACCCGATCGCCTCCAGCCGGAGTCGTCTGTTCGGCAAACGAAGGCGGTGGCGCGGCGTCAGGATGGCAAGCACCGAGCCGGACAGCAGCAGCGCGCTCGCCATCAGCGTCTGTGGCGGCAACGGCTCCCAGCGAATGACGACACCGCCGAACGACCAGACAAGCTGGCAAAGCGCGAGCAGAAGAATCGCACGGCGCACAAGAGTATCCTTTTGTATGTTGGCGGCCAGATATGCGCGACATCGGTCGGCCACGCCGATGGCCGGCGGAAGTGTACTCGGTGCGTCCCTTCGCGCCGACTCGGATCTTGCAGGAGGAATGTAGTGCAGCGCGACGAGTACATCGAGCATCTGCGGCGCTCATTCGACGCTGTCGATCGATGGCACGCCGACGGTAGCGCGATGCCACCCGATTCGACGATGACGGTCGCGTCTGAGCGTGTTGCGGAGGTTCTCGGCGACCTGACCGCGCGTCTCGCGGACAACTATCCTTACGGTCATCCCCGCTATGCCGGCCAGATGCTGAAGCCGCCACATCCGGTGGCCAGCCTCGCCTATGCGATCGCGATGCAGATCAACCCGAACAACCATGCGCTCGATGGAGGCGCGGCGACGTCTCGGATGGAGCGCGAGGTCGTCGCCGACCTGGCGAGGATGTTCGGTTATCCGGATGAGCACCTGGGACATCTCACCAGCGGCGGCACGATTGCCAATATCGAGGCGCTCTGGGTCGCGCGTTGCCTGCATCCAGATCGCGCTATTGCTGCTAGCGATCAGGCGCACTACACGCACGCGCGTGGCAGCGCCGTGCTGGATGCGCAGTTCGTATCGATTGCCTCGGATTCCACCGGCAGGATGGATCTTGACGCGCTGGAGGCGCAACTGCGGACCGGCAGCATTGGCACCGTCGTTGCCACCGCGGGCAGCACCGGCCTGGGCAAAGTCGATCCGATCCATGAAATCATCCCGCTCGCCCGGCAGTACGACGCGCGCGTCCACGTCGACGCTGCCTACGGCGGCTTCCACACGTTGCTGGCGCAACGTGCCAACCCGCCGATTGACCCAGCGCCGTTCCTCGCGATCGCCGAGGCGGACAGCGTTGTCGTCGATCCGCATAAGCATGGACTGCAACCATACGGCTGTGGATCGGTGATCTTCCGCGACCCGAGCATTGGACGCTTCTACGTCCACGACTCGCCGTATACCTATTTCACGTCGGACGAGCTTCATCTCGGGGAGATAACACTGGAATGCTCACGCGCCGGTGCGGCGGCGGCTGCGCTCTGGGCAACGCTGCAGTGCATCCCACTCAAGGCGGACGCAGGGCTCGGGGCAATCCTGGCGAAATCGCGCGCTGCGGCGCTACGCTGGGCCGAAGTAATACACGCCGACGATCAATTCCGGCTCGTCGTGGAGCCCGATCTCGATATTCTGTCGTTCTACCCGGCTCCGGGTGCCGTCGGTTCGCGGTCTGCTAGCGATCTGTCCGCTGCCGCCGATCGGTTGTTCCTGGCCGCCGAACAGGACGCAGAGAGTCCCGTCTATCTGGCGAAGCTGAGCGTCAACCAGCGACAATTGGCTGAACGCGACCCGGAGATCATCTGGGACCAGCCGACACTGACCGTTATTCGCAGCGTGCTGATGAAGCCCGAGCATTATGACGCCGTACCACTCCTTCATGCGACGCTCGTACGACAGCTGCAAACCCTGACGGAGGCCGTGTGATCTTTACCAGAAATCCAGTAGTGAACGTTTTCGAGGCTCAGGTGTCCTTCACGACCTACGGTCGGATCGTCCACCTCCAGATACAGGAGTCGTCGCTAAAGGTCGGTCCGCCGCGCGCTCGGAAATACGATCCAGCGCCGATTCGAAGCGTTCCGAGGCTCACGCTCACAGCACACGGTGCGTCGGCAATGATTGACGGCGTTGAGGTCATCGACGTTCACAACGCTCTGCATCCAGACTCCAAAAACCGCAACGGAATCAATGACCTGTCGGTTGGCTTCACTGCGAACTATGACCAGATGCGCGCCCGCCTTGGCAATCACATCCTGTACGGTATCGCCGGTGAGAGCATTCTGGTGGAGGCGGACGACCCGCCGTCGCTTGAGGACCTGGTCGGCGGGCTTGAGATCGAGACGGAATCTGGCTATTGGATCACGCTCAGCGAGGCGTCGGTCGCGCACCCATGTGTCGAGTTCAGCCGCTTCTGCCTCGGCCCGGAGCGCAACGAGCCCCAGTTGCTCAAGGAGACGCTGCAATTCCTTGACGACGGCATGCGCGGATTCTATCTGGGCCTGCCTGAAGGCGAGCCGGTTGAGATCGCCGTCGGCGCGCGAGTTCGCTGGTCCGTCTAGGCTAGGCCTGATGCTGCCGTGCGAGTGCTCGCGCATTCAGCACGGCTGCCGTGACGAGACAGCCCCAGACGAGTGTCGCGATGCCGAGGTGGCTGATGCGCACCCAGTCGGCGAGCTCCAGCCAGATGTTCGCCGCTCCTACCAGCGTCTCAATGAGTGTGAATCCCAGCGCCGCTAGCGCGACGAGCGTGAGCGGCGCGCCGATTCCGGCATCGCGGATCGCCGTCACCACCAGCCAGACGATTGCAGCGAACGCGAGCATAACCAGCCAGCGATGCAGGACATGGATGTCCACGAGGGACCAGCCGGTCGGGACGTACTTGTCGCCGCACAGTGGCCAGGTTGGACACGCCCAGGCTGCCCCGCTGGACGCAGTATACGCGCCGGTCAGAAGCAGCACGAACGTCGTGCCACACGCTACGAGCCCCGAACGCGCAATTGCAGTCGAGCCGTGTACGGTTCCGCGGCGCACCGTCTGGCTGCCGGACAAGGCGATGACAATCACAATCGCGAAGTAGGCCTGCGCCATACCGAGGTGGGCAGTCACGGCGCGTGGATCAAGCTCGGCGAAGACGGTGATTGCGCCCAGGCCGGCCTGCGCCAGGACGAGAATGAGCGCTGCGGCGGACAGCCAGCGGCGGACATCGGACGCTGGCGTCGTCCTCCAGGCGACGATCGTCAGTCCGGTAGTCAACAGCAGCACCAGTCCGGCAACGACGCGGTGGATGTATTCGATGGCCGTCAGATAGTTGAATGTCGGGATCACCTTGCCGTTACAGATGGGCCAGTCGTCGCCGCAGCCCATCCCAGCGCCTTCGATTCTGACAACTCCACCGATCAGGATGAGGATGTAACCGAGGATCACGGTCGCAATCCCCAACTGTTCAAGGGTCACGCGCTGCCAGAGCCCAGTAATCTGACGTTTCCAACCTGTGGCTGATGCTGTCTCGGCCACGCCCTGCACCCTTCCGAGGAAACTCGACGCCCTGCAAACGGACCCTCCCAGGAGGGTCCGCCTACATATAAGGGTTGGGTGGTGACGCAGACTGTGACCTGGCGCACACGGCGACTCGCACTAGAGTCCGACTGCGCCTGGTGAGCTGCGCGAGAATGCAGCGATCAGGCGGACGGCCTCCTCGAAGTCCGAGAGCCGCAACGTGGCGTATGGCGAGTGAATGTAGCGGCACGGAAGCGAAACTGCGCCGGCAAGCACACCGGCCCGCGAGCGATGGATCGCTCCGGCGTCTGTGCCTCCCGGGGCCGGCACCTGGTATTGATAGCGGATCGAGTTCGCTTCAGCAGTCTTTGACAGTGCTCGAATGACGCGCGGCATCCCGATCATGCCGCTGTCCATGATCCGGATGGATGGCCCGAGACCCTGGCGCGTTGGCTGACGCGCGGGCGGGACGCCGGGCATGTCGGCCGCGATTGTGCCTTCGAGCGCGATAGCGATATCTGGGTTGATATGGAATGCGGCGGTCTGTGCGCCGCGCAAGCCGACTTCTTCCTGCACGGTGAAAGCAGCGACGACGGTGTATTCCGTCTCCTCGTTCTGCAACTCCTCCAGCGCGCGGACGACAACGGCGCAGCCCGCGCGGTCGTCAAGCGCCTTGCCCATTACGACATCCTCGCCCAACTGCTCGAAGCCATAGGAGATGACGGCCGGTGAGCCGATACGGATGCCCATCTCCCGTACCTCATCGGCCGAGCGCGCGCCGACGTCGATAAACAGGTCCTCCAGACGAAACGGTCGATCGCGATCCTCGGGGCGGAGGATATGCGGCGGCGCGGTGCCGATCATCCCGCGGAC
>JBDHWD010000010.1:0-52288 GCA_039810005.1 Thermomicrobiales bacterium | reverse complement strand
TCTGCCAGGTGTCCCAGATGGCTCGCAGCGACTCGATGTACTCGCGCAGACGCGGTCCCGGCGAATCCCAGACCGTTGAGAAGCGCCGCTCGATATGCCCCTTAACCTGCGTGCCAAGCCCCACCGTGAAGCGCCCCTGCGACAGATCCTGCAGATTGCGCGACATGTAGGCGACGACCATCGGGCTGCGTGGAAATGCGATCGCGACCGATGTCGCCAGGCGAATCGTTGACGTGGCCGGCGCAATGACGGCGGTCGTAATGAACGGATCGTGCTTCAGCTCCGGTGCGCCGAGTGCGTCAAATCCGAGCGCTTCCGCGCGGGCTGCCTGTGCGCCAACGTCGCCCCAGGCGAGGTCGCCAATGCCTGCTTCTACGCGCATGTCATCCCCTTGCAGTTGCTGAGCTTTCGCAGTCGCCAGTAGCGTAGCACGACGGCTGAATATTGCCGCCTACTGAATTGGCAGGGCGACTATGTGATAGAGACCGAAGATCAGCATCATGATGCCGATGGTGATAATCATCGTGCGCGCTGGTCTACCGACGACCGTCCCTGCAATACCGGCGAAGAATAGCGCCGTCGCCAGGTACACCGTATTCAGGATGTACTGGTCACTCTTATCGCTGGCGTCCATCTCGTAAGTGAAGAGTGCGTCCGACTCGTCGGAGAGCTGCTCCGCGCGCTTGAAGGACGGATTCCTGTACTCCGACATGTCCATTGGGCTGCCGGGCGCGTCGGGATTCGATAGCGGCGACGCTGCCAGCCACGCATCAACCGCCGGGCGCAAACGATCCGAGAACTGCCGCTCCAGAAACGCCATGAGCTGCGTGTCATTGCTGGTGTATGCGTCGGCGTAGTCGTTGAACACCTCGGCGTCCATGAACATTTTGGCGAAGCCGGACGATCTGGCGTCGCTGGCCTGCACACGCTTGGCTGAAGCCTGAGAGAACATGGTCGACTGCACGCCGCCCAGCGAGCAGCCTGATAGCCGTTCCACGCAGTCGCTAGTGACGCGGCGTGAGCAGCAGAACGGCGATGGTTTCCAGCCAATAGCTCCAGACCTGGCTGTTGATCCACTGCAGAAGACGGACGTTGCCATGATCGACGCTTCGGAGCTGGTCCTTGATGTTCTATCTCAATCAGTGCGGGGAGGTACATTGCCTCATGCGTAGAGGGAATGCGACCACATGACGTGTTACGAACCGGCTGTTGTGTGCGACGGTTGATGTTTCGGCCAACACGTACCGGTGCCGGCGGTTGATCGCAGCTGATTGCTATGCCTTATGACGATGTTGCATTGTGGTTGGGCTTGAGAATTGACTCAGCAGGGCGAACAACTGTCACTTATCCAGTTCGCGAGCCGCTTCGTCAGGCTGACCTCATATGACAGCGCCTTGAGCTCTACGGCAGTGACGTTAATGCCGTAGAGCTGCGCCTGCTCGGCAAGCCACTGCCATGGATGGGGCTCGCCGTCATCATCATCCGGCAGGACGACATTCAGCACGTCTTGCCGGATAATGTCGAGCGTCAGGCCGGAGTTCATCGGCGCTGTGTTCTCCAGGATGACGCGGCGGCCATCCTCCAGCTCGACGACCTCTCGTGGCGTACTTATCGTGAAGCCTCGCTCGCTCACAACCACATTGCGGCCGTCATCCAGCGCCACGAACTCGCGGACCGAAAAGCTCTGCGATGGCCCGGCTTCCGGTGCGCCGGTCGCGAAGTCGCAGATCGCGCCAAGCCTGACCACCCGTGCGGATCGCTGCTGATCCAGGCTCTCATCGTATGGGAACCAGCCGGAACGCTTGTTCACGTGCATCGCCGATCATCTGTCTGCGGCCTGTTTCAGCGCCATCGTACGCGAAGACCCTGACGACTCCGCAGCATCTGAAGATTTCTGCCCGCTCTAACACAAACCTAACAATCCAATTACAGGTCCATTACGAACAGCCCGTAGCGTTGGAAGTGCGGCGATGGTCGCCGCGCTTTCGCAGGTGAGGCTGGAGGTGACGTGGTCGAGACGGTGGGACGACAAGCGAAGGAGCGAGGCGCAATTCTCGTTGTCGAGGATGCGGACGACCTTCGCGAAACGCTCGCCTGGAACCTGGAGCGGCACGGCTACCGTGTTCTTCAGGCGGCCGATGGGAAGACGGGTCTGGATCTCGCCCTGTCCGAGTCCCCTGACCTGGTCATCCTGGATCTGATGCTGCCGGAGCTTGATGGCCGGCAGGTCTGTCGAATGGTTCGCAAATCCTCCGATGTGCCAATTCTCATGCTGACTGCGCTCACACGCGAGGCTGACGTCGTCAATGGGCTCGACCTCGGTGCCGACGATTATGTCACCAAGCCATTCTCATTGCGCGAGATGCTGGCACGGATTAATGCGCTCATGCGCCGCGTGACACCGGCACAGGAGAACAGCCACGTCCTGATATCGGGCGATCTGACGGTGCTGCTGAAGGAGCATCGCGCGGTCTTCCACGGACGTGAGCTGCACCTTCCACTCAAGGAGTTCAGGCTGCTCTCGGCGCTCGTATCGCGCGCCGGTGAGGTCTGCACTCGCGCCGAGCTGCTGGACATGGTCTGGGGTCCGGAGATCGTTGTTGATCCCCGGAACGTTGATGTCCACATCCGCTGGCTCCGCGAGCGATTGGAAGGTGATCCGGATGGATCGGGATTGATCCAGACGGTTCATGGGGTTGGTTATCGATTCGCTGGATGAAGTGCATTCAGCGGGACCACCAGGAAAGGAAACCTGAGTGATCGGGAGTTCTCACGCATCGTCACGACGCTGGAAGCGCTTGCTTCTGACCGTCGTCGCGATTATGGCGCTGACCATGGTTGTGGCTGCCTGCGGCGGTGACGACGACAGCACCGCGACAACCTCCAGCGGAACGTCGTCAACTGCGACGACCGCGACAAGCTCCGAGTCGACGGCAACTGAAGCCGAGAACGAAGCGACGACCGAGGCGACTGAAGAGCCAGCAGCGACAACTGCCACGGCATCGCCAACGGCTGCGTCGAGCGAGTCGTCACCGGCCGCCGACTGGGAGCCGCGCAACGTGTCGGCCGACCTGACGGGCTCCGGCGCGTCGTTCCCGGATCCGATCTATCAGGCCTGGATTGAGCAGTACAAGTCGGTCGCACCGGACACGACGATTAACTACCAGTCGGTCGGCTCCGGCCAGGGCAAGAAGGATTTCGCCGGGAATGTCACCGACTTTGGCGGCACCGATGCCTACATGACGGATGAAGAGATGACCGCCTCGCCGGACGCGCTGCACATCCCGACAGTCCTCGGCGCGGTCACCGTCGTCTACAACCTCGAGACTGACCAGCCGCTCCAGTTCTCTGGCGAGACGCTGGCTGCGATCTTCCTCGGCACTGTGACGACCTGGAACGATCCGGTGATCGCTGCCGACAACCCAGGCGTGAACCTGCCGGACACGCCGATTACCGTCGTTCATCGCTCGGACGGCTCGGGCACGACCTCGATCTTCACCGACTACCTGTCGAAGGTCAGCACTGAGTGGGCCGACCAGGTCGGCTCGGGCACGGCGGTTGAGTGGCCAGTCGGCATCGGTGGCGAGAAGAACCCGGGCGTCGCGGCGGGTGTGCAGCAGACTCCGGGCGCCATCGGCTACGTTGAGCTGATCTACGCGCTGGCAAACGATCTGCCGGCTCCGGCGATCAAGAACGCGCAGGGCAATTACGTCGAGCCATCAATCGAGTCGACCAGTGCGGCTGCCGCCGGAGCGCTGGCAGACCTCCCGGACGACCTGCGCGTCTCGATCACCGATCCGCAGGATGGCGCGAACGCCTACCCGATCGCGGGCTTCACCTGGATCCTCGTTCACAGCGAGATGACTGACCAGACGAAGGCGGAAGCGCTGACCGACTTCCTGTACTGGGCGCTCACGACCGGTGAGGCACAGGCGGCGGAGCTGCACTACGCACCGCTGCCGGATGAAGTCCGTGACCTGGCAATCGACAAGCTCACGCAGGTTACCGTGAACGGCACTGCGGTCTTCGAAGCGCCGTAGCAACGGCGAAACCCGTCCGGCTGATGCGTCGGTTATCCGCAACTGGATACCGACGCATCGGCAGGGCGGTTCCGAGGTTGGGAGAGTGGACATGCAGCATGCGGATGCCGTGAGTGGATGGGAGCGACTGAGACGCCGCACTCGTCACGGAGATCTGCTGTTCTGGCTTATCGCGCTGTCGTTCGCAGTTCTGGTCGTCGGCCTGCTGGTGGCGATTATCGCTGTCACCTGGGACGGTTCGGCTGCTGCGCGACATGAATTCGGCTTCGGCTTCCTGACCAGCTCCACCTGGAACCCGGTCAAGAACCAGTACGGCGCGCTACCGGCGATCTACGGAACGGTGATGTCATCGGTCATCGCCCTGCTAATCGCCGGGCCAATCGGTGTGATGATCGGCGTCTTCCTCGCTGAGGTGAGTCCGTCCCGGTTACGGATGCCGTTGTCGTTCCTGGTCGAGCTTCTGGCGGCGATCCCCAGTGTCGTGTACGGCATGTGGGGTATCTTCGTCTTCATCCCCTTCTTCCGGACCTGGATCGCAACGCCGATTTCTGAGCGGTTCGGGGACGCGATTCCGCTGCTGGCCGGCCCGGTCACGGTCGGACGCGGCATGTTGGTGGCCGGCATCATCCTCGCCATCATGATCGTGCCGACAATCGCAGCCGTCTCGCGCGATGTCCTGTCAGTTGTGCCGACGCATCAGCGTGAAGCGCTGATCGCGTTGGGGGCGACACGCTGGGAGGTCATCCGTCACGCAATGATCCCGTATGCCCGCGCCGGCATTATCGGCGGCATGATGCTCGGCCTCGGCCGGGCGCTCGGCGAGACGATGGCCGCGACGATGGTCATTGGTAATACGCCACGCATCGAAGGTTCTCTGTTCGCGCCGGCGACGACAGCCGCATCACTCGTCGCCAGCCAACTACCCAACGCCGGTAGTGAGATGCACTCCAGCGCCCTGATTCTGGTGGCGCTGGTCCTGTTCTGCATCACGCTGGTGGCCAACTCGATTGCGCGCCTGCTCGTCTGGAAAGTGCAGCGAGGAAGTGGAGGGAAGGCCTGATGGCAGTAGCAAACGCTCCGCGTCCATCGTTGCTTGAGGCTTCCGGAGGACGGCGGCGGCAGATCACCAGCAAGATCCTCGTCGGCATGACCGGTGCCGCGACCCTGATCGCGCTCGTCCCGTTGCTACTCATCATCAGCTACGTCGTTGTTCAGGGCTTCCAATCCCTCAGCTTCGACTTCTTCACGCAGACGTTCAAGCCGGTCACGCTCGGCAGTTCATCGACTGGTGCCGGTGGCGTTCTGCACGCAATCGTCGGCAGCTTGCTCATTGTCGGCGTTTCGTTGCTGATGGCGGTCCCGGTCGGCGTGATGGCCGGCATCTACCTGGCTGAGTATCCAGGCACCAGCGCCTCGAACGTCATCCGCTTCAGCACCGACGTGCTGACAGCGATGCCGTCGATCGTTGTCGGTGTCGTCGCCTACGTGCTGATCGTGCAGCGCGCCCAGCAGTTCTCGGCCCTGGCCGGCTCGATCGCGCTCATGGTGCTGATGGTGCCGGTTGTGACCCGTACGACCGAAGAGATTCTGCGGCTGGTCCCCGGCAGCGTTCGCGAGGCAGCGATGGCGCTGGGTGTGCCCAAGTGGCGCTTCACGCTGAACGTCGTCATCCCGATGGGCCTGAGCGGCATCGTCACCGGCATCCTGCTGGCGTTCGCCCGCGCGATGGGCGAGACAGCGCCGCTGCTCGTTACTGTGCTTGGCAACAACAACCTGACGTTCGACATATTCGGACCGATGCAGGCGCTGCCGCTGATCGCCTATCGCTACACCGAGCAACCCTTTGAGGTGCTGAACCAGCAGGCGTGGGGCGCGGCGCTGATTCTGGTGACGATCGTGCTCATCGCCAACATCCTGGTGCGTCTCGCGACGCGCCGGACAACCGGCGCTCGCTAAGGAGGTCCGAGTGACAGCAACCGCAGTTCAATCACCCGTAACGCACAGTTCGGCGAGTGCGGCTGCGCATCTGGAGTTGCGCGACCTCGCGCCGTACTACGGCCCCAAGCTCGCAGTGCGCCCGGTGACCCTCGACATCAAGCGCCAGAAGATCACCTCGATCATCGGCCCATCCGGAACCGGCAAGAGCACGTTACTGCGCTCGCTCAACCGGCTGCATGAGACGATCCCCGGTGCGCGGGCAGAGGGCAGTGCGCTGCTTGATGGCGAGGACATTTACGACCGGCGGATTGATCCGGCGCAGGTTCGGCGGCGGATCGGCATGGTCTTCCAGCAGCCGAACCCGCTACGCGCGCGCACCATCGCCGGCAACGTCTCGATGGGCCTGCAGCTCGATGGCATCTCGCGCTCGGAGCGCGACCAGATCGTCGAAGAGTCACTGATTCGCGTCGGTCTGTTCGATGAGGTCAAGGACCGGCTCAATACACCGGCGGTTTCCCTGTCCGGTGGCCAGCAGCAGCGTCTCTGCATCGCCCGGGCACTGGCGATGCAGCCGGAGATCATCCTCATGGACGAGCCCTGTTCGGCGCTCGACCCGTTGGCGACGCTGCGTATCGAGGACCTCATGCGCGATCTGGTGCGTGATGTCACCATCGTCATCGTGACCCACAACATGCAGCAGGCCGCCCGTGTTTCCGACGAGACCGTCTTCATCACGCTCGCCGATGGAGGTGTCGGCGAAGTCGTCGAACACGGACCGACTGAGCGTCTGTTCACCGTCCCGTCTGACCCACGAACCGAGCAGTACATCACCGGGCGCGTCGGATGATCGGAAGGTTGGCGGTGACCGAGGAGGAGAGAGTCATGCAGGGGCAGCCGCGACTGCAATTCCCGGCGGTCGGCACTGTTGCTATTGATCGCCCACGAATCGATATCGCGACATCCAGCCACAAGGTGGATGTCCGAGATCTGACGGTGCGCTACGGCACGTTCGTCGCGCTCCGCGGGATTTCACTGACCGTTCCGCAGAATTCCGTCTTTGCCATCATCGGGCCATCCGGCTCCGGCAAGTCGACGCTGCTGCGGGCGCTCAACCGCATGCACGATACGATCCCGTCCGCGCAGGTCGATGGCACTGTACTGTTGGATGGTCACCCGATCTACGGCGCGGATGTCGATCCGATCATCATGCGACGCAAGATCGGCATGGTCTTCCAGCGCCCGAATCCGTTCGCGCAGTCGATTTATGACAACGTGGCCTACGGGCTGCGATACGGTGGCGACCACCGCTATTCGCGACACGAGCTCAACAACGCCGTTGAGGCGGCGCTGACGAAGGCCGCTTTGTGGGACGAGGTCAAGGATCGCCTCCGAGCGCCGGCAACGTCGCTCTCCGGTGGGCAGCAGCAACGACTGTGTATCGCCCGCGCGATCGCCGTCACGCCGGAGGTCATCCTGATGGACGAGCCGGCGTCGGCGCTCGATCCGATCGCAACCTTGCGGATTGAAGACCTGATGCGTGAGCTGGTAGACGATTTCACGATTGTGATCGTCACCCACAACATGCAGCAGGCTGCCCGTGTCTCGGACATGACGGCGTTCATGACGATGGGCGAAGGCCGCGCTGGAGAGCTGGTTGAGGTTGGTCCGACAAAGGATCTGTTCACCAGCCCGCGCGATCCGCGAACTGAGGAATACATCACCGGCCGCATAGGCTAGCCGGTACCCCCACCTTGCTGAATGAGGGAGCGGTCGATGAGTACCAGAACAGTGTTCACCAATGATCTCCGTGAGCTTCTCAACGAGGTCATGATCCTCGGCAGTATGGTCGAGCGAGCGATCGACGAGGCGATTGTTGCCCTGCGCGACCAGGATGTTGATCGCGCTCGCGCCGTCATCAGCGGTGATGACGAGATCAACCGGCGGCGCTGGCAGCTGGAGGAGGAATCGCTGCGCCTGATGGCGCTGCAAGCGCCGATGGCTGGTGACCTGCGCCGGATCGCGGCAGTGATGCACGTGGCCACCGACCTGGAGCGGATGGCCGATCATGCCGAAGGCATCTCGCACTTGGTGATCCGCACGGCCGATGAGCCGTTGCTGAAGCCGCTGCTCGACATCCCGCGCATGGCGACGATTGCCCGCAAGATGCTGCTGGACGCAGTCGAGGCATTTGTCGAGGATGACGCCGTCGCCGCCCGGGCGATTGCTGAGCGCGATGATGAAGTTGACTTGCTCTACGATCAGATCTACCACGAGCTGCTGACCTACATGCTTGCCGACCCGACGACGATCTCGCGCGCAACGCACCTGCTCTGGGCAGCTCACAACATCGAGCGCGTCGGAGACCGCGTGACTAATATCTGTGAGCGCGTTGTCTTTGTGGTGACTGGCTCGATCGAAGAGCTGAACCGCAACTGAACGGCTGCCGCTGACATATCTCGACGAGCGTCTTTGCTGCGTATGTCATCATTCCGCTATGAATCACGCGACGACACCGCCTTCCATTCTCATCATTGGCGCGACCGGATATATCGGCGGCCGCCTGCTGCGGCGCTTCGAGGAGCGCGGCGAGGCCGTGCGCTGCCTGGCGCGGCGTCCGGAGTACCTGCGTGCTCGCGTCGGCGATATGACGGAAGTTGTTGCCGGTGATCTCCTTCGTCCCGAGACGCTACCGGCTGCGTTTGATGGCATTCGTGTCGCCTACTACCTTGCGCACTCTATGGGTTCCGGCAAAGACTTCGAGCGCGATGAGCGTGCGTCGGCGGAAAATGCTGCACAGGCCGCTGCAGCAGCTGGAGTTGAGCGATTCATCTATCTTGGCGGGCTAGCGCACGGCGATGATCTCTCACCGCACCTGGCGAGCAGGCAAGCCGTCGGCCAGGTACTGCGATCGTCGGGCGTGCCGACAATCGAGTTTCGGGCGTCGGTCATCATTGGCTCAGGTAGCCTGTCGTTCGAGCTCTTTCGCGCATTGGCCGAGAAGCTCCCCGTTATGACAACCCCGCGCTGGGTGCGCACGCGCACGCAGCCGATTGCGGTTGAAGACGTGCTGGACTACCTCGTCGCGGCTGCGGACCTCGATATCGCTGACAGCGTGGTCTACGAAATCGGTGGGGCGGACGTTGTCTCCTACGAACAGATGATGAAGGAATACGCGCGACTACGAGGGTTACGCCGGTGGATTCTACCGGTGCCAGTCCTCTCACCGCGCATCTCGAGTCTCTGGCTTGGTCTGGTCACGCCGGTCTATGCCCGCGTGGGACGCAAGCTCATCGACAGTCTGCGCAACGAGAGCGTCGTGCGCGATCCGGCGGCGCTGACGGTGTTTCCGATTCAACCGCGTGGCGTGTCGGAGGCGATCTGGCGCGCGCTTTCCAATGAGGATCAGGAGTTCGCCGTCACTCGCTGGAGCGATGCCCAGTCGATGCAGGGCAAGCAGCCCTCGTTCGGCGGGGCAAAATTCGGGCACCGATTCGTCGATTCGCGCGTTGTGCGTGTTCAAGCGACTCCTGACCGCGCCTTCGCGCCCATCCGCCGTATTGGGGGCCGCGCCGGTTGGTACTACGGCAATGCTCTGTGGCGCTCGCGAGGATTCCTCGACCTCATTGCAGGCGGAGCAGGTCTGCGGCGCGGCAGACGGAACCCTGATGCAGTCTTACCCGGTGACACGATTGATTTCTGGCGGGTCGAAGCGTACGAGCCCGACCGGCTGCTGCGGCTGCTCGCCGAGATGAAGGTTCCGGGGCGGGCGTGGCTCCAATTCGAGGTCGAGCCTATCGAGGGTGGATCACTCGTCCGGCAAACAGCGATCTACGATCCAGTCGGATTGCTGGGCCTTGCCTACTGGTATGTCCTCTACCCGATTCACCAGTTCGTGTTCCGCGGCATGCTGAACGGCATCGTGACAGCTATTCAGGCCGATCCTGCAACAGCGGATTCTCCGCCCCGATCTCCGAACTGAACCACAGCACGGCATGAGGTTGGCAGCGGCGACGCGACAACGTATCGTCATCTCAGGCTTCGCGCTGTGGCGACGGGTGCGCCAGGCCATCCGGATCGGGCGTCGCGAGGGGATGTTGCTGTGACTGTGATAACCATCGTCGATGTCGGGCCGCGCGACGGGTTGCAGAATGAGTCAGTCATTCTGCCGCCGGCTGTCCGCGCTGAGCTCTGTGACCGCCTCGCCCAGGTCGGCATCACGCGCATGGAAGCCGCCAGCTTTGTTCATCCGAAGCTGGTGCCGCAGATGGCCGGTGCTGAGGAGGTCATGGCGACGATCAAGCGCAAGCCGGGAGTCACCTATGCCGGTCTGGTGCTGAACGAGAAGGGCTATGACCGCGCGATCCAGGCCGACGTCGATGCGATCCACTTCACGTTCGCCGTCACCGACAGCTTCGCGCGCCGCAACCAGAATGCAACCGTCGAGGAATGCATCGATCTGGCGATCAAGCTGGCCGGACGCGCGAAGGCAGACGGCAAGCGCTTTGTCATCCCGCTGAGTGTGGTCTTCGGCTGCCCGTTCGAGGGGCCGGTCGCCGCCAGCACCGTGCTCTCGGTGATTGAGCGCGTGCAGGCCGGAGCGCCGGACGAGATCGTGCTGTGCGATACGATCGGCGTCGGGGTGCCGAAGCAGGTGCGCGAGCTGGTCAACGGCGCGCGTGATCTGGGCGTGCTGGTCGGCTGTCACTTCCACGACACGCGCATGACCGGCATTGCCAACGCGCTGGCGGCGGTCGAAGCGGGCGTGACAGTGCTGGATGCTTCGGTCGGTGGCACCGGTGGTTGCCCGTTCGCGCCGCGAGCGACCGGCAACATCGCCACTGAAGACCTCGTCTATATGCTCCATGGTATGGGCTACCAGACCGGTATCGATCTGGAAGCGCTAATTGCGTGCGCTGAGTGGCTATCAGAGCAGCTCGGGAAAGAGCTGCCGGGGCGCGTTTACCGGGCCGGTACGTTCCCGCAGCCGACGTCCTAGTCGCGTTCGGTACGATCCTGGCGCAGTGTTGAGACGCTGTAGGTGACGCCAAGCCCGATCAGGAAGAGTGTGATGAAGCTCAACAGCATCGCAGTTCCGGGTGTTTGATTGAAGACGACAACTCCCATCCAGAGCATGCCGAAGAACGCCGCGGTGACGATCAGCAGTGTAATGATATGGCGAGGCATGATGTTGAGCTCCCCTCTTCAACTGCTCAGGGTAGCAGATCATCCGGCCGTTTCACACGACACCGAACGCGTGTCTTGTCATGGTTGATTACGACGCTCTGTTGATCGACCTTGCTCAGTGCGGCATGCAGGTGCGCGAGGCGATTGTGCGGGCCGAGCAGGCGCGGCTGGCCGACGTCGTCGGTCTGGGTGCGGACGGCTTCGATACGTCCTACGTGGATCAGGTCGCAGAAGATCGTGCGCTGGAGGTGTTGACTGCCCTGGAGCCACGGATGAATATCCTTTCCGAGGAGGTCGGATTCCTGGACCGCGGCTCGGCGCTCACCGCCATTGTTGACCCGGTCGATGCCACGAATAACGCGACCGCCGTGCCGAACTTCGTCGAGCACGTCACCCCGCAACCCGGCCTCATATCGACCGACCACGTCTACGGCTTCCCCTACTACGCCTTTTCGGTCGGCATCCTGCTCGATCATCGGATCGTCGCCGGATGTGTAATGAATTTCGCAACCGGACATGTCTATACTGCTGCACGCGGTGGACCGGTGCGTGTCGATGGGCGCGTCGTTCGTCCAGCGAACACGGAGTCAATGAGCCAGGCGCGCATTGCTCTGATTCGTCCTGAGACGCAGACGGCCTGGCGAACGATGGGGCCGCTGATGGTCGGCGCGCGGCGGGTGCGTATCACTGGTTGCTCGGCGCTGGATCTGTCACTGATCGCCTGTGGCACACTCGACGCACTCGTCAATCCGAACCGTGTTTCACCAGCCGGCTATGGAGAGAAGATCGTTGATTACGCAGGGGCATTGATCATGCTTGATGTCTCCGGAGCAGTTCTCACGACGTTCGAAGGCACACCTGTTCCGGTGACGCTTGATCTGACTCGCCGCGCTCCAATCGTTGGTGCAGCGACACCAGCGTTGCACGCCGAATTGCTGGACATCCTGCATCGCGAGTCGTGGGATGAAGTGGAAGGTCCCCGCTGATGGAGTTCTTGCAGGACGATGATGAGCTGGAGTTCGATCTGTTCGATCTTCGCGTGACTGTTGATCGCATCGAGGGGCGCTCAGTATGTGGCCTGCAGGTGGGAGACTATTTCGAGCTCACCGAATCGAGCCAGATTCGCATCCCAGAGGGTAAGCACTTCTGTCTGTATGCGCTGCAGTCGGTCCTGCCGCTGCTGCCTGCCAAGCAGCGCCTGCTCGATCCGGCAGACTGGCTGGAGCTGGATACTCTCATCGCCTGCCCGGATATTGACGAGCGGCTCATCATGCGGATCGAGCGCATTGGTCGACGCACGTTCAAGGTTGATGACCTGACGTGACCAGCCGTCGGTCGCTCTCAATTGCGCTGCAATCTAATAAGCCTCCGGCTGAGTACGCCGAGCTTGCTGCGTTCGTGGAGCGTCTCGGTTTCGACATGCTCTCGATCTATTCCGACCTGCTCTACCAGCCGCCGATCGTGCCGTTGACGCTGGCCGCCCAGGCGACGTCTCGCATCAGTCTCGGGCCAGCTGCCGTCAATCCCTTCACTCTGCACCCGCTTGAGATCGCGGGCCAGATTGCGATGCTCGATCAGGTCAGTGGCGGTCGCGCCTACCTGGGATTGGTCCGCGGTGCCTGGCTGGATGACATCGGCGTCGAACAGGACAACGCCGTCCCACGCATGCGCGAAGCTATTGACGTCATCGAGCGTCTTTTGCGTGGCGACGATCGTGGCTACTTTGGCACATACCATCGTCTGCGTCCCGGACTGCGCCTGCGTTACGACGTGCGACGTCCCCGCGTGCCGCTGATGGTTGGTGGCTGGGGGCGCAACATCCTCGCGCTGGCTGGTGAGCGTGCCGACGAAGTGAAGATCGGCGGCTCGGCTAACCCGAATGTCGTGCAGCCGATGCGTGATCGAATCAAAGCGGGTGCCGAGCGTGCCGGTCGCAATCCGCAAGCGATTGGCTTTGCGCTCGGCGCGGTCACGGTCGTTGACGAGGACGGCGAGCGGGCGCGCGATCTGATTCGCCGCGAGATGGCGCTCTATCTGCCAGTCGTTGCGCCACTCGATCCGACCATCAGCATCGAACCCGAGCTCGCCGCGCGGATCGACGCGCTGGTCGCAGCTGGCGACACGGTCGCCGCCGGTCGCCTCATCCCCGACGATCTGCTAGCGCGGTTTGCATTCGCTGGAAGTCCTGCCGAGATCATCGCCC
Source organism: Thermomicrobiales bacterium (assembly GCA_039810005.1). Classification (GTDB taxonomy): domain Bacteria; phylum Chloroflexota; class Chloroflexia; order Thermomicrobiales; family CFX8; genus JAMLIA01. Next base: position 38,923 of record JBDHWD010000010.1, on the reverse strand, counting down.
AGTGTGAAGCGATCTTTGACGCCGGCGCCGACCGCATCGAGTTCGGCACGCCGCACGGTCGTACCGACGCCGGAGGCATACGTCTCCTCGGCGAACGGGTGCTACCAGCGTTTCGTACGTAGCCGCCTGCCGGGCGCTGGACTCTCCGCTCGATTCCGTTACCATACCCGTGCTGTAGCCAAAGCACGGGTGAGAGGAGGATCGCGTGGATTTTACGGAAGCCTTTGCCGCGGTCGATGCGCAGGAGGACAAGCTCATTGAGCGGCTGCGATCGATCATTGCTATCGACAACTGCGTACCGCCAGGTCGCAACTACGATACGCTCCTCGATCTGGTCGAGCCGGAATTCCAGCGCCTGGGATTCGACACAACCCGCGTCGTCATCCCCTGGGAGAAGATCGAGCAGATCCCGCTGCCTCTGGAGGGCGATCGGGTTAACCTCGTCGCGCGGCTGAACAACGGCAAGCCGCCGCTGACTGTCTATGCCCACATGGACACGGTGCCGATTGAGGAAGGCTGGTCGAAGGACCCGTTCGGTGGCGAGATCGAAGATGGCCGTATCTACGGTCGCGGCATTGCCGATATGAAGGGCACGATCGCGACGCTGCTGACGGCACTGAATGTCATGGAGCAGCAGGGTATCGAGCCGGTCTGGGATCTGAACGTCGTTCTCTGCACTGATGAGGAGATCGGTGTGTATCCCGGCGTGTATCACCTGGCGCTCGAAGGTTATGTCACCGCGCCGGTTCTCTGCATGGAAGGCAGCCAGGATCCCGTGCTGCGCCTTGGCTCGAATGGCGCGATCGATGCGACGGTCACCGTCCACGGTCGCTCCTGCCACTCCGGCGCAAATTACCTCGGCATCAACGCCATCGAGGAGATGGTGCCGATCCTGAACGAGCTGATGACGCTCAAGCACGAGGTTGAGGCGCGCCGGTCGGAACTGCCACTCGCTCCGGCTCCGGGTGCCCCATCGCATCTGCGGCCCATGTTCAATCTCAGCATCGTCGGCGGCGGCGTGAAGTCCAATATCGTCCCCGCGACAGCGACGGTGCTGATCAATCGCCGCTACATTCCAGAAGAGAACTACGACGATGTGACGACCGAGATTCGCGAGGCAGTCGAGCGCGGACTGGAAAAATCTCAGGCGCTGTCGGCTGATGTGTCATTCATGCACGCATATCCGTCGTACCGTCAGTCTGCCGATCATCCGGGCGCAAAGCGGCTGGTTGAGGCGCTGAAGCTCGTGCAGGGTTACAGCGATGATGACTTTGTTCGCACCGGTTCGGGTGGCTCGACCGACATGGCCAACATTGCTCAAGTGCTGAATACTGACCTGATCGCGACGGTTGGGAATGGCCGCCAGAGCGAGTCGAAGGCGCACGGTTCTGACGAGTCGATCCGGCTCTCCGATGCGAGGGCGCACGCCAAGGAGCTGATCTACTACTTCTCGGCTCCGATGGACGCCGACTAATCGGCTAACCGGACACACAGCAAAACGGCCGCCGCGCTGGACGCGGCGGCCGTTCTTCGTTCGGTTCTAGCTCAGGTAGACCTCAAGGACAACGTGAGGTCGGCGGACGACCTGCCCGCGCTCGTCACGCAAAGCCAGTGCCTGGCCGCCGTCGATGACCTTGAGTGTGAGCGGCGACCAGTCAATGCGCCGGACATCGCCAGGGCCGGAGAGCATGATCAGATAGGTGCCGTTCTGCAGGCTGCCGTTCGCGCCGATCTGGAACGGAACCGCTGCCGTGCCGTTGTCGGCGCGATAGTCGATCCAGCCGCGCAGACCGCCATCGGTGTCGACCGGAATGTCGTAACTCGCCAGCGGGCTGGTGCTGGCAACAGGATGAACCTGATGCCGCCAGGCATTGAGCGCGCCCTCGTGGTTTGGGCGCAGGTCAAACGTCAACCCGGCTGCGCGGTAGCTGTCCCAGGCCGCGAGGTCCTCTGGCGGACAGCCAGTGGTGACGGTGACGTGCGCGCTCGAGGCCTGTTTGCCACTGCCGGCCTCGACAGATCCGGCATCACCGAACGACGTATCAAGGCGACCATCCCAATAGCCAACTGCAACGCGTGGCGGAGCAGTTGTCGCCGCTTGCGCTGTCCAGGCGAAGCTCGGCAGCGACAGCGGTGTCAGCGTCGCCGACGCGCCAACGAGCGTTGTCGCGACCGCCGATGCGGATGTGAGCTTGAGAAAATCGCGTCTCGCGAGCTTCACATTGCTAAAGTCGACCTTCATCTCAAACCCCTCTGTGCGTCGATCCGCATCGCGGTGTCCTATGCCGGTTCAGGAAGCCGCCCTCGCACGGCGATGACGTAATTCAGTGCGAGATATGGCTGGAGGTTCTGGTGTGTTGCCGTCTCGCCGCAGACGCCTGTTGCGACGTTGACGAGGCGGTCGGCAGCGTCGGTGCTGCCGACCGCTGTTCCGCCGCCCGACGATGCCAGCAGAACGCGCTCGCCATCTGCGATCGCCACAGACAGCTCGGCTTCGTGATCGTGTTGCGGAAGCTGATCTTCGCGGAGCGCGATGGCGATGTCGCCGCCCATTTCGCCGAGCTTGCGAGTCGAGAGGCCCGGGCCACGTCCTGCCTGTATCGCGACCCGCCCACGCAGGTCGGGCAGCGCGAACTGCGTGCGGCCATCGCCGCCGTAGGTCGTGCCGATGACGGAATAGAGGTCGCCGAACCTGGCGATGTCGAGCGCCTGGCCGTCGCAGCGTGCCCAGCCATCGGGAACGCCGCTGCCGGCGATGACGCGCACCTCACCGACAACGGGTCCCGCCTCGGGCTTGTCGGCGGCGATCATGTAGTTCAGCGCCAGATATGGTTGCAGATTGTCGTGCGCGCTCCCCAGGCCGCTGCTGGTCATCTTGCCCAGCTTGACGGTCCGGTTGCCACTCGCCGAAGCGCTCACGCGCAGGGCACGTCCTGCGGTATTGCTGGTTGCTGTGCTGTCCTGCACCGGCAGGCCATGGCCGTGCTGCGGGATTTCACTGCCGGCCAGAGTGACGGCCTCAGCGCCGCCAATTGCGCCGACGGCAATGGTGGCGGAGCGGTGCAGCGGAACACGTCCGCGCAGATCGGGTAGCGCAAACGTCTGTCTACCGTCGCCGCCGAAGCGCGCACCAATGGCTGAGAATAGCCCCGGCAGGGCGCGAACCTTCGCGACCTGGCCGTGGCAGAACACCCAACCAGCGGGTGCGACGTTGCCGGCGAAGAGGCGAATCTCTCCCGGATAGGGCATCGGTCGCATCCCTCCTCAGCGCTGCGTTCGGCCGGAAGGGCCGACAGCGATCATGAACGTCAAACCGAGATAGGGCTGCATGTTGTCGTGTGCCGAGCCCACAGCCTTTGCGCCGATATCGACTGCCGTCCAGGCGACATGCTCGATCGGCTGGTCGGTCAGATAGCTCTGACCGTCACCCGCTCGCTCGTTCCCGGCTGGCGGCGCGAGCAGCAGCTCGTGCTGGTGTGCCGGAAGCTCGGCAGTGGCCAGCGCGTGCCGCTCAGCGCCGCCGCTTGCACCGAGCTTGAAGCCGTTTGCGCCAGCGTGGACAGCGACACGGCCGCGCAGATCAGGCAGGCGGAAGTTCGTGCGACCGTTCCCACCGTAGGTAGTCCCAATCGCCGCGAAGAGTGCCTGGTGCTCGCTGACGGAGAGCGCCTGCCCGTCGCAGGCCGCCCAGCCGTCTGGTATTCCGTCGAACCCGGCGAGCCGTATCTCGCCGATGATGTAGTCATCCATCCCGATGCCCTCGCTACTCGGCGCGTGCCTCGTGATTAGTCAAACCGTGCGATCCACATCCGACGCAGTCGCAGAACTGGCGCACCGTTTGCATCGCCGAGCGTGCTGAACACGCTCAGATCGAACTCGTAGAACCCGGTGCCCTTCGTCGGGCTGTTGGGAATATCGACGTGAGCCTCCCACGTCTGGATCTTGTCGACGATCTCGTTTGCCAGCCCCGCCGCGCTGTCTGGCACGAACGGAACGTGGTCGAGAACCGGCAGGTAGACGAAGAACTGGTCGTCCACGCCTGGCCCCTGCACTGGGATCGCCATGTTGCGCGGGTCGTGGCCGTAGCGGCAGTTGATCTTCGTCAGTGGCCATGGATAGCCACTGTCGATAGCGACGTTGAACACCTGCTCGAACACCGCCTGGAGGTAGCCCGCCATCGACTGCTGCGCCGGCGTGACGCTGGCCTTGATGTCCACCGGCACTGTGCGATCGATGTATGGCTGCAGCGGGTCGGTGAACTCACTCGCGCCACTGCGATAGACGAACCGCTCGTTGGTCGTGCGGCCATCGAGATCGCCGAGGTTCTCGTTGCGAGTGAGCCAGATCCGGCCACGCGCGTTCTCGGTCTTCAGGACGTTCAGGTCGGAGAAGACGAACGAGCGCGTCTGGTTGTCCGGCACCGTGCCAGACCAGGTGAATGAGTAGGTCACCGGGTCGCCCGGCGTTGCGTTCGCCGGGTGGTGGTACAGGTCGACCGGCCCGCTCGTGATCGGATCCGGAACGCGGATCTGCGGGTAGTCGCCATAGTTCTTGTCGCCCACCGGCTCCTTGATCGCCAGCGGCTGGAGCCGGATGCTGACGACCGGCGAATCGCTATTTGGATACGCGATCGATTCGGACATGTGGTAGGCCCAGTCGTCCTTGAGCCAGGTGTATTCCTGGATCGGGACGTTCGGCTCCCAATTGCCCCACGTATTCGCGACCGCCTCGATCGCGTCGGTCAGTGTCAGCAGCTCAGCTGCTGTCGGCTGCGACTGCTCGGCGATTGGCTTGTCGCCACCGATCAGCCGCGTGTAAAGCAGGTCGAAGCGGCAGAGCGCGTGGAGCAGCGTGTCCTCGTCGGCGAGGAGCGCACGCAACGCCTGCTTCTTGTTGAACGCGATCTGCAGATAGATGCGGTCCTGGGCGGCCCGAGCGCGCTCGACCTGGAATTCGTACTCCCAGGCGGCGGCCTTCTCCAGCGTTACCGACTCGCCGGTGGCTGTCTCCGGGTTGCCGAACTGGCGCAGAATGGCCGGCGTGATCGGGAACTCGCGCAGCGGTATCGGGATGTTCACTGGCGTGTTGCCGTCGAAGAGCTTGATCGGATCGTGGACGAGCTTGTCGCTGTCGAGCACGGCCGGATTGTCCGGCAGGATCAGCTTGAGCCACGACGATGAGCGGTACTCGTAGCTACCCGTCGGCGGTGCCCAGGCCGGCTTGTCGGTCTGGATGTTGTGCTCGACGTAGGTGACCTGATAGGCCATCCGTGTCGGTAGTTGCGCGCGGTCGCTATCGCGTGATGTCGAGAACGTGAACGACAGGTTCGGGTTGTCGCCGCCGAGCTTGATCTTGGCGGTGCCGACGACGTAGGCCGCCTCTTCACCATCCGGGGATTCGAGCGCGACGACCGTGCCGTACAGGTTCGGCGGCGTCCCGGAGATCGACTCCGAGTTGGTCACCGAGGCGTTGTAGCTCAGGACCGTGTCGACGTCGTAGGCAGCTGACAGCGACTTGAGCAGCGTCTGACGGTAGACCTCGCGTGAGGCAGTCTGACGGCCCTCGTCGTCGTCGCCGTTGTAGATTGCCAGCAGCCCGTTCGGGATCCCGGCGGCGAGCGTCTCCTTCGCCCGCAGGATGCGACGGAACTTGTCGGCATCTGCCCGGCGGAGATCGACTGCCTGCTGCTCGGTGAGCATCGAGTCGACGACGGCAATGAACCGGCGGCCCAGCTTGTCCATGTCGACGTTGCTGAACGGCACCGTCGTGTTGGGATTCTGCGGATCAGCGATCGTCACCGTCTCAAGGCGGGTCGAGAGCGGTGCGGCACCGAAGTACGAGCGCTCGCTGGTGCTGACCGAGTACTGGATGCCTGTGCCCGTCTCCGGGACGCCCGGACCCATGCGGATCATCCACAGCGCCTGGTCGCTTGTGTCCGAATCGCCTGTCGCCAGGCGCATCTCCGGGAATGCCTTCTCGAACTTCTGCGCGAAGCCGACCAGCGACTCAGCAGCCAGTCCGGTCATGCCTTCCGGCAGCGAGGGCAGATCCGGTTCGACCTGCGTGTCCGGCTTGATCGACGACGTGACCGACGTGATCGAGGCGATCTTGCCGGATGCGTTCGTGTCGACCATCGATTCCGGTCGCGACATGGTGATCGTAACCGCGAGCGGGCGGATGTTCTCCGGTTGCTCATCGCGAGTGGCCCGCGAGATCGCCGAGGTCGTGATGACCTTCATGCTCGGCTCAGTCGCCGTGCCGCCGGTGACCTTGGCGTTCAGGAAGTCCAGGACTTCCTCAACCCAGCTCTGGAGCTCGGCGTTGATCGAGCTGCCGTTGGCCAGACCGATCGAGCCATTGTTGTTCAGGAGCGTTGTGTTGATCGAGATCGACGTATTGGCGTCGTTGAGCTGGAACCAGATCGTCTCGTACTGCACCCGGAGTGCTCGGGCACGGTCGATAGACTCTGCATCGGTAAAGCGTTCCGAGCCAAACTCGAGGACCATGACGATCTGCCCGCTGGCGTTGATCTGGTAAGCGATCTTCGCCTCGGCCCACTCCGGCAGCGAGATGAGAGGATCGGTGTATTTCATCTCGAACTGCTTTTCGACCGTGGTTGGGTAGATGTTGCCAAACGTGTCCAGCGCGGCCAGCTCAAGATAGACCGAGTTGCCGACGATGTCGTACGGGCTGTACGCGCCGGTCTCGCTGACCAGCGGCGATGCGGTGCGGCCACCCGTCAGGAACGTCGTCCACGGCACGACGACCTCGTAATTCCATTCCATGCTGGAGATCGAGGTCGGCAGCAGGTCCGCGTTCAGCTTCAGCGGACCGAACGGCAGCGACCAGCTTTCGTCGCTGACTGCCCAGCTGCCGGCCTTACCACCCTTGTCCTTGATCCGATAGGCCAGCAGGTTGAACAGCGTCGCGGTGCCACGTGCCAGGCTGCCGGCCGACGCGTCCGAGACATCGCGTCCGGCGTAGAACGCCAGCGTGCCCGGTGCGCCGGTCGGAATCGCGATCTTGGCGGCCGCGTCATTGCTCGTCAGGTAGAACCGCTCGACGGAGGTCGGCGTCGATTCGTAGACGATGCCGTTGGCATACGCGGGGATGCCGTTGCCCGCTGAAAGCTTGATGACGAGCGTCAGGTCGGCAGTATTGGTGCCGCCAAACGCGTCATCCGGGATGCCGTCCTCGCCGTCGTACTCCAGGAAGAAACCAGGTGCGTTGACGACGCTGGCCTCCCAGAGCAGACGCAGGCTGGCAAAGATGTCGGCAGATGACAGGTCGCCGTAGAACTTCTCTTCCGGTGGATCGACAGCCGCGAGGCGGCGTCCAACGCGCGGGGCGCTGACCGTCGACAGGTTGGTCTTCAGAATGCGCGCCGTGCTGTCGAACTGAGCGAGACCGCCGACCTCATCAATTGATGTCGAATGGAGAACCATCACTTCAGCGATGGATGGGTTGCCCTCCATCAGATCGGTCATCATCGCGGCGACACGAGCCCGTGTCAGCTCGTCGGTGCCGCCGAACGTGTAGGTCGTCTTGCTGTAGACCGTCGTTGAACCGCTCTCGGTCGTCGTCGATGCCATCGCATCGACAATGCGTCCGGCGGAGAACGGCACGATCAGGGCCCAGGTGTACTGGCTCGACAGCAGTGTCGCGGTGCTTTCGATCTCGTTCGAGAACTCGTCCTCATACACCACCTTGGTGATGCTGGAGCTGAGGCGCGTCGTGTCGTCCTCTTCATCGAGGCGAGCAAGGATCGGCTTCGAGAACGGCATGAGCGAGGCAGACCACGAGTCCGCGGCCGACGACGCGACGCGGATGCGCTCGTCGATCGGGTAGCTCGGATCCTGCTCCAGGTATGGCTTGATCCGCTCGATGACCGGCTCGTCGGCATCGAAGTCGATGGCTGCCTGCACGTCGCTCGGCAGGGCGGTCAGCGCCGCATAGTCGCCGCGTGTGACGTTGGCCGCAGCCAGCTCGTCGTCGCCGTCGAGCAGCGTGAGCGTCCAGATGACGTCGGTATCTTTCGGCTCTACCGGCTCTTCGCCCGCTTCGGGTTCCTCCGGCTCCGGCAGCGTCAGTGAGACCGGAATCTGCTGGCCGGTGAGCGCGTAGAGCGGCTGGAAGCTGCTCGGCTTTGGTGGGGTTGATGACGTATCGAACGTATCCGGCATCTGGTGACCACCGAGCATCAGGCGCGAGGTCAGGCCGGTGACGGCGGTGACGACTGCCGGATGTGTGCGGTCGATGATGTCGCCGATGATCTGTGCCAGCGTCCAGGTGTCGGTGATCTCCTCTGGATCGTCGGCGCGTGAGACCTTCGCTTCGATTGCGTTCTCGACGCCGGCCTCGAGCAGCAGCTCGAAGTACGCCTCGAAGACGTGCGTGACGAGCGGCTTCGTTTCGACGACCGGATCGGCCATCGCGCTTGCGCCGCTGCTCAGGCCGAGCTGCTGCTCGATCTTCAGCAGGAGTGCAGCCAGATAGTCATCGAGGTTGTTGTAGTAGGCGCTGTCGCGCTTCGTCTGGTCGGCGAAGACGACGGTTGTGTCGCCGTACGACAGCGAATAGTCCGGATCCATCGGGAAGATTGTGGCCAACGTCTCGGTGCTGCCGGCGGGCTTCAGATAGGTTTCGGCGCTCGTCGGCGGGTGGATGTTGAACGCGAAGTTCGCATCCAGGAAGTCGCGCAGCGTCGCATACGTCAGCTCCTGGCGCTCGCCGTCGATCGCTGCGCGCAGCGTCACCAGGTCGTCGGCGTCGAGCGTGGTCGAGCCATTGACGCTGCTGCCGAGTACCGTCTTCGCCGCCCAGGCGAAGACACCGGCCTGCAGGAAGCGTGCATGCAGCTCGGAGATCACCAGCCCGGCAGCGGCCACGAGGTTGCCGTCCTCGTCGATCGTGAACGGCGTTGCGAAGACGCGGTCGATTGGCAGCTTGCCATCGTCGTTTCGCAGATCCGCCGTGCCGCCGCCGGATGAGTACTGGAAGGCCGAGTCGAACGACGAGTCCCACATCGCGCCCGGTGCCGACCAGGTGAGCGCACCCGCAGCCAGCGCGCGCCCGGCGCGCATGCCGAAGGGATTGTCGAACGACGTCGTGAGGACGTTGTCGCCCTTGTTGGGGATCTTCGGCGGGTATCCTCGCGCGTAGGGAAGCCAGTCCGGCTTCTCGCCGGTATCGATTGAGAACGATGGCTGGAACTTGAAGGTGAACGTGAAGCTGATCGAGATCGTGAAGAATAGCAGCTCCAGCGAAACCTTCAGCTCGGCTTCGAGGACGATGCTGATCTGGATCTTGATCGGCACCGCCGTCATGTAGCGGAACGAGATGCCGAGGCTCGCCTTGACATTGAGTGATGCCGACAGGCCGAAGCCCGACTTGCGGATCTCGAACTTGCCCATTGCCAGCAAGACGATACCGAAGCTCGCTTCGAGCATGAGGTAGTCGGCCGGTGCCGGCTTCCATTCGCTGTCGTCGTCGCTCGAGCTCGCGCGATCGAGTGCGGCAGCAACGCCCTGGAAGGTGAGCTGCGCCGTGAGGGAGAGCTCGAAGGAGACGGGGCCACGCTTGTAGGCCTTGCCAAACCCGATCTTGGCGGCAAGACCAAACTTCCAGGCCGACTTCCACGACCCAAAGGTTGAGTCGACGTCAGGGATGGAGTACTCCGCATCCGCCGAGAGCCGTCCGAGATACAGACCAACCGCACCCATGACCGGGAACGGGCCGACGAAGCCCTGAATGGCGAACGAGCGCGAGAAGTCGTAGCCGCCGGCGAAGCTGCCGGACGGGAAGCCGAGGTCGAGCAGGAAGCCGCCATCGGTGTAGACCGCCAGGCTGATCACCGGCAATGTGATTGAGAAGCCACCGACATCCCAGTAGCGCAGCGTATCCGGGAGAATCAGCGTGCCCTCGTAGACGCCGAGGTCGCTATCGTCCCAGAGCCGTCGGTAGAGGATCTCGATTCGTAGGCCCTTGAGGACCTGGGCGAAGCCCGGAGCGGAGCTCTTGACCTCAAGGAGACCGCCGTAGATCTCGTCGGCGGTGTTGGCGATCACTGCCAGGCGCAGCCAGTCCATGATCGTAATGTCGATGCCGACCATCATGCCGGCGTCTGGCGCGTAGATGTCGCGCAGGACCGCGTAGAGATCCGGGCCGGATTCGCCGTTGGGCAGCATCTGCTGCATCAGTGCGAGAGCATCGCCGACCGTGCGAACCTCGGGGCGGACATTCAGATTTGAATCGCCGTCGGCCGCTGTGCCACGTCGCAACCGCACGCCGCGCCCGACGGCGATGTAGTCGATCTCCACAATTGGCGAGCCGGAACGCCCCGGCTTGCCCTCGTCTGCGCGCAGCGAGACGGTGTTCGTCTGGCGAATGCGCTTGCTGCGCGCACTGGTGATGAAATCGCCGCTAATCCGGACATCGGCAGCGATCTGCGTATCGGAGCCGGGCCAATTGGACTGGCCGTAGGATATCTCGAATTTCTCGTGGCTCTTGAATCCTCCAGATGCAAACGAGACGGTTGTCGTCTTCGGGGAGTCTCCCGAGCGGATCATGCCGCCGTCGAACAGGCGCGTCGTCACCGTGATGGTTGAGGCGCCGTTGATGCCGCCGACGTTCTGCACGTAGCCGTGCACGACAAGCTCGTACTTCTCTGGCTCGCCATTCGTCTTGCGTTGGATGACCAGGCGGATAGCGGCGTTTGCGAGGATGAACTCCGGATCCCCCGGCTTGGCGGGAACAACGACCGGCACCGGCAATATATCGACGCTTGATGTGCCGCTGCTGCCCTTGGTGAGCGAGAACGAGCCGAACCAGCTCGAAATGTTCGCTCCGCCGTTGCCAAACGCTCCGGCAAACCCTTCGGATGCCGGCACCGGCGCGAACAGAAGCAGCGAGACCTTGGCGGTCCACTTCATGATCGTCAGAGCCAGCGAGTTCACGTAGATGAAGAACAGCCGGTCATTCGATGAGGTCGGCACTTCGCCGAAGCCGAAGTCGTTGAGTTCAGCCTTGAACATGCCGGACTTGCCGATGTCGAGTCCGGTCAGCGGCGTCGCCCACTGGAGCGCCGTGTAGAAGACATTCTCACCTGAATCGTTCCAGGTGGCTTCCTTCCAGCCGGTGTGAACTGTGATGTCCATCAGACCACCGGCTGAGATGTTGAGGCCGATACCAGCAGTGCTGAAGCCGTAGGAGATGATGTAGGTCACCGGGCTGGGGTCGAGGATCGCGGTGCTCGATGGCTGATACGGGATCATCGCCTTCGACATCGGTACCAGGTTCGGGATCGGGAAGACGCTGGCGTCAGCAGCCGAGAAGCTGCTGACCGATTCGGCGATGCCCTTCAGCGACAGCGGCGCGGCCTTGACGACGCTGCCATCGCGCGTCTTTCCGCGGACGGTGTCGAAGCGCATATTGTTTGGCGCAAAGATCCAGAAAGGGTTGCCCATGTCCTCGGGCTTGGCGATGTCTTCGGTCATCGCGCTCTCGTCGAGCATCGTGTATTGCAGGCCGAGAGAGAGCTTGCCGAACCCGACCCGCTCATACGAGAAGAAGTCGCGACCGCCGAGCTCACGCGTTTCCAGGAAGCCGGCGACGACGAACTCGGCGATATTCGTCTGCCCAACGTCCTGGGCCGCTTGCAGCATGTTGTAATCCACGCGGGTAGACTCGATTGCGGTGATGACCGGACTGACGGCCGGGAACTTCACCATCGCACGGGTATTGCTCAACCCCTTCTCGGAACAGACGATGAAGTTGTTGAGCAGCGGGTCAATGCAGCCGAAGCGGAAGACGTAGGTGGGAATGCCGTCGATCTGCTGCAGCGAGCCCGACAGGTCGATCGCATTGACCGACATCGAGCCATCCGGCAGGAGCGTGATATCCGGGACTTCCTTGAACAGCTTGTGGATGTTCAGCGTGACATCGCTGATGAAGTTCTTGATGTAGGAGTTCTCGAAGACAACGCGCATGAACTTGACGCGATACGAGAAGTCGGAGATGTCCAGGATGTTGTCGACCTCGATTGCCGACTTGGAGTTGTCGGTCCAGCGCGATGCACCGGTGATAGCTGGATTCTTGTTCTCGTAATCAATTAACGCCGACATCGAGCTGTTCTCGATGCCGAGGATGTTGTTTGCGCCGTCCTGCTTGACCTTGGCAATGTCGATCCGCAGATGGTGCGCCTTGAAGGCTGGATCCATCTTGTTGGTGGCGGCAATCAGATCGCCACCACCAACGGCCGCGGTGGACTTCGTCACGACCATGCCCGGCAGGAGGCCGAGAATCTCGCGAGGCATCTCATTCGGATTGCCGAGTGATGCGTCGAAGACGATGATGCCCGACCAGTTTGGCGCGTCGATGACCTTGTCGAGCATTGTCTGGTAGTACTTCGCCACGTCGGCGTCGGTGCTGGGCGATCCGCCGCCAGCGCTCGCCGCCTTGGCCCGCATGTCGGCAATGATCGACTTCAGCTTAGCGGAGATGGCGACGGCGTCAGTGAAGTTGTCCGGGTCGCGCCATTGGGACGTGTCGTCGACGAGCTGGTTCACTGAGGTTCCGTCGGCGTACTTCATCACCATGATGCTGCGGACCGGCTCGGACTCGGCAGCGATGTCGGCAACGAAGTTCCACGAGCTCATCGAGATCGCGTTGTCAGTGAAATCACCGACGTTGCCCAGGTGCGTGATGACCAGGAAGAGCTTGTTCGTCGCCAGCGCCTGCTGGAACAGCTCGGTTGGCGAATCGACGGCGAGCTCGGTGTCGTCAATGCGACCGAGCAGCACACGCTGATAGCGATTCGTAGCGATGTCAACGTCGACGATGAGGCCCTGCGGCGTTGTGCGCTTCTCGACGCTAGCACCGTTCGCCAGCAGCGAGCGCATCGAACGCTGCGGGCTCGCCGGCAGAGTCGTCGATGCGCGCTTGATCGTCTCGTCACGGGTCGGAACCAGGACATCGCGCTCGAACACTTCGTAGGTATCAATGTCGATTGTGTTGACGTATGGCTCGATGTTGATGCCGGCGACCGGCGTCATTGGGAACGTCGTCTTGATGGTGGCGATCGAGGCTTCGCTGTAGTCAAGATACGGCGATCCCTCGAAGATGCCGTTGGCCTGGAACAGCGGCGCGTTCGGCGGCTGCGCGTAGTAGAAGCGGTCGGACGGGTTGCCGACACCATCAACCGTGACCCACGAGGTGCGGAAATCTGGCGTCAGCAGCGCGCTGCCCCCGACCTCCAGATCGCCAAAGGTCTGGGCGTAGGCGCTGCGATCGATCTCAAAGCGCAGCAGGTCCCCGGCTGTACCGTTGCGCGGTCGAAGCCGCACGTATTCGGTGCCGGACGCGCCGGCCAGCAGCGCGGTCATGCTGTTCTCGTCGAGCGGGCCACCGGCGTAGATCTCGAATCCGCCATTCGGCGTGAAGTAATAGATCTCCGGCAGATCGGTGACCTCGTTGTTGGGGTTCGCCCGTGGTCGCATATAGAAGCGACCCTTGGCGGTCGTGTTGCAGAGCAGGTCAACTGGATAGCCCGCAGTCGTCCGGAAGTAGGAGGGGATCGGCGTTGGGCTGCCGTCGGATTTTGGCACGACGGTGAAGAACGACGACGTCGGCGATGTCGGGAAGAATGCGACCTCAAACGACAGCGGACTGGAGACGCGCGTCTCGTCAATCAGCGGATAGCGCAGCCTGCGTGGTTGGCCGGTACCGTTCTCCGGCCGGAGATAGTAATAGAGCGACGCATCAAATCCGCCGTAGCCAAACTTGTCGGCCAGCATCGGCTCCAGCGTGAACTGCACGCTCCCGCGCAGCTCGCCCTCAAACTTGACCGACGCGTTGGAGGCCGCCGTGTACTGTTGCGGCGCGATTGGCAGCTTCAGCGAGAAGGCTTTCGAACGGGCGTTATGCAGGATGTCAAAGCCTGCTGCCCGGGACTGCAATTTGACCTGCGTGCCGCCGAGAATTTCGATCGAGAACTGCTTGAACTTGAGCGTCTGGGTATAGGCGGGGGTGTACGGGTTTGGCTTGCCGCGCCGCGAGTCCGCCTGTAGCAGTGCCAGGAACTGGACCGTCAGCGAGGCTGGTTGGCGCATGTCCCCATCGAGCCAGACGAAACCGACGGTGGGCAGCGGGCTACTGGTCGGAAGCTTCCCACGCAGCATGCTGGCAAGCGCGTTGGCCGTCGCGGTGTCGGTCGGGATCCCCTGCCCCTTGGGAGTGAACAGACACCAGCCGGCACCACGAGAGTTGATGCCAAAATTCCAGATATCGTCGGCGCTCAGTTGGGCCGGAAGGTGAGGCACATTGCCTGGAACGAAGAACCCCATGCTTCCGTGGTTGGCGTCATTGAGCGATGTCTCGGCATAAATAGAGGTTTGTCCAACGCGCGTCAGCGTAAACACTACGGCCTCCGGGTCTGACTATGGCTGTCGAGCGATCGATTGACGATCGGCTGTCCATGCTGACCCGGAGCCAAAGCGCCCGCCGGGCCTGAATTTCGAACACTGAATCGCCCGGGTCGTCGGCGACGCTGGATGTTGGCGTATGTGCACGCCTGCCCCGACTGCCCAGCCGCTCCGCGAGACGCAAAGCGCCATCCGACCGTCGCACAAATGCGGCGCTCAGTAAGGTCGCGTTTCGGCATTTCATCCCTCATCGCAACAGCACGCCAAACGGATGTTCGGCGCGAAGGGACGAGAGAAGATGAAGAGTGTCTGTGTCCGTGCTCCATGCTAGCGGAAGCCAGTCGATTCCGCAAGGTGGTATCACGAAATTGCTTGCGCCTGATGGTGCGTTCGTTCGCAGCAGGTGCGGTCGCCCAGGCAGGAATACACAGGTATGAGGAAGTTTTGCGGTAGGAGCGCGAGTACCTATTGCGAAGCAAATCTGGAAACGGTACTCACGCTCGGGGTGGTACGGGGGATGTCCAGGTTAGCCCTGCCGTTGGATCAGCCTGAGGTTGTTACGTGTCGCTCGGTGCTTGCCCCGCCAGTTTTGCGTCAGCGGGTACCGCCTGCTGTGGTCGCTTGAAAATCCACAGTTCGTCCGTCGTCATCCCCGCGTTCACAGCTCCACCGGTGCTTGAGCGCGGTAGAACCGTCACGAGCTCCCAGCCTGCTGCACCAAGCTCGGGCAGCATGGCGACGACGTTCTCGTCCCATCCGCTGGACACCTCGCCGAGCGTGACCGTTCGTTGCCGATGAAAAACGCGATATTCCCAGCGTTGCATCAGAGGCTCCTTGCTTACGATGACGTCCGTGAACGCGGCTGGGCGAACCCGGCGCGTCTGTCGCCCCGGTGGGCCATTGATCCGTTCGGAGCGACATTCTATCGTCGCTCTCGGCGTTCGGCACACGCCGCTGATTACGGCAGCGTCAGGATTTCGTTGCCGGTTTCAGTGATGGCGATGGTGTGCTCATATTGTGCTGACCGCGAGCCGTCATTGGTAACGATGGTCCAACCATCGGCCAGCGTGCGAACCGAGCGTGAGCCGGCGACAATCATTGGCTCTATGGTGAATACCATTCCCGGACGGATCTCCGGTCCCTGCCCCGCCGGGCCATAGTGGGGCAGCGACGGCGCTTCGTGCATGTCGCGTCCAATGCCGTGTCCGAACAGGTCGTGTACGACCTTGAACCCGGCTGCATTGACAACCTGCTCGATCGCAAAGGACACGTCGGTGAGCCGCCTGCCCGGCTGGGCCGCTTCGATGCCGACCTCCAGCGACTGCTTGCAAACATCCATCAGGCGGCGCGACTCGGCGTCGATCGTGCCGACCGCGTAGGTACGGCAGGCGTCACCGTGCCAGCCGTTGAGGATGACCCCGACGTCCAGCGCGATGATGTCGCCATCGCGCAGAACCAGTTCTCCGGGGATGCCGTGGACGACGACCTCATTGACGGCGACGCAGACGGATCCGGTGAAGCCGTGGTAGCCCTTGAACGAGGGGGTGCCGCCCTTCGTGCGGATGTATTCCTCGGCAATGCGGTCGAGGTAGGAGGTCGTGACGCCGGGAACAATCATCTCTTCCATCAGGTCGAGGATCTCCGCGACAACGCGCCCCGCCTCGCGCATCAGCGCGATCTGTTCGGGAGTCTTCAGATAAATCTTGTTGGAGCGAGCCATCGCGTGCCTTGCTTTCAGCCTGGATCGTGAATCATCGAGCAGGGGCGTCGACGACGCCCCTGCTGACACAACCTGTCGATTGTACTGGACGGTTGGTCACGGTCGACCCTACTCCTCCAGTGTACTGATGTCGCCGACTTCCTGACCGAGCTCCTGAGCCTTCAGGAAGCGGCGCATGATCTTGCCGGAGCGCGTCTTCGGGAGCGAGGTGACGAACTCCAGCTCCTCCGGGACGGCGATTGGTCCGACGTTCGTGCGGACGTGCAGTCGCAACTCGTTGAGCATGTGTTCGCTGCCGTCGTAGCCGGTCTTGAGGATGACGAATGCCTTGATTGCCTCACCCTTAACTTCATCGGGCTTGCCGATGACGGCGGCCTCGGCGACCGCTGGATGGCTCACTAATGCACTCTCGATCTCCATCGAGCCGAGCCGGTAGCCGGACTTCTTGATCACGTCGTCGACGCGGCCCTGAATCCAGAAGTAGCCGTCTGCGTCGCGGTGCGCGGCATCGCCGGCGAAGTAGACGCCCGGTATCGTGTTCCAATACGATTCGTAGCGCTCGCGATCGTGGAAGATCGTGCGCATCATCGACGGCCACGGGTTATGGATGATGAGGTAGCCGCCTTCGTCGACGCCGACTTCCTCGCCGTTCTTATCAACGACGCTGGCCTTGATGCCGAGGAACTCCTTGGTCGCCGAACCCGGCTTGAGCGGCGTGATCGGGGTTGGCGTGATCATCATCATGCCGGTCTCGGTCTGCCACCAGGTATCGATGACCGGCTGCTTGTCTCCGGCGATCTTGCGATACCAGATCCATGCCTCCGGATTGATCGGCTCGCCGACCGTGCCGAGGAGTCGGATACTCGACAGATCTGACGCACCCGGCCAGCCCTCGCCGAAGCGCATGAGCGCGCGGATGGCTGTCGGTGACGTGTAGAACGTCGTCACACCGTACTTCTCGATCATGCGCCAGATACGCCCGGGATCGGGATAGTCGATCGCGCCTTCATAGAAGACGCTGGTGGCGCCGGCGATCATCGGGCCATAGACGATGTAGGAGTGGCCCGTCACCCAGCCCGGGTCGGCCGAGCACCAGTAGACGTCGTCCGGGCGCATATCGAAGACGTACTTCATCGTCGTATAGATGCCGACCATGTAGCCGCCGTGGACGTGGACAATGCCCTTCGGCTTGCCGGTCGTGCCCGAGGTATAGAGCATATAGAGCGGAGCTTCGGATTCGAGGTGCTCAATCTCCATATCCGGTGTCGCGAGCGCCATCATCTCGTGGTACCAGACGTCGCGATTCGGGTACCAGGTGATGTCGTTGCCGGCGCGCTCGACAGTGACGACGCGCTTGATCGACGGGCACTGGCGCACCGCGTCGTCAACAATGCCCTTCAGCGTCACGATCTTGCCGCGATAGTAGTAACCATCGGCAGTGATGACGGCCTTCGCTTCCGCATCGACGATCCGGTCGCGCAATGCCGAGGAGGAGAAGCCGGAATAGACGACGGAATGCACAACACCGATGCGCGCGGCGGCGATCATGGCGACGATCTGCTCGGGAATGCGGGGCATGTAGATGACGATCCGGTCGCCCTTCTCGATGCCCATCGCCTTGAGTGCGCCGGCAAAGCGGCAGACATCGAAGTACAGATCCCGGTAGGAGATCGTGCGCGTCGAGCCGTCCTCACCCTCCCAGTAGAAGGCGACCTTGTTGCGGGTCGGTGTGTCCATGTGACGGTCGAGCGCGTTGTAGACGATGTTCGTCTCGCCACCGACGAACCACTTGGCATCAGGAGCGTCCCAGTCCAGAACCTTGTCCCACGGCTTGAACCAGTGGAGCTCCTTCGCCATTTCCTCCCAGAACTCTTCGGAGTGCTCGACACTCCACTGATGGAGCTCGTCGTAGGAGGAGAAGCCCTTTTCCTTCATGTATCTGGTAATGTTCGCGTTTTCGACGATCTCTTCGCTCGGCTCGAACACGCGTTCCTCTGACAGGACTCGACTGGTCGTCTCCCAATCGAGACCCTTTGGCTTTGTCGTTGCCATTACTCCCCCTTTGCTCCCGCTGTTCTTCTGTACCCGTGGCGGGTTGGTGTCATCTGTGAGCCGATTCTAGCACCACGATTGATTATTTCTGCCAATCACGCGCCAACGCAGTCCGGACAAGTACCGATCCGGTAGATTGCTCGT
Organism: Thermomicrobiales bacterium; assembly: GCA_039810005.1. Lineage (GTDB taxonomy): Bacteria > Chloroflexota > Chloroflexia > Thermomicrobiales > CFX8 > JAMLIA01. The sequence goes on along the minus strand of JBDHWD010000010.1, from coordinate 20,587 downwards.
TGCAGATTCCCGGCCGTCGGTGTCGCGATCACACCAGGCTTACGGTCGTCGTGTTTGCCGTGCATGGATGGCCGGCGCGAACGTGGATCAGGCCGGCGCTGAGGTCGATGACGACTGAGGCGACCGTCTGCACATTCGGGTTGATGTCAGGATCGGCGTGCTTGCAGACACTGCGCGGATAGTTGCTGTGGTCGCTCAGCACGTCGAACAGCGACTCAACGGTATGACGACCACGTCCGCACTCAAGCAGCGTCTCGACGCGGTGCAGGCGCATGCGCGAATTCAGGTTGTCGCCCCACTCCACCTCGCGCATAGCTGGGTCGAGCACATGGTTCGTATGCGCGATCATGTCGCGGCCCGGAATCAGCGCGCTGCGGGCTGCCGAGACCTCGTTGTCATAGATGTCGCCATCAATGTTGGCGACGATGTGGTTATTGCCGTTCGCGCGGTCGGCGCGCTGCGTGCGGCGGATGGCGTCTTCCAGGTACGTCGCATCCATGACATCACGATAGGCGAGCAGCTTCGGCGTTCCGTTGCGGACATCGTTGAACGTTAGCGCATTCCCGACCGAGCCGATCCCGCGATCGTTCAGGCCCTGATAGAGCAGCAGCCCGGAATAGGCGAAGCCGACGAACGCCGGACGACCGGTTGGCTGCGCACGCACGACGTAGGGCAACGCCTGGCGGATCGTGCCGGCGTCTTCGTTATGCGCGAGCAGCGTCGATCCATCGGCTGTTGCCGGGCCAGACACTGCCAGGCTCGTGCAGCCCTCGTCATCCTCGTCGCCACCTCGCGCCGCGAGGAAGCGCGTCTCCTGCAGCGCGTTCATGCTGAACAGCGTCTCGAACGGAATATCCGCTGCCTCGGCTGTGCCGCGCAGCTCCTCGACACAGTGTGGCACCTCGCGTTCGGCGAACGGCAACAGATTCGCGGCGACGTCCATCGCGCGATCCCAGCCAAGCGTGTTCCCTACTTCGATACGGTGGCGCTCGGCGACAGCGCGCAGGCCATCGCGGAGCGTCTCGCCGATCGCGCGCCCGATGTCGCGATGGCTTCCGGCAACGTCGATAATCGGTAGCGTGGCGGCGTCCGTGCTCATCCCGCATCTCCCCTGTCGTACTACGGTTTGAGGCGGATGATAGGGCAGAACTGCCATATCGCGTACAATCGGGGTGTGCCGGGCAGCGGCGCGCCGAGATCGTCGGTGGTCAGCATGTGGAGGGTGGGTCAGAACGTCTATGGCCTTGTTCAAGCGCAGCACAACTTCCGCGCCGTACGAGCCCCTGCGGGTTGGCCCGGAGCGACCAGGCTCCCGGCTCTACACGTTGCGCTCAACACCGCGCCACCACGACGGCATCAAGGCCGCGATTGAAAGCACCGGCACGGCACGGGTCTACTTCTCCGAGCCGCTCGCCTATCTCCGTGGACAGGGCGTCGCAATCTTCCGCATTGAGTCGTGGGGCTACGACTGGCTGCCGAATCTGTATCAGTTCTGGCGCGAGACCGAAGCCCGTGAGGCGTTCGCCTTCGATATCGCCCTCTACGTCCGCAACGTTGATTATGTCACCTCGTTGCGTGGCCTGAGCGCCGACGAAGCGCGGCAGGCGATCGAGGACGCCGCCGAGCGGACGCCGGAGAACCCGAAGGAACGCTGGCTTACCTCACTGACGCACTAATCCCGACAGATATTTCCGACGCTGCGCCGGTCAGGCACCCGTTCCGTGTGCGCGCCGCTCGTGGCGCGTAATGAACGACCAGAGGCGCTGGACCGGGCTGACGGGATACTCCTTTGTTGCCAGCCAGGCGAGTGCCGCCGCATGCGCTCCCATGATCATCGTGTAGGGCGTCAGCAACGAGAACAGGAACGCGCTGAACAACGCGCCCAGGCCCAGCCCGACCCGCGCGGTGCGTCCACGAGCCAGCGTCAGCAGCCCCAGCGCCGTCTCGCCAACCACGAGGAGCGTCGTCCAGAGGACAGGCTGTGCGCCAGCGACATCGCGGAAGAACCAGGTATACGGCCGAACCGGCGATGCTTCGAGCCAGGTGAACGGTTCAGGCATGCGCATGGTCTCCAGCGCGTTGAATGCCGCGCCAGCGAGCCAGATCAACCCGACCGCAGTCCGAGCGATGTCCATCCGCGTGCTCGCAACAGGCACTGGACGTTGGCTGCCACGCATCGGCGACCTCTCTTCCACGTGCGCAATCAGCCTGCGCCTGAGAGCGCATCATCGCCAACACATTGCAGGCTCGCGATGTTGCAGATACGTGCCAAGCCCGAGTCATGTCGCTGGCGTCCTCCTGCGGTTGCCTGTAGGATGCGCCGCAGGCCGCTCCGGGTTGGCTGCTCGTGAGCAGGCGGGCGTAACGGATATTGATTGGGGAGGCAGATGGGGCACAAGGTCGTTATCGGGTCGGTGATGCATGAAACGAACAGCTTTTCCCAGATTGAAACGAACCTGGCGTCGTTTCATGTTGGGCGCAACGCGCTGATCGAGGGTCAGGATGTCGTCACCAGCAACCGCGGAACGTTTACGGGTCTGGGCGGGATGATCGAGGTCGGCGACGCAGCCGGCTGGGACATCATCGGCACAGTCAGCGGCCACGCTACGCCGAGCGCGAACGTGCAGGCTGCTGCGTACGACGAGCTGAAGAATCGGCTACTGGGCTACCTGCGCAAGGCCGGCGAGGTCGATGGCGTCCTGCTCTATCTGCACGGCGCGATGCTGGCCGAGAACGCGCCGGACGCCGAGGGTGATCTGTGCCGGGCGGTGCGCGACGTGGTCGGCGCGGACGTGCCGATCATCGTTGAGCTCGATCTGCACGGCAACATCACCGCCGAGATGTGCAAGGCGGTGAACGCGGTCTACGTTTACCGCACGAACCCGCACATCGACTCCTATGAGCGCGGCATTGAGGCGGCGCGCTGCATGCAGCAGATCCTCGACGGCACGCTGGCGATGCCGCAGGTCTACATCTCGAAGCCGCCGATGATCCCGCCGACGATCAATATGCGCACTGCCGAGGGGCCGATGCGCGAGCTGATTGAGCGCGGCGTCGACTGGGAGGCGCATCCGGGCATCGTGACGACCGCTGTCTTCGGCGGCTTCGCTTACGCCGATTTCGATCAGGTTGGCACGGCGCTGGTCGTCACCGCCACCAATCCGGAGCTGGGGCAGCGCTGCGCCGACAACCTGGGTCGCGCCGCCTGGGAGATGCGCGAGTCGTTCCTGAAGACGATCCCCTCCCCCGAGGAAGCGCTCGATCAGGCGCTGGCGATCATCGAGGCCGGCGCTAAGAAGCCGGTTGTGCTGGCCGATGTTGCCGACAATCCCGGTGGCGGCGGGAGCGGCGACACCACCGAGCTGCTGCGCGTCATTCTGGAGCGTGGCGTGCCGGGCGCGGCGGCCTGCATCTGGGACCCCGAGACGGTCCAGCAGGCGATGGAGGCCGGCATCGGCGCTGAGCTCGACTTCCGCATCGCCGGCAAGGCCGGCCCGGCTGACTACGGGCTGCCGCTGGAAGTGCGCGGTCGCGTGACGCGGCTGAGCGACGGCTACTTCGTCGGGCACGGCCCGGTCGTGCGAGGCCGCACCGTCTTCTCCGGCCCCAGCGCCTGCATCGACGTCAACGGCTTCAAGCTGGTCGTGACGTCCGTGCGCCACGCCTCGAACGATCGCGGCTACTTCAAGATGGTCGGCGTTGTGCCCGAGGAAGAGCCGCTGCTGGTGGTGAAGTCGCGCGGCCACTTCCGGGCCGATTTCGAGCCGATCGCCGAGAAGATCATCGAGGTCGATGCGCCGGGCGCGGCAAACCCGATGGTCACGCGCTACCCGTTCCAGAACGTCCGCCGACCGGTCTGGCCGCTCGATCCCGATACGACCTGGGAGGGGTAGAGGCGATCGGCTGATTGCGTTCGTGCGCCCCTACATTGACAGCCATATCCTCGATTCCCAATTCCCTTAGGGAATTGGGAATCGGGTTGGCAGCTTCCTTCAGAAGATAACCTTCACCACAATGATGATGAGCGCGACGACGAGTGGCGGCGTGGCCTGCTGGAGCCAGCCGAGGCCGCCACTATCCATTGCGCCGGTGGGTGCCGCGTCCATGTAGCTGAAGCGCGGGTCGAGGTGCCGATACGGGTTCTGCGGGCGGGCGAATTCGGCGAGACCGGCCATGGCAAAGACTGCGCCGATCATCAGCACCACCGCGATGACGTCCCAGCCGTAGCGGCCGTAGATCGGTCGCCAGAGCCATTCGATCGCGATGCCAACGAGCAGCGCGACGATGACGACGATGATCCCGCCGCGCATGTTGCGGAGTATTGACCGGACTGTGCTCATCGTGCCCCCAGTGTCTCGAACGCCGCCGGGCTGGCGAGGAGCGGCAGCAGCAGTCGCTGCCAGTGCTCGCGAACATCGGCGCGCAATGGCTCGACGCAGACAATGCGGATCAGTCGCCGGTGCTCCTCATAGGTCTTGAGCTGCTCAGGCGCGCCACCGGCAACGTCGTTCCACGACATCAATGGTGAGAACCCGATTGGCGGGTCATCGAACTGGACCCAGACATCTGTGCGCCAGCGTTCCGGCTTGGGGATGTCAATCAGGATATCACCGTGCTCGACCGACTTTCCGGTCAGGTGGCGAAGCTGGCTGACCATGACGTTCTCGATCGCCCGACGTTGGCCCGGATGATCGAAGAGCGAGCCGAGATAGCGAAACAGCTCCCCGGCGCGGGCGCTGATCTCGACCGCGCGCTTGTGGATGCGGCGGCGAGCGAGCGCGTCAATCAGCCGTTGTGTGGGCATCGGTGCGTCAGTACTGCTGAGCGTGGCCAGGAGCGACGCATCGTTGTGCGAGGTGAGCTGCTGTGGTGGCATACCGGCGACGACTGCCTCCTGAACAGCGCGGAGCAGCATCGCCATGCAGGCGCGGTTGGTGTGATGCCAGTAGACGTTGTCGAACATCTCCTGGCGGGCGTTGATCAGCGAATGCAATGGTGAGATGCCCTTGGCGTCGATGCCGATCGACGGCTGGTCGTCGATATCGATGACGCGCAGTGCGGCCATCAGGCGTGCGGTGTCGACGCCGCCGTAGGGAACGTGGCAGGCACGCGCGTCGCGCGGCAGATAGTCCAGCTTGTCGACGTCGAGCGCGCCGCTGAGCAGGCCGCGGACAAGCCGGTCGCCATCCGGCAGCGTCGCGCCGTTCGGACTGATCAGCTGGGCGACGCGCTGCGGATCGATCTGCCACTGCTCGCGCAGGACAGACGCGACCTCGGTTTCCGTCACGATCCGTCGGCCGACCTGCTCGTGGCTGGCAATCGGCGAGCCCAGCTCTTCGATCGCGTGGCTGAATGGGTAGTGGCCGATGTCGTGGAGCAACGCGGCTGCGATCGCGACACGGGCTGTCTCGTCCGGGATACCTGCGCCACGCTCGTTGAGGTGCGTCAGCGCAACCTGCATCAGATGCATCACGCCGAGTGAGTGCTCGAAGCGTGTGTGCTTCGCGCCGGGCCAGACACGCGAGACGAAACCCAGCTGCTGAATGCCATCGAGGCGCAGGAACTCGGGCGTGGCGAGGATAGCCGCCGCCTCCCGCGAGAGCGGAATCAGATCGTAAAGGCTATCGCGAATCACCGTATCCGGCGTCAGTCCGAACATGGCCCCGTTCTTCCGCCCAGCTTCGTTCGTAAACAGATTCTATCCAGACGACGTATGTCGTGGGTTACACTCATGTGCGCTGAGGTGGTGTAGATCGGCGGAGGAACACTATGCTGCGCGCGATGTTGATGTGGCTCGCGGGTAACCAGAGGATGGAACGCATTGTCCGTGGCTCGCGCCTGACCCGACCGCTGATTGTGCGGTTTATCGCCGGCGAAGATCTGGATGACGCGCTGGTGCAGATTCGGTCGATCCTCGCGCGCCGTCAGACGGTGACGCTCGATCTCCTCGGCGAGAACGTCGCGACGCAGGAGGCCGCGCAGGCAGCCGCGGATGCGTACCTCGGGGTTCTGGATCGCCTGCACGCCGAGAATCTGGATGTCAATATCTCGATCAAGCTGACGATGCTCGGGCTGGATCTCGATGAGGACACCACCTGGGAGCGGCTGCGGACGATTGTCGGTCGTGCTGCTGATATGGGCGGCTTCGTCCGGATCGACATGGAGGGCTCGCCGTATACCGAGCGCACACTTGCGCTCTTCCGTCGCATCCACGACCTGCACGCCGAGCATGTCGGCATTGTGCTGCAGTCGATGCTCTACCGCACTGAGACCGATCTGGAGGAAATGATCGCGCGGAAAGCGCGCGTCCGGATCGTCAAGGGGGCCTATCAGGAGCCGGAGACTATTGCCTATCCGCGCAAGGCCGACGTTGACGCGGCCTATCGCCGCCACGTCGAGCGGCTGCTGGAGGCGGGCACCTACCCGGCCATCGCCACGCACGACGAAGCGATGCTGGACCTTGTCCGTGGGCAGGTGCGCAGTGGGCGCGTCACGACCGATCAGTTTGAGTTCCAGATGCTCTATGGCGTGCGTCGGGACCTACAGCAGCAGCTCGCTAACGAAGGCTACGGGATGCGGGTCTACGTGCCGTATGGCACGAGCTGGTACCCGTACTTCATGCGCCGCCTCGCCGAGCGACCAGCCAACGTCTTCTTCCTGCTCCGTCAGCTCGTCCGCTCGTAGCGCCGCCGGCCGCACGGCTGTTCGTGCGCTGTCGGATGACGAACCATGCGACGATGAGCGTCAGGATGGTCGTGCCGGTGATGGCCAGCCCGAGGTTGATTCCGGGCGTCTCGTAGCGCAGCGTCACCGTGTGCTCGCCGGCCGGCAGTGTAATTGCCTGCAGCGCGTGGTTCGCTGGCACGACCTCGACCTCTTTGCCATCCACCCACGCCTTCCAGCCCGGATCGTAGCCGTTGCTGACGACGAGCATGCCGTCGGTGCTGGATGTCACTGCGAGAGTCATCGCATCCGGTGATTGCTTCGTCATCCTGACCGTGTCGTTGCCGTCGCTCGGCGCGAGATCCGGCGGCGTGGATTCGAGCAGGACGACATCGCGTGGATCGACCGATCCGTCGGCCAGCAGTGCCAGTGTGTCGTCGGCACTCTTCTGCTCTGCCTCATGGACGATCCAGGCGCGTGGCAGGGCGTCGGTGTTCTCGAGGATCGTGACCTTGCGGTCGGCATAGACGATCGGGAACTTCTCGGCTAGCGCGTCGAGATCCGCCCGCGAGTCTGTCGGCACCGTCGGCACGATGAAATAGCGAATGTTCAGTAGATCGACGAGCGGAGAGTCGATGCCGTTCGGGAAGATGTTTGCGCCGTGGTACTCCTGTGGTGAGCCGTTCAGCGCTGTCATCAGATCGACGTAGCGGCTCGGCTGAACCGGGTTGTAGCCCTGCGCATCGTCGATCTCGTGCATCGTCGCGCGGTTGTTCACGAGGAGCGAGGCTGTTTCCTGATCGCCGAACTGGTAGCGATAGAGGACGACCTGACCGTTCTCGGTCACCCGTTCCTGCGGGTCGTAGCCGATATAGCGGGCCGGGTCGTTGACCGTCGAGCGGCGCAGGAAGTGGACGGCTCCGGTTGCCGAGAAGTAGCTCTCAATGTCGACGCGATGGAAGCCGCCGTAGGGGGCATTCCCACGCACGCCGTGGAATCCGAGCAGCAGGTCGGCGGTGACAACGAGGATCATTGCTGGGGCGGCGGCTGAGCGCACGAAGCGGAAGCTGGGCACAGCGCTCAGTCCGACGATGGCCGCGGCCGCAACGACGGCGAGGATGGCCGCCAGTGGCAGCCCGACGCCAAACAGCACCTGCACGCCGATGATGGTCAGCGGTATTGCGGCGGCAACGGCGAGCGTTCGTGGGCGGGCCTGCCGGCGTTCGAGCGCGTCGATTGTCGCGCCAGCCAGCAGCGCCGCCGTGATGTAGGCGACAACCGCAATGCGCTCCGGCCAGTGCTGGTGCAGCGCCTCGAAGCGTGGCAATACAAGATACAGCAAGCGATGCAGCGGCGTCTCGATTGGCATGGCCAGAACCATCGCGGCGATACCGAACGCCGCGAAGAATCTCGTGCCTATCCAGTTGCGGGCGAGGATGAGTGCGAGAAGCGCGAGCGCGCCTGCAGCAGCGCCCGGGTAGTGCAGCGTCGGGTCAAGGATGCGGTGGAAGAGCATCGACCAGGTGACCCCGCCGATCTGCGCGGCCCAGTCACTCGTCCCGCCGTACTGCCCGCCGGAGACGTTGGTAGCCTCGATATAGGCCAGGCGCGGCAGGATGCCGGCGGCGGCCAGGCCAAAACCGATGGCAAGCACAGCGCCGCCGTGCATGAACGCGTTGCCAATACGCGTGCGCCAGGCACGCGCGAACGCTTCCGGCGCGACGAGCGTGCGGTAGGCGATGAACGCGCCAACCATGAGCAGGACGTAGTAGGAGCCCTGCCCGAGCCAGGCTGCCAGCGCCTGGCTGATTGCCAGCCCGGCGACGAACCAGCCGGCGAACCGGCCAACGATGTCGCGGCGCTGAATCGCCAGCTCCGCTCCGACGAGCGCGACTGGCGCCCAGGTGGCGACCTCAAACCCGGCGGCGCAGCAGACGGAGCGACCGTAGACCGGCCCCGACAGCTCGTAGGCGATGGCTGCGATGAGCGCGCCGCTGACACCCAGGCGCAGGAGCCGGGCGAGCGCGTAGGTCGCGCCGCCAGCTATTACGAGGTGTAGCGTCAGGAAGACGGGGATGGCGACCGGCAGTGAGAACAGGCTGAAGATCAGCATCGCCGGGAGATACGTCCAGCCCGACTGCGGGTCGGCTGCGAACGGGGTGCCCGAGAACTGGTACGGATTCCAGCCGGGAATGTGACCGGAACGCAGACGCTCACCCAGGTAGTCGTACCACGGGTAGAACTGCGTCGCGGAATCCTGGCCCATCAGCGCGCCGCGAAAGAAGACTTGCATGAGCGCGACGAGTGTGACGATGCCGAGGACGGCCAGTGCCAGCCCTTCGGACTGCCACCAGGGCTGGGTCGTCGATATGGCCCCGCGCTCACGCGGCGCGGCCTGCTCGGCGAAGGGGTTGCCAACAATCACCGCTGACCCGCGGGGATCGGGTATGCGCTGATCGCTCATGGCGTCTGGCCGTACACGAGCGGTCGCGGGCTTGTCATCATCTGCAGAACAGATCCGTTTCTTCGATGAAACAGCACCCAGTCAATGCCCAGCGCCACGCTGACGACGGCCAGACCGGCGACGATATCGAGTACGTAGTGATTGCCGGTGACGACTACGGTAATCGACATCATCAGCAGGTGCAGGCTACCGAGCCACGCACCGACCTGTCGCCACGGGATCGCTGCCGCCAGCCAGAGCGCGGCGATGGCCGTCCAGCCGATGTGCATGCTCGGCATGGCCGCGAACTGGTTTGCGCCACCTGCCCCCGACGCCGACGACTGCACGCCAGCATAGACCGCGAGCGTATCGACGAACGGGTAGCCATGGTCCTGCATCAGGCGCGGCGGAGCGAGCGGATAGATCGCATACATCGGAAAGGCGATCAGCGTCGTGAGCGCAAACACGCGTGCAATGCGCCAGAAGGCCGTCGGCGTCAGCGCAACGCAGAGCGCGGCTGCGGCCAGGACGACGAGCTTCATTTGCTGGTAGTAGTGGTTAAACAGATCGATGAGCCACTGATGATCGAGAACGTGCTGTTGCAGCGGGATCTCGACCCGCTTGACGCCGATACCGAGCGTGCGCTGGAGATCGATGACCTCGCGCGCATGCTCGTAGCCGAGGCTTGCCGGCGGCACGAAGAAGGTCTTTCGGAACCAGGAATAGAGCTGGAGTAGGACGAAAAGCGCGACGACCACCGCGAGAGCCCGAAGGAGGCGGAGTACTGCTCCGGGGATGTGTCGTTCGCGCCGAGAATCTGAACCACGTTCCTGAGGCGATGCGTGCCGCATCTCATCGGCGTGCTTTTCGTATTGCGCGTCGATACTGCCTCCTCCGTGGCCAGAAATCGAGCCTGCTGACTTCGGCATCCACACTACGCAGTATTCGCACCACGACTCACACGCGGGCCGGATGTGAACTGATGTTATGCTGCCATGACGCCACCCGTGCAATGGTGGCGGGAAATTGTGATACATGCCTGACGCATCGTGCAATGAACGAAAGGGACAGCGATATGGTTCGACTGGGGATCATGATCGAGGGTCAGGAGGGTCTGACCTGGGATCGGTGGCGGAAGATCGTGCAGGCCGGCGAGGAGTTCGGCTTTGACTCGGTTTGGCGGTCCGACCACCTGTTCTCCGTGATGGGTGAGATCGACCGCCCGACCCTCTCGCTTGTGCCCTCGCTCACCGCTGTCGCGCTCTGGAGTCAGCGCGTCGAGTTCGGCGCTCTCGTCTCGCCGACTACCTTCCGCCATCCGGTGCATCTGGCCTCCGAGGCAGCGGCGCTCGACCAGATCTCGAATGGTCGCTACTGGTTCGGGATTGGCGCCGGATGGAACGAGCAGGAGCATCCGGCGTTCGGCTTCCCACTGCCGCCACTCCGGGAGCGCTTCGATCGCTTCGAGGAGGCGCTGAAGGTCATCAGGCTGCTCTGGACCGGCGAGGCCGTCTCATTCGATGGTGAGTACTACCAGCTGCAGGGAGCGCGCACGACGTCGGTGCCTTCGACCGAAGGCGGCGTCCCGATGATGATCGGTGGCAGCGGCGAGAAGCGCACACTCCGGATCGTGGCTGAGTATGCCGATGAGTGGAACGTCTCGACGATGACCGTGGAGACGTACGATCACAAGAGCGCGGTGCTGGCGGAACACTGCCGCGCCATCGGCCGCGATCCGCAGGAGATCAAGCGCTCGATGATGCTCGGTCACGTCATCGGTCGCAACGAGGCCGAGGTGCTGGATCGCACTCGGCGGCTGCAGGAGATCGTGCCGTCGCTGCGTGACCTGTCGCCGCAGGAGGCGTTCGAGCGCGTCCGCGATCGCGGCTACCTTGCCGGAACGGTCGAGCAGGTGATCGAGCTGATCCAGCAACGCGGCAAGCAAGGCGTCGATCGCATCATGCTGCAGACGTTCGATCAGGACGACATTGACGGTCTGAAGATGATCGCCGACGAGATCATCCCGAATATCTAGCGAGCATGTGCGGCTGGTGAGCAATCACCAGCCGCGTCACTATCCGCCGGCCGCAGCGCCGACGACCAGAGTCTCGGGTCCGTAGAGTCGCGACCGGAGATCGTGCTGGAATGACGGCACGAGCGTCGTGCCGAGCGTCTCATCGAGCAACGATGCAGCGGCGCGGGCGCGACGAATACCGTATGTCGGCTCCAGCCGTTCGAGCGCCTCCCAGTAGAACGCGCACGAGGCGTACATCGACAGTCGCAGGCGCTGCGCTTCGAGCAATTGGCGAGCGATCTCCTCGTCGCCATAGATCGTTCTCCACTGCGCGTACCACTCGGAGAACGGCACCGCGCCCTCGACAACATCGATATAGGCATCGCGAGCGGCCCATGGGTCGGAGAGATACATGCTGCCGCGCTCTTCAAACACGCGATCGATCCGGGCTGCGAGCGCGTCGAACGCATCGCGGAGTGGTCGCTTCCAGGCGGAATAGCCCGGCGTGCAGTCGCAGCCATCCGACCAGCGTGAGAGCTGGTGATTGCAGCCCCACGAGGTCAAGTCCAGCAGGTGCGCTTCGTTGGTCGCAGGGTGCATGGCGACAAACGCTTCAGCCGAGGCAGGTAGCAGGCCATGCTCGCCCAGCCGCCGGGCCAGAAGATCCTGCAGGAACAGATCCTTGAACTTGTGGTGATGGCCGTAAACCTCGCCATCGGTGGCAATCGTGACGACCGCCGTGTCATCTTCGCGCTGACTGAGCGTTGGCAGGACATGCTGCGCGGCGAACGCTCCGGCGTGGACGGTCGCGGCTGGATCGAACGAGACGATGCCGCCGAGGTCGGCATCGTAAGAGAGGATCGTGAATGACCGCCCACCTGTCAGCGACACGGCGTACGCGCCGGCCCGCGGGCCGCGGGCCTGTGACTGGCCGGGCGCGAGGATCGTGAAGGTCAGTCCTTCATCGGCGCAATCCTGCAGCGTCGCGTTATCGACTGCCGTCTCCGGCAGCCAGATGCCGCGCGGCTTGCGGCCATAGAGCAGCTCGAAGGAGCGGATCCCCCAGCGAAGCTCGGTCCGACGATCGCGCGATGAATTGAGCGGCAGAATCGTGTGGTGATAGCTCTGGGCGATTGCGGTGCCGAACCCGGTCTCCCGGACCGCCTGCTGGTCGGCGCTGGCAATCCGGCGCAGCACGCTGGGGTGATGACGACGCATCCAGCTAGCCAGCGTGGGACCGATGTTGAAGCTCATCCGACTGAAGTTGCCGAGGTCGGCGTTCGGTCGGTAGCACTCGGCCAGAATCTTCTCGTTGTAATCGCGGTACGGATGCGCGCCCGGCTCCCAGGGCATCTCTTCAGTCAGTGGGTCTTCGCGCGGCGGTTGGTAAAAGTGCCCGTGAATGATGACGTAGCGACTATTCACGATGGTTCCTGTTCATGCCAACTTGACGCATGTGCTGGTGCCAGCACTCGACGATGACATTGTATGACGCTTGTCTGGTTTCGCTTGTACGTACGCGATGATAGCACGCTCGTGGCGCATGTGCGCAACCGCCACGATGGTGCAACTGCAACAAGGATCACACACATATTACGACCAACGGCAGCCCCGCGGACGGGACTGCCGTTGATGATGACGCGATCGAAAGGTTTAGCCGTCGGCGACGATCGCCAGGTCGGTTGATTCGCGACTTGGCAGCGGCACCGGTCGGTAGTGCTCCATCGTGAGGCACTCAGTCGGGCACCACTCAACGCACGCGCCGCAGCGAATGCAGGCGATCTCGTCGATGATCATGGCGACGGCATTCGTGCCGAGCTCGGCGCGAGCAAGCTCTGCGAGCTCAACATCGTTGTCGATCGAGTAGATGCGATCGGTCGAGATCATTTCGATGACGCCGACCGGGCAGATGTCGACGCAGCCGTTGCAGAGGATGCAGCGGTCGCCATCGATGAAGATGTTCAGCTGGCACTGCAGGCAGCGCTTGGCCTCGTCGAAGCCAACCGGCTTCGGATAGCCGAGCTCCACTTCCAGTGTCGTTTCGTCAGCGAACAGGCCGCGCTCCTGGAGCGGCAGCGTCGGCATAATCTGGCGCTGGAGGGATGTGTAGTTGTCACCCCAGCGCAGGCGGCGGCTCATCGATGAAGTCGACCACTCGGCGACGCCCTCGGCCATCAGCGGATTCGGCGTGTGCAGGTCCTCGATCGGCACGCGGGTGATCTCAAAGTCGGGCACTGGAATCGGGGTGCCGGACAGCGCCTCGTGGACGTGCGCGGCGACGCGCTTGGCGTCACCAATGGCCGAGATGAAGTTCAGCGGGTTGGTCACGTAGTCGCCGCAGGCGAAGACCTTCGGGTGCGCGGTGCGGCCCTCGGCGTCGACGTGCGGCACGCCACGGCGGTCGACTTCCGGGAAGAAGCCATCCGGGAAGAACGAATTGTCCTGGTACTGGCCGATTGCGATGATGACCTGGTCGCACTCGATGATGAACTCCGATCCCGCGACCGGCTCTGGTCGGCGGCGACCGGACGCATCCGGCGGGCCAAGCTCGTTGCGGACGAACTCGATACCGGCCACGTGGCCATCTTCACCGGCGATGCAGCGGGTCGGCGAGACCATGTACATGATCTCGCAACCTTCCAGCTCGGCCTCCTCGACTTCCAGCGCATCGACCGGGATCTCGTGGGCCGAACGGCGGTAGGTCATGATCGACTGCTCGGCACCCATCCGGAGGACGGTGCGGATGCAGTCCATCGAGGTGAAACCACCACCAACGGTGACGACGCGCTTGCCAACGAAGACGTCCGGAACCAGGTTGAGGTTGATCTCCTCCAGGAAAGTCAGGCCCGGGACGACGCCCGGGAGATCCTCGCCGGGGATGCGGACCGGTGTGACGGCCTGATTGCCGGCGGCGATGACGACCGCATCATGGCTGTCCACCAACTCCTGGAATGGAATGTCCTCGCCGATTTTCGTGTTCAGGCGCAAATCGATGCCGAGATCGAGGATCAGCTCAATCTCTTCCATGATGACGTCGCGCGGGAGACGCCACTCCGGCACGCCGGCCCACATCATGCCGCTCGGCACCGGCATGGCCTCATAGACCGTGACGCGGTAGCCCAGGCGGGCGAGCTGGCGGGCGGCGCTCATGCCAGCCGCGCCGGAGCCGATGATGCCGACGGTCTTGCCATTGGGCGGAGGTGCAACGTCGCGGCGGGTTTCGCCGCGATAGTCAGAGGCCACCCGCTTCAGGTAGCAAATGCCGATCGGCTGATCGACAACCTGACGGCGGCAGGCCGTCTCGCACGGGCGGGCACACATGCGGCCGAGACAGCCGGGGAAGACGTTGTTCTCCCGGTTGAGCTCGAACGAGTCGGCATAGCGTCCGTCGGCGATGAGTGCAATGTAGCGGGAGATGTCAGTGTGCGACGGACACGCCTTCTGGCACGGGATGTTATCGGCGAACCAGCGTTGATCGCCGGTGTAGACAGCGTAACGCGCACCGGAGTGCTGCGTGAACGGGGAGAACATCTCGGAGGAGACGAACGCCAGCAGCCGAATGCGGCGTGTGTCATCCACCGGAGTCTCAGTCTGATCCTGGCTGACAACCCCATATGAGGTTCGGCCACTGATAATCTCGCTGACTTCGTCGGACGTCAGCGGGACGAATCGGTCGCTCGACGCGCCACACGATGGGCATTCCGCGGGCTGCGCCTCGCCGGTCTCGATATATCCGCAGATCCTGCAACGGAACATTGGCAAGTCCTCCCAACATCGATCAGGTCCGCCGGACCGGTCTGCGAGGGATTGCTCTACCAGCATCCTTCTCGCCGTCGGCTCGTAGCCTGCTGCGCGATGGCACGCGAAACACGATGGCAGCCTGATCCGCTAGGAGAGAGTATAGCAGTGACCGCGCGAAATTCTGCCTTCTGGAACTGGCATTTGGGCTAGCTCTGCGCCGGCTCGCGAGCTTGTCGGGGAAGTCGGATCGGAAAGGTCGCTCCCTCTGTTCGCCGAATCAGCGCTTCAGCATCTGAATGTTGCCGACCAGCAACGTCAGCGGAGAGCGGATCTCGTCGTTGGCCAGTGCCAGGAACTCATTCTGCTTGCGGCCCCACCTGCGGTCGGTGGTGTCGCGGACGACGAGGATGCCGACATCGTGGTTGCCGGACTGCATTGGGCGGGCGCGTCAGCCTCAAACCAGTGCCGATTCCCTTCTGTACGAGCGTATTGCAGACGCCCGATGCTTCCATCCACAGTAGCCGCCCCGGCAGTGGCCTGATTACACAGGTTGTCATGACGGTGGAGCAGGCTCGCCGCACGCCGGTTAGGCTGTGCGGATGTCCACTTAGTGTTCTCGCGAAACTCCCGGCGGGAGCTGCTCATCGTAGGCTTTGTCACCGACGACGATGCCGAACTCGTCGTCCCGCTCGGGGTCGGCCTCGATCGGCGTGCCGTCGGGATTCAGCCCGTGCTCGCGGCGGAGCTCGTCGCGCTGCAGCTTGCGCACGGCTGCCTTGAGCGTGCCGAGCGCCAGCGTCGCGCACTTGGGCCGCATCTGCACGGCTTCTTTGCCGAGGACCTCGATCATCGTCGTGTAGTCGTGCTCAAGCACGTCCTCCAGCGACCACTGCTCATCGTGGACCATCTCCATCAGGATCGATGCGGCAGCCTGACTGATCGTGCAGCCGTCCCCTTCCCAGGAGAGATCGGCAATGGATTTGCCATCCTCACCGGGCTTGAGATAGATGGTGATGACATCGCCGCAGCCTGGATTACCGCCCGGCATCGTGACATCCGGGTCGTCCATGGCGTGGCGATGACGTGGGTTCTGATAGTGGTCGACGAGGATTTCTATCTGTTCCTGGCGATCCATGCCTTGCTTGTTCTCTATCCTGCCAGGGCGTTCAGCACGTGAACGCCCTGGCCGTAGCGGCTTCAGGAGCCTAGAGCTCGATCGGTACACCGATCACGTTGCCCCACTCAGTCCATGAGCCGTCGTAATTCCGTACGTCTGGATAACCGAGCAGCTCGTGTAAAACGAACCATGAGTGCGATGAGCGCTCACCGATCCGGCAGTAGACAACGACCGGCTTATCCGGCGTGACGCCTTCGGCCTCATAGAGCGCGCGCAGCTCCTCGGCACTCTTAAATGTACCGTCTTCGGCAACTGCCTTGCCCCAGGGGATGTTGCTCGCGCCCGGAATGTGGCCGCCGCGCAGCGCGCCCTCCTGCGGGTAGTCCGGCATGTGCAGCAGCTCACCGCTGAACTCACCCGGCGAGCGCACGTCGACCAGTGGGCCGCCCTCGCCCACCTTGCGCAGACGCTCGTAGCCGATGTGCTTCAGCACATCATCACGGAACGCACGCAGCTTCGGCTGCTCCTTCGCGCCGGTGTAGTTGGTCGGCGTGATCTGGGGAACCTCGCGCGTCGTCTCGCGCCCTTCGGCTTCCCACTTCTTGCGGCCACCGTCCATGATCTTGACGTTGTCGTGGCCCATATAGCGGAAGAACCAGTAGGCGTAGGCTGCCCACCAGTTGTTCTTGTCACCGTAAAAGATGACCGTCGTATCGCGGTCAATGCCGAGCTTGCTCATCAGCTCGTTGAACCCGTCCTCATCGATGAAGTCGCGCGTGTCCTGTCGCTGCAGGTGCTCGTGCCAATCGATCTTCACCGCGCCAGGGACGTGCCCGAGCTCGTAGAGCAGCACGTCTTCATCGGCCTCAACGATCCGCAGTCCGGGATCGGCCTTATGCTGATCGACCCACTCCGTGCTCACGAGCACGTGTGGGTTCGCGTATCCCTCGCCAGTTGCCATATGTGCGACTCCTCCATGATTCGCTTGTTGCGCACGGCCTGTTTGGCCGTCAATGTGCAGCAATCCACTCTCTGAATATACACGCGACCATGCGCTCTTATTCCGCCTCGGCGCGATAGCAGATCGAATTTGTCGACTATTAACGCATCGTAAGGGTATGGTTTTGACGCAAATGCACGTCTGGTGGCTCAGCGTGCACGGTATGGGGCATTCAACTTGCAAGTATTTGCGGCATTGGAATGTCCCCGAATTGAGGAGCGGAGAGTCCTGAATGAGCGAGCGAGAACCCTCGCGGCAATCGAGCGTGGAAGCGCTCGAAGCGGCGGTCTTGGCCGGACGATTGTCTCGTCGTGCGGTCCTGAAGCGCGGAGCGGCACTTGGCTTGAGCGCCCCGGTCATTGCCGGGCTGCTGGCTGCCTGCGGCGGCGATGATGACGACGACACGCCGGTTGCGACGACCGCGCCGACCGAGGCGAGCGACGGCGGAGCTGCTACCGAAGCGACCGGCGACAGCACGCCGGAGGGTGGCGAGACCGCGACCGAGCCGGCCGGCGAAGCGTCGCCCGAGTCATCGGGTGGACGAGGACGCGGCGAAGGCGACCTGCTCAGAATCCTGTACTGGCAGGCACCGCCGATGCTGAATCCGCACTTCGCGAACGGTAACCTCATCTCTGCGCCGGCGGCAATCGTGCTTGAGCCGATTGTCCGCGTGACGCCAGCCGGCGAGATCGTGCCGGTGCAGTGCGTCGAAGCGCCGTCGCTGGAGAACGGCGGCATCTCCGAGGATGGCAAGACGATTACCTACACCCTGCTGGAGGGATTACTCTGGTCTGACGGCACGCCGGTCACCAGCGATGATGCCAAGTTCACCTGGGAGTGGGTGACGGATCCCGCGGCCGGAACGACCTCAAGCCCGGCGTTTGCCAACATCGAAGACATCGAGGTGGTGGACGACCGCACGTTCAAGATCCACCTGAACGGGCCCGATCCCGCCTGGTACAACATCTTTGGCCGTGGCACTAGCAACGGCGCGCCGATTCTGCCGAAGCACCTGCTCGAAGATCAGATGGGTGAGCGCGCCCAGAGCGCACCGTACAACCTCAATCCGGTCGGTACGGGCCCGTACAAGGTGTCGAACTTCGTCCCCGGCGACGTGGTGAACTTCGAGATCAACGAGCACTTTCGCTTCCCGGATAAGCCGTTCTTCAAGAAGGTCGAGTACAAGGGCGGCGGCGACGCGCCGGCAGCAGCGCGCGCAGTCCTGCAGTCCGGCGAGGTCGACTACGCGATCAACCTGCAGGTTGAGAAGGCTGTCCTGGATAGCCTGCTCTCCGGCGGCGTCGGCGAGCTGATTGTCCTGCCGGACGGTAGCGTCGAGCATCTGTTCATCAACTTCGCTGACCCGAACAAGGAAGTCGACGGCGCGCGCTCTGAGCCATCGACCGAGCATCCGTTCTTTAGCGACAAGGCGGTCCGTGAGGCGCTGCCGCTTAGCATCGACCGCGACACAATCGTCGAGCAGCTGTATGGCCAGACGGCTGACGCGACAACGAACGTGATCGTCGCGCCGGATATGTTCGTCTCGCCGAACACGAGCTACTCCTACAGCCTCGAAGATGCCGGTGCCAAGCTGGACGAAGCTGGCTGGACGGGCAGCCCGCGCTCGAAGGACGGCACCCAGATGAAGGTGCTGTTCCAGACGACGATCAGCCCGCTGCGGCTGAAGGCGCAGGAGATCATGAAGCAGGCGTGGGATGAGCTGGGCCTGGAGGTTGAGCTGAAGTCGATTGACTCCAGCGTCTTCTTCTCGTCCGACGCCGGCAACCCGGACACGTGGAAGCACTTTTACGCCGATCTGCAGATGCTCTCGCTCAACGGTCGCCCCTTCCCGATCGACCTGATGTCGTACTGGAAATCGACCGATCCGGATACTGACATCGCCCAGAAGTCGAACGGCTGGGCTGGTCGCAATCTGAGCCGCTGGTCGAACGACGAGTACAACGATCTGTATGACAAGGCGTTGACCGAGCTGGACCCGGCCAAGCAGTCCGAGCTCTTCATTGCCATGAACGACATGATCGTCAACGAGGTCGTGACCGTACCGTTCATCGCTCGCAAGCGCGTTGACGGCAAGAGCACGCGGCTCAAGGGCAACAACCCTGGACCGTGGACCGAAGAGACGTACGATATCGCCGACTGGTACTTCGAGGACTAGTCTGACGGCTAACGACAGAGGCTGCGCGCGACGAGCAGGCCCGCTTGTCGCGCGTCGCGCAAACGCATGAGGAGTGAGCATGGACCATCAGCAAGCGCGTGCGGCGCTGGAACAGCGCCTGGAGCGCGACGCTGACTCGATCCTTCAATTCGTCCAGAAGTTCGTCCAGATCCCGAGCGAGAATCCGGATGGCGATACGACGGCGGCGACCGCGTATCTGACCGACTGGATGTCCGAGCGCGGGCTTGACCACGAGGTTGTTGCGCCGCAGCCGACGATGCCGAATGTCGTCGCCGGCTTTGATGGTGGTGAGCCGGGCAAGCACCTGATTCTCAACGGCCACATCGACATCTTCCCGGCTGGTGACCCAACCCAGTGGTCGGACGATCCGTTCTCCGGCGCAGTCCGCGACGGCAAGCTGTTCGGTCGCGGCGTCATTGATATGAAGACCGGCACCGCCGCGTCCTTCCTTACCTATATGTATTTGCACGAGATGCGGCAGCAGCTCAACGGTCGCCTGACACTGACGGCTGTCTCCGACGAGGAGACCGGCGGCACCTGGGGCACCGGCTACCTGATGGACAACCACCCGGATGTCATCGGTGACTGCGTGCTGAACGGCGAGCCGAGCACCCCCTACACGATCCGCTTCGGCGAGAAGGGGCCGGTCTGGCTCGACATGCTGGTGCGGACTCCCGGCGGCCACGGCGCATACACGCACCTGAGCCAGAGCGCGATTCAGGTCACGGCTGAGATCATCAGCCGAATCGAGAAGCTTGCTGACCAGGAGGTCACCCTGCCGGACGACATCCTTGCAGCAGTTGAGGCGGCACGACCAGAGCTGGACGCTGCTCTCGGCGCAGGCGCGACCGACATCGTTAAGCAGGTGACAGTCAACATCGGCACCATCCGTGGCGGCGTCAAGACGAACGTCATCGCGGCCGACTGCTACACCGGCGTCGATCTGCGCACGCCGGTCGGACACTCGGCGCAGGGGCTGCTGGAGCAGTTCGAGGCGATCCTGGCCGACTACCCGGGAGCATCCTACGAGCTGTTCAAGCTCAGCGAGCCGTCGGTCTGCCCGCCGGATCATGAGATGGTTCGCATCCTGCAGCGCAACGGCGAAGCCGTGCGCGGCATCCGCCCGAAGCCGGCCATCAGCATCGGCGGCACTGACTGCCGTTTCTGGCGCTGGCGTGGCATCCCGGCCTATGTCTACGGCCCGGTTCCCTACAACATGGGCACCGCCGACGAGTATGTCACCCTCGACGACCTCTACGGCACCGTCCGCGTCCACGTCCTCTCTGCGTTTGATTACCTCACTGGGGCGAACGACTAACGGTTCTTCAGGCGATTCTGACAGCCTCGGGCACGATGCCCGAGGCTGTTGTTTTGCCAGGGCTAGGTTCGCGCCCATCGTTCTTGACCATAGC
>JBDHWD010000009.1:0-54178 GCA_039810005.1 Thermomicrobiales bacterium | reverse complement strand
TCCATCTGCTACGACCTGCGTTTCCCGGAGCTCTATCGCCTGCTGGCGCTGTCCGGCGCAGAGGTGCTGCTGGTGCCGGCGGCGTTCACGATGTTTACCGGTAAGGATCACTGGCATGTTCTGCTGCGGGCGAGAGCGATCGAGAACCAGACCTGGGTGCTCGCGCCGGGACAGTTCGGGCCGCACGAGCCGAACGCGCAGTGCTACGGCCACAGCCTGATCATCGATCCGTGGGGCACCGTCGTCGCTGACGCTTCAAATGGCGAAGGTGTCGTCGTCGCTGACCTCGACTTTGACGCGCTGCGGAAGATCCGCACCCAGCTCCCCTCCCTCGCCAACCGCCGTCCGGCCGCATATCGCGAGAAGGTCGTGGTGTAGAGCGAGCAACGTGGCCACGAAACAGCGCCATGTTTTTCAATGTCACCCGCGAGCGAGAACCAAGCTAGCCTCCCTCTCCCGCGGGAGAGGGAGGGCCGGGGGTGGGTGAGGTCACTCTCCCTGTCGCAGCAAGCGCATGCCGTTAAGAATCACGATCAGTGAAGCGCCGACGTCAGCGAAGACCGCTTCCCAGAGGGTCGCTGCGCCGCCGACCGCGAGCGCGAGGAAGACGACCTTCAGGACCAATGCGAAGCCGATGTTCTGGGCGATCACGCGCTTGGCCGAACGCGATAGGCGGATAGTGAACGCGAGCTTGCCGAGGTCATCGCCCATGAGCGCGATGTCGGCTGTCTCAAGCGCTGTGTCAGTTCCGGCTGCGCCCATCGCAATGCCAACTGTGGCGCGGGCCAGCGCTGGCGCGTCGTTGACGCCGTCACCAACCATGCCGACGCGTCCGTGGCGCTCCAGCAGCTCTTCAATGACTGTGACCTTGTCGTCCGGCAGCAGTCCGGCGCGGACATCATTGACGCCCGCCTGCTGCGCAATGGCGTGGGCGACGGCCGGGCGGTCGCCGGTGAGCATCACGGTCTCTCGAATGCCGGCGCGCTCAATCGCGGCGACGGCCTCGCGCGCATCGGGACGTACCTGGTCGGCTAATCCGATGATGCCGACCAGTTGCCCGGCCTCTTCGATGAGAACGGTCGTTTGGCCGTGCTCTTCGAGCGCAACGAGTCGATCTTCCATCGACGAAGCAAGGTCGGCAGACAGCATAGTGCGTGAGCCGATTCGGACGAGTCTGTCGCCAACGCGCGCGCTAATGCCGCGGCCAATGGTGGCGCTGATGTCGGCTACCGTCTGGCTGGCAACGTCAATCTTGCGTTCATGGGCCGCAGCGACGATTGCATCGCCGAGCGGGTGCTCGGAATAGCGCTCAACAGCTGCAGCGAGCGCGAGGAGATCGTCGTCCGACCGACCATCAAGCGGTTCGATCGAGACGACCCGCGGCTGCCCGACGGTCAGCGTGCCGGTCTTGTCGAACGCGAGCGCCCGCAGGCTGCCAGCAGCTTCAAGGTGCGCGCCACCCTTGATCAGCACGCCACTCCGCGCGGCTGCCGAAATCGCGGCCACGATCGATACCGGTGTGGAGATGACGAGCGCGCAAGGGCAAGCGATCACTAGCAGCACCAGCGCGCGATACAACCAACCGGACCAGTCGCCGCCAGCAAGCAACGGCGGCAGGATGGCGACCGCAGCGGCGATCGCAATGACGGCTGGCGTGTAGTACATCGCGAAGGTATCGACGAAGCGCTGCGACGGCGCGCGTTGCGATTGTGCCGCCTCGACCATCCGAATGATCCGGGCAATCGTCGAGTCGGCAGCCTTGCGGGTCGCCTGCACATCAAGGACACCCTGGCCATTGATGGTTCCAGCGAAGACGCTCGTCCCGGGCGCAACGTCGACCGGGATGCTCTCGCCAGTGACGGGTGCCTGATTCACGGCTGACGCTCCGGCGACGATGACGCCGTCGATCGGCAGGCGCTCGCCCGGACGAACGATCACCACGTCGCCGGGCGAGACTTCGGCAACCGGCACACGATGCTCATGGTCGTCGTGGCGCACCAGTGCTTCGGCCGGAGCGAGTGCCATCAGCGAGCGAATCGAGTTGCGCGCACGGTCCATCGTATAGCGCTCAAGCGCTTCGCCAAGCGAGAAGAGGACGACGACCGTCGCAGCCTCAAGCCATTCGCCGATCAGAGCTGCGCCGATTACGGCGATCATCATCAGCGCGTTGATGTCCAGGCGATGTGTCGCCCGAACTGTCGCGATGCCCTTGCGAGCAACCGGCCAGCCGGCAACAACGACAGCCGCTGACCAGGCAGTGATTGAGACCGATTCGGGCGCACCGGCGACAGCGAGCGCGATGCCGACAACTGTGAGCGCCAGTCCAATAGCCACGAGCAGGTTCTTGCGGTCGCTAAGCATGCCGCGCAGTCGCCCGGATGACGTATCAGACGCGTCGTCATGTCCCAACCGATAGCCCATCGACTGGACAGTTCGCGCAATTGTCGTCGGGTTGGTTGTGGCAGCGGTGTATTCGACCGCCAGCCGGGCACCAGCGAAGTTCACCTCGGCACTCTGGACACCGGCCAGCCGCGCGACACCGCGCTCGATGTTGCGTGCGCAGTCGGCGCAATCCATGCCCTCGACGGGCCACACTTCGTGCACGAATTCGGTGGCAAGACCGCGACCCTCGGCTCGGACGGCATCTTCCAGAACGGCGGTCGATGTGAGTGCCGGGTCGTAGGCGAGCGCGAGCGCCACGCCGCTGGATTCCAGATCGGCGCTGGCGACGCCAGTCATAGCGCGCAGGCTCCTAACCAGGCGATCGAGACAGTGTCCGCAGGCGGCCACTTCGGGCGTGAGCAGGCCAGACAGTGGGAGTCGTGCCGTGGCTGAGCGAACTGTCGCGCTCATGCGTCGTCCTCCATCCGGTGCTGTACGTGTTCGAGTGCCTGACCCAGCAGGCCGACAACGTGGTCATCATCGAGCGCGTAATAGGCGAGGCGTCCCTCGCGTCGGAAGCGCACCAGACCGCGGTCGCGCAGGATGCGCAGCTGATGCGACGCGGCGGACTGGCTCAGACCGGCGATTGCGGCGACGTCGCCGACGCACAGCTCTTGTGCGGCGAGCGCGGCCAGAATCCGCAGACGGGTGGGATCAGCCAGTGCGCCGAACAGCTCGCTCGTTCCGCTGAGTACCACTTCCGAAGGCACCGCCTGCCGGGCTGCCCGCACTGCCTCAAGGTGGACAACCTCAGCCGTCGCCGGGGATGGCGGTCGCAGCTGATCGACCTTGCGCGGTCTAGCCACGGTCGCCCACCTCTCTCTGCGACCAGAGAAGCCCGATTCGATCTGACGTGTATTGATACTGGGTCTCAATATATGAGTTTCTATTCATGTGTCAATGTTACCGGACGACAGGCCGGGGTGCAATCAGCCTGTCGTCGGGCGTGTTCTAGAGTGTGCGGTAGATGGCGAGCGCCTCGCCGAGTGCCGTGAATCCGGCCGGAATGTGCGGAGTGGGGTTGCAGATGGCATGCGTTACACCCAGATCGGCAAACGCTTTCAGGCCGTGTGCGACCTCGGTCGGGCTGCCGAGCAGGACCTTGTCCGGATCGTGCCCATCGCCCGCCGTCTCACCGAGGTGGCTGAAGGCGACATTGATGCCGACCGTCACCCCCAGGGTCGAGATATCGCGCCCGACCTCGTCGCAGGCGGCGGTCATCTTCGCCAGCTGCTCCTCAAAGAGACGCGTGCCGCCGAACCAGGCGGCGTTCCACATGTCGGCATGCTCGGCGGTGAGTCGAAGCATGCGCGGTCCGCGCGCAGCGATCAGCACCGGCGGGTTTCCGGGTCGCGGGCCGCGCGGGAGCATGGCGGCATTGTTGGCCGAGAAGAACGCACCCTGCACGTCGACCGTGCCATCCCTCAGGAGTGGCCGAATGATCGAGAGCGCTTCTTCGAACTGCGTGCCAAGATGGTGGAACGGGTAGCCGAAGGCTTCGAACTCCGGCTGGTGCCAGCCTGCGCCCAGGCCGAGGATCACCCGACCGCCAGACACCTCGTCGGCTGTGATCGCCATCTTGGCCAGCAGTGCCGGATTGCGCCAGGCGGCGCACATGACCAGCTGCCCCAGTTCCACCCGGCTGGTCGCTTCACACAGAGCCGAGAGAATCGTCCAGCCTTCCCAGATGCCGAACTCCGGCGTGTCAGGGAAGCGATACAGCAAGTGGTCATAGACCCAGACCGAATCGAAACCATCCTGCTCCGCTTGTAATGCCTGATCGCGCACCTCAGCGTACGGTCGCGGGTCCGGAGTTTCTCCACTCCCGCCGAGCATCAGAATCGTGCCTACTTTCAACGCGGACTCCCCTTCATTACGTCGTCGGCGAACTCACCGCTCTCCGGCGCGACAGGATACCCTCATCCGTCCGATTCGTCGCTGTCTCTGTTGCTGGCGGCACGGTCCTTGCCGCCGGATGAGCGTGGGAGGCCACCGTTGCCGACATCCGCACCTATCACGAAAGCAGGCGCCTTCATGACTGTGAATCCACTTCAGCAAGTTGACGACAACCGCTTCGATGTGCCGCTGGATATCAATCTGGCGCGCGGGATCAATCGCCTGGCGGCGCTGGAGCCAGCGCTCGATGCACCCTATTTCACGGTCTGCCTCGACTGGCGACCAGACGGCCAGCGGCCGGATCTTCGACCGGCACGCCGGGTGTTTGATGATCAGACGCAGGAGCTTCTCGAAAGTCTGGAGGCTCATACGCCGCCGTTCGAGAGCCTGAGTGCCGACGTCGAGCGGATCAACGATTGGTTGGAGACGGTTGACGACACGACGCAAGGGATTGTCATCGTCGCCTGCTCGGCGCGTAACGTGTTTGAGCCGTTTGCGCTGGCCATCCCGGTTGAGACGGAACTGACAACTGGTCCGCTTCCATCACTTCGACCGCTCATCGAGGTTGCGGATGATTACGGGCTATACGCCGTCATCCTGGCTGACCAGCAGGAAGCCAGGTTGGAGCTGTTCCAGCAGGGGATCGCGCGTCGCCAGTCAACGATGATCGGGAGCGACTGGCCGCGCCATCAGCAACAGGGCGGCTGGTCCCAGCGCCGTTACCAGAATGCCGCCGAGCAGCGCGTGATGAACTTCGCCAAGGAGGTCGGCGAAGAGATCCGCGCCCGGCTGGATGCAGCGGGTGTTAATCACGTTGTTGTTGCTGCGGGTGAGCCGATGGCAAGCGCGCTCGACAGCGAGCTGCCGCAGACCGTCCGCGACCGCATAGTCGGCCATATCAGTCTCGGTATGGAGGCGACGCCGTCACAGGTCGCTAGTGCAACGGCCGACGTGATCGAGCAGGTTGAGCGCCAGCAAGAGCAGGACGCCATCCAGATGGTGCAGGATCATCGCGGGCCTGGCCAGCGCACCGCGGTTGGGGTGGATGATGTGCTTGCGGCGCTGCAATCCGGGCAGGTCATGACATTGATCATGAACGACGATTTCAAGGGCGACGGCTGGGCTGATTTCAACCTGCATGTCTTCGGAGCCGGATCGCCACCGCGCCGCCATCCGGCCGGTGGGAACGTCGGCGACATCGTGCAGGTTCCGTTGGCCGAGGCGATGTTGCGGCTGGCGCTCAGCCAGGCTGCCGACATTGAGATCGTCCAGTCCGATGTGCCGGCCGATCCGGTCACGCCCGACGATGTGCCGGACGCGACCGACCCGATGCCACGCGCCGAAGCCGCGCTGGCGCTCGACGAGATGGGCGGCGTGGCGGCGCTGTTGCGCTTCGCAGTCAGCGATGACGAGGCAACGCCGACGGCATAAATGCTCGTTGCTACAGCGTAATAACGTGATCCGGGGGATTGCCGGCCAGAGCCCCGTAAAGGTCGGGGAAGCAGCCCACCTGCACTCCGGCAACGGTACCGCTCACCTGGCAATCGCCCGGCTCGCCCGTCGCAAGACCACGCTCGATTGCGCACTGGTCGCACAGCATCAGCAGGATGTTCTGCTCAGCTGCTACTTTCGCCAGCCGCTCCCCAACCGGATCACCCGAACGCAGGACGTAGGTGTTGTCGTCGAAAAACATCATTCCGACGACCTCAACTCCGTGCCGGCCCTCCTCCAGCTGCGGCAGGATCATCTTGCCCAGCTTATAGCTGGCGGTATGGCCGGACGTGCTGAAAACGTAAGCGACTTTCATCGCGAAGCATTCCTCTCTCCCTCGACTGACCCTGTGCCGGCCGTGCTCCGCGACCTTATCACGGCCCATTGAGTGGGATCAGCGTAAGGAGCGGCGCTGGCATCTCGCGGTCTGCCCATAGCACCGCGCTATACCGACTATGGAAAGGGGGTAGATGCCGCTCGCACCCGAATTCCACTGTGTGCAGATTCGTACGCCCTTTGGTGCAACAATCTCACTTCACCTGCTGCGCCCGGGCCGGGAAACCTCCACGCAGCTGATTCCAGAAGGCGACAGTGGCGACCGCTGCCATCGTCACGACCCCGCCGATGAGGAGCGATGTCGGCGTACCGAACCTGCTGGCGATTGCACCCGAGATCAGCGCTCCGAAGGGCGCTGTGCCGGCGAACACGGTCGTGTAGACGCTCATCACCCGACCGCGTAATTCGTCGGGCGCGCTCGTTTGTACGGTTGTGTTCGCCATTGCCATCGTCGTCGTCGAGCAGAAGCCAATGCCGGCAAGAATGAGCATTGCAAGGCCAATAGCCAGCGGAACCGCGCCGGCGACAGCGAGAACGATGTCGAGGCCGCCGAGGATGCCGGCTGTTGTGAACAGCATCCAGCGTTTCACTGACGTCACCAGGAATGCCAGCGCCAACGCGCCAGCGAGCGATCCGACGCCGGACGCTGCCATCAACAGTCCGAAACCGCCAGCGCCGCTATTGAGATCCTGCTTCGCCAGTAGCGGGATCCAGACGTTGAAGTTCATGCCAAATGTCGCGATCAGGCCAACCAGAAGAATCGGCCGAAGAATGTTCTCGGTCGATCGCACGTAGCTCAGGCCTTCGCGGAGCTGCTGCAGGCCACGACCGCGTACGACGTCCACGTGGGGACCGAGCTTCATCATCAACAAGCCGGTGATCACCGCGAGATACGAGAGCGAGTTGATCCCGAATGCTGCAGCCGGGCCGACGGCCGCCAGCAGGACACCCGCCACTGCCGGACCGATGATGCGGGCAGCGTTGAACAGCGATGAGTTCAAGGCAATCGCGTTCATCAGGTCGTCTTTACCGACCATCTCAACGACGAACGCCTGTCGCGTCGGCATGTCGAACGCGTTGACGGTACCCAGGCAGAACGCGATGGCATAGACCATCCAGAGCTCGATGCGGTCCGTCCAGGTGAGTACAGCCAGTAGCCCGGCTAGCAAGCCAGAGAGCGCCTGCGTTACAACCAGCAGATTGCGCTTTCGCACGCGGTCAACGAGCACACCGGCGAAGAGTCCGATCGCCAGCACAGGCGCAAACTGAAAGACGCTTACCAGGCCAAGGAGGAACGCGGACGTTGTGAGCGAGAGCACCAGCCACGACTGCGCCAGCGACTGCATCCACGTGCCGGTGACCGAGATGAGCTGCCCGAACCAGAACAGGCGATAGTTGCGATAGCGAAAGGCTGCCAGCCCACGCGGCAGTCGCGACCAGAAGTCTCGCTGTCGTCGTGTGTCGCTCACGCCATCCACCACTCCCCCTAGCGCCGGATTCGTCTTGCGGCGGTATCGCCGTTCAGATCATCGCCGATGTTGCCGAACGTGGCGAGTGTCGGTAGCAAGCGGGACGTTATGGCTGACGCCCCGCCTGCGTTGACCTTACACGTCGTTCCGAATCAGCAGCGCAGTCACCGCCCCCAGGGCGCAGATTCCGGCGCTTACGAGGAAGGTGTTGTGAATGCCGGAGACAAATGCCAGCTGAATGTCATGGAAGATCTGCGGGAGCAGCGCTGCCTGCTCCTGCGGCACGATCTGCTGCACGAGCTCGAACTGGCTGCTCTTGATCGCAACGATCAGCCGCTCGCGGACCGCCGGATCGAGCGCGACGCCGTCAAGCCGATCGCTGGCGTAGATGCCGACCCACGATTGCAGGAGCGAGCCGAGCACCGCGATGCCGAGCACCTGTCCGACGTTGCGCGTCGTGTTCAGAATACCGGAAGCACTTCCGGCGATCCGTGGTGGGACCTCGCGCATCGCCGCTGCCGTCATCGGCGCGAAGGTCATGCCCATGCCGGTGCCGGTCACGATCAGCGACGGGAGAAGCGACTTCCAGGTCGTTGAGGTGTCGATCGACGAGATGATTAGCAGGATACCGACGGTAATCAGGACGAGCCCGCCGGTCAGAATCCAGCGCGCACCAATGCGGTCCGAGAATCGCCCGCTCAACGGTGCTACGACCATGATCATCAGCGACATCGGGATCATCGTCATGCCGGCGCGAATCGGGGAGAAGCCGAGGACGCCCTGCAGGAATAGCGTCATTGGGAAGAAGATGCCGAGCATGCCGAAGGCGACGACGAACGCGATCACGTTGCCGACCGAGAAGTTGCGTAGCGCAAATAGCTCGAGCTTCATCAGCGGGTCGGCGAGGCGCTTTTCCCACCAGACGAACGCCACCAGCAGCACAACGCCGAGGATGAACAATCCGACGATCAGCGGATCGGTCCAGCCCATGCTGTTTGCTTCGATGAGCGCGTAGACAATGGCAAATATCCCTGTCCCGGAAAGCACGACGCCGCCCCAGTCGATACGCCGACTGGCTGAGGGATCGACCGACTCCGGCACGATGGCAATCGTCGCGAGGATTGCCACGATACCGACCGGGACGTTGATCAGGAAGACCCACTCCCAGGCGTAGTCAGTCACAATGAAGCCGCCGACGATCGGGCCGATGACAGCACCGAGCGCGACGATGCCGCCCCAGATGCCCATTGCTGCGCCGCGCTTGTCTGGCGGGAAGACGACGGTAATCAGCGAGAGAGTCTGCGGCATCATGAACGCGCCGCCGACACCCTGCAGCACACGCGCGAGAATGAGCGCGTTGACACCGGAAATCCCGACAAGATCACCGAGCCAGCTCGATACGCCGCAGAGTGCCGATGCAGCCGTGAAGATCGCCATGCCGACGATGAACAGCTTCTTACGCCCGAAGATATCGCCGAGGCGACCGAACGAGAGCAGCAGGACTGCGTAGGCCAGGATGTAGGAATCCAGCACCCACTGGATCTCGGCGAGTGTTGCGCCGAGGCCGATCTGGATCTTGCGTTGCGCGATGTTCACGACGGTCGAGTCCAGCAGCAGCATGAAGACTGCTGCGCACAGAACGACCAGGATGAGCCAGGGATTGTGGGTCGGTTCAGCTTCCGCGTCTTCCGGCATTGTTGCCGGGCGCGGGGAGACGGTTGTTGCCATGATGCTCCTTCGTCAGGTGTATGGGAATTGACGACCAGCGCAGCACGCGATCTACGCCGATGGTGCGGGTGTATCGGGTGGCGGCAGTGAGCCAGTTGCCTCCGGGCAGTCGGGGAGATTGTGCGGATCACGCTCCATCGCCATCGCCAGTGCCCGGAGTGCCGGCACGAATGCCGCCTGTTGCTCCGCAGTGAGCGACTCCAGCGCCACCCGCACCTGAGCGCGGCGCATAGCATGGAACTGCTTGCCGAGGTCGTGCGCGAGTGGCGTGAGATCGATCCGTACCCGCCGGCGATCCGCACGATCGATTTCGCGGATCACGAGTCCATCCTCGACCAGCCGATCGACGAGCTCCGATGCTGTTGGAAGCGAGATTCCCAGACCGCGTGCGAGATCACCGAGCGTAGCTGCCCCGGTCCGATGCAGGAATCCGAGTGCCTTGACCTGCCCGAGCGAGCGCCCCGAGTTCATCGGGTGCTCCATCAGGGACGCGTAGAGGCGCCGTCCGATCACTGGCAGGATTGACAGGGCTTCGGAAATACGATCGTCATCGTCTGGCATTGCGAAGTTCCCTCGCGGCGCGATCAATTCGTATTCCGAATGATACGGGTTCCGAAGTGATTTGCACCTGTCCCGATGGTCGGGAAGTGGACAGGGCCTCCGTCGGCAACGGGCCATATCGGGTTGGGCGCGCATGCAAAGACGGTCTGGACGCAGTGATTCGGGCGGAAGCTCTGCCGGGCCACTTGACGCACGCGCATGGAATCGGTAACCCTTGAGCGGCACCTAATTGTGCCGAGGTTTGCGCAGATTTCCATCGGGCATAGGTGGAGACGAGAGGGCACGCACCCAGTGCGACTCTGGATGCTGGGGACGAATCACGAGCGCGCGTCGATTGAGGTCCGCGAACGGCTGGCCTTTGGCAACGACGATCTCGGCGACGGCGTCCGCCAGCTTGGAGCGGTTGCGCATGAGGGGGTCATCCTCTCAACCTGCAATCGCACCGAGATTTACGGGTTGTTCGACAGTGACGCGGATGGTGGCGAAGAGCTGCGTCAGTTCCTCGTTGGCGCACGCGACCTGTCGGCAAGCGTTGTTGCAGCCACGACCTATCTGCATGCAGATACTGATGCTGTTCGCCACCTCTACCGGGTGAGCTGTGGGCTGGATTCGATGTTGCTGGGCGAGCCGCAGATCCTCACCCAGGTGCAGGACGCGCTCGCGACTGCGCGTGAGTTAGCGGCCGCCGGACCAGTGCTGACGCGCCTCTACACGGACGCGTTGCGCGTTGGCAAGCTGGCCAGGACGACCACGGGCATCGCGCGCAACCGACTCTCGATCGCGCACGCAGCGATTGATCTTGCGATCCGCGAGCTTGGCACGCTGGCCGGTCGGCGCGTCGTGCTGCTGGGCGCTGGCGAGATTGGCACGATCGCCGCGCGAGTCCTTCGCACGGCCAACACGGCCGATCTGGTAATTGTCAATCGCTCAGCATCACGCGGGCAGGCATTGGCGGCGGCGGTTGAGGGGCGCTTCGTTGCGCTGGCCGGCATGGCCGATGAGCTGGCCGACGCTGCCGTCGTCTTCTCGGCCGTTAGCACTCCCGACTTCATCCTCAGCCAGGACATTCTGCCGATACTCCGGGGACGACGAGGCGCGCCATTGCTCGTTGTTGATCTCGGCGTGCCGCGAACCGTCGATCCGGCGCTTGCCGATCACCCCAATATCCGACTGCGGACCGTCGATGACCTGGAGCAGATCGCTGACTCCGCACGCCGAAGCTACGATGGCGAGGTCGTCCGCGTCGAGCAGCTGATTGACCAGGCCGTCGATCACTTCGATGAGTGGCTGGGAACCCGTCGGGCGGTACCGACTATTTGCGCACTCCAGCAACACGCCGAGGAGATTCGTGAAGCCGAGCTGGAGCGCGCGCTGCGCCGGCTCGGACATTTGTCGGAGCGCGATCGTGAGGTCGTGCGTGCACTGAGCGTCGGCATCGTTGGCAAAATGCTCCACCAGCCGCTCGTCACTCTGCGCTCTGCCGCCGCCAACGGGCACTACGAGTCCACCGCACGCACCGCCGCCGAGCTCTTCGGCCTTCCAATGCCCTCTGACGATCCCGCGGACTAGGCGCGTGGACACTGCTGAGCCGCTCTGGCAGCACGCAACCGCGAGCGTTCTACGCGCCGCCAACCACTGCGCGGATTCACCTGTAGTCAACCCTCAGCGCACGGCATGCGCGCCAGGAACGAGCAGACAATGCTGAACAGGAGAAGTCACCAATGTCGAAAGCAGGATCAATCACCCACGCGAAGTCGATCGCCGCATTCGAGCGCGCGACACAAGTCACCCCGGGGGGCGTGAACTCCCCCGTCCGTGCATTTCGCAGCGTGGGCGGCCAACCTGTTTTCATTGCCAGTGGCGCCGGCGCACATGTCCGCGACATCGACGGCAATGAGTACCTGGATTATGTCCTGTCGTGGGGGCCGTTGATTCTCGGCCATGCCTATCCTGCCGTCGTCGAGGCCGTCTCGCGCGCGGCTGCGAACGGCGCGAGCTTCGGCGCGCCGACGGAGGCCGAGACTGAGCTAGCTGAGATGCTGATCGGCCTCGTCCCTGGCGCTGAGATGGTGCGCCTCGTCTCATCGGGCACCGAAGCGACGATGACGGCGCTACGCCTCGCGCGCGCCGCAACCGGGCGCGACCGGATCGTGAAATTCTCCGGCTGCTACCACGGCCACGCCGACATGCTCCTCGTTCAGGCTGGCAGTGGCGTAGCAACGCTGGGTCTGCCCGATTCCCCCGGCGTTCCGGCAGGAGCGACGGCGAACACACTGGTTGCCACCTACAACGACCTCGCCTCTGTTGAGGAGCTGTTCGCTCGATTCGGTCGTGAGATCGCGGCAATCATCGTCGAGCCTGTCGCCGGCAACATGGGGCTTGTGCCGCCAGTGCCCGGTTTCCTCGACGGCCTGCGCGACATCACGAGCCGCCACGGCGCTCTGCTGATCTTCGATGAGGTGTTGTGCGGATTCAGGGCTGGGCCTCGTGGCGCGGCGGCGCTCTACGGCATTGAGCCGGACCTCGTTACGCTCGGCAAGGTGATCGGCGGCGGGTTGCCGCTTGCTGCCTACGCCGGAAAGCGCGAGATCATGCAGCAGGTTGCGCCGGCAGGACCGATGTATCAGGCGGGTACACTCTCCGGCAATCCGCTCGCTGTTGCCGCCGGGATCGAGACGCTTCGTGCTATCGGCGAGCCTGGAGTGTTTGAGGCACTTGAGCAGGCGACCGCGCGGCTGATCGCCGGCTTTGCCGAGGCTGCGTCGGACGCCGGGATTCCAGTGCAAACCGCCCGGGTCGGCAGCCTGTTCGGCATGTTCTTCGCAGATCGACCGGTCCACTCGTGGGACGATGCCGCAACTGCCGACACCGATCGGTTTGGCCGCTGGTTCCAGGCGATGCTGGCACAGGGGATCTACCTCGCGCCGTCGCAGTTCGAGACTGGCTTTCTTTCCACCGCGCACACCAGCGTTGATATTGATCGCACGCTTGAGGCAGCGCGCTCGGCGATGCGCCAGATCGGTTAATGCAAGAGGACGGGACTCTCATGTTCCGTCCTCGTTTTCACTCGTCGAACGGTCCTGTGGAATGATCCGGTTGCCCCACTCAGGCCGACAATCCCCACATCTGCATCACCATTGGCAGGACCTTGGGCTCCGTCTCGCGAGCCAGCAGATCGCGGAATCGCGGCTCGATCAGGCGAGCGTACTCGTTGATACCCCAGGTCTGCTTGTAGCGGATCGGCACGCCGTCCGGCGCGAGCCAGGCCGGCATGATCCGCTCCATCTCGAAGACCTTGCGTGCCCCGGCTTCCTTCATCGGCATCCGCGCCAGCTGGGCCGCGACGTTGCCAAACAATGACTCGTCCCCGGCTTTGAGGCAGGCATCCAGCCAGTCGAGGTAGTAATCGACAACGGCAGCGTAGATGTAGCCGGAGGTCGCCCGTGCAAGATCGTGGCGATGCTCGGCGTCGACGAGCTCCCAGCACGGCCCGAGCATCTCAAGCACGCGCCGATCCCCCAGCAGCATCAGTCCGGCGAGAATACTCGTCCGCGTGTTCTGCCGAGTGTCATCGACATGATCAACCGCGATTCGGAGGACCTCGCGTGGCCCGGTCAGCGGGTCGTCGCCGGGCGTCAGTACGGCGAGATTGAGCGCTGCGGTGGACACGATCTGGTGCGCGGGATCGACGATGAGGAACGGCATGAGCGCGTTGCCCGACACCGCCTGCTGCTCGACTGCGGATGTCACTTGCTGCAGCAGCTCTATCCGCTCCTCGACGGCTGTGCGTTCCACGACGGCGTTGTAGAGCGGGACGAGTTGCGTCACCTCCTCCGGATCGTTTGTAGCGCCGTAATGCATCAGACCGAAGAAGGCCGCCTGGCACAGCTCATCGGAGTCCGCCGTCGCCCAGCGTGTCGGGTCTCCGGCCAGCTCAGTCAGGTGAGCGATGAGCCGCTCGCGGTCGTCGGTAGCCATCAGGGCGTCCTCCTCGTGCTCGTCCATCCTCGGTAATCGGTTCGTTCGGCTGCGTGAGCGATCGTATCGCGACCGGTCAGGAGATCGTCAGGTACTGGCAGACGAGCCAGAGGCGCAGCGGGTCATCGGTCTGCAATGGCTGACCGGTATCGTCCCAGGAAATCGTGCGCCCCTGCTGCCAGTTGGCGAATGCCCCATCAACACCGCGAGCGTCCCAGGTGAACAGCTCAAATGGCGGTCCATCGCCTTCGATCACCACAGCGTGATCCCAGAGCTCATAGGCGGCGTGCTGGTCCAGCCGTGCCTCGCCGGCGCGCTCGATCGTGTCGGCCAGCTCGGGGCCGTTGCCGCGCATAGCGACGACCAGCTCGCGGCACAGCCACGCTTCGCCGACAGCGGTCGACGCGAACGCGTGCGGAAATTGCCCGCGCGGCCAGCCGTTCTCCCAGATCCAGCTTCGGATGAGCTGGCGGAACTGCTCGTCCTGCTCGTTCATCGGCACAATGGCAGTGAGTACCTGTCGACCCAGCAGATCGAAGCGGACAACAGCCCACTCGCCGGAGCCGAAATCGAACGCGACCAGCGCATCGTTCTCGTCACCGCCCCATTCAGCGTCGATCAGAATCTGAGTGTCGAGCGCGATATCCCACCAGTCAATCCCGGTGACCCGGAGAGTCAGCTCACCACGCGCCGTGTCGATCTGTGCTCCGTGGGCCGCGAGCATCGCACGCGCAAGCGCCGAGCGGATCACCTCTTCCGGCAATTCCTCTCCGGACAATGACATCTCGAAGTCCGCCATCATTGGCGACTCCCCCCTTCACACCAGAGGTTACCGGTGTCACCCTCTGGCGCGTTCAACCAGGTCGCCCGTCTGCAGCCGGACACTACCCGAACAACGATCCATATTGTGAATCGTAGTCACAGGAAGGGAAGAGAGTGATTCCCTGCTTGGGAAACCATTCAAATGAAACGAAATGGAATTGGGCCGGCTTTCCGCTACTTGCGGATCCACCAGACGCGCCATTCGTTGCGCCGCGACCAGGCAAACCAGGTCACCGCAACGAGTACCGCCAGAATAACCACATACTGGAAATACTCCACAACCCCGGCAACGCGTTCCCACTGGTTGCCAAGTATC
Source organism: Thermomicrobiales bacterium (assembly GCA_039810005.1). Lineage (GTDB taxonomy): Bacteria > Chloroflexota > Chloroflexia > Thermomicrobiales > CFX8 > JAMLIA01. The sequence continues at coordinate 39,139 of JBDHWD010000009.1, read as the reverse complement.
CAGCCTGACCCGACCAGCATGCCATTCCAGATCGCACTGCCGATCGCGGTGTAGATGATAAACGGGACGAGCGGCATTCGCGTCACACCGGCCGGCAACGAGATGAGGCTGCGGACAACCGGAATGACGCGCCCGATCGTCACTGCCTTGCCGCCGTGGCGCTCGAACCAGCCGTTCGCGCGGTCGAGGTCGGTTGGCTTCAAGAGGAAGAAGCGGCCAAACCGGCCAATGAAGGCATACAGGCGCTCCTGGCCGAACCAGAGGCCGAGCCCATAGAGCAGCAGCGCGCCGATGACAGAGCCGATGGTAGCGGCGAGCATGACGCCAATCAGCGTCAGGTGCCCCTGCCCGGCCAGGAAACCGGCCAGCGGCAGGATGAGCTCGGACGGTATCGGAGGAAAGACCGTCTCAGCCAGGATCAGCCCCGTGATGCCGGGATACCCAAATGTGTCAACAATGCGAATGATCTGATCCTGCAGGCCGCTCAGCACGACGATTGCCCCCTATAGTTTGGCTCCATCGTTTTGGAACCGTTGGCATAGTGTTCTTGCACGCGCCGGATTGCGGCGAGCCAATCGCGAAGGATAGCCCGAAGCGCGAGCGAATCCAAACCGGACACGGCAACTGCCGCACCCATATACTCTCGGGAATGCACTGGTGAACGACATGGTTATCCCGCGCGGCTCGACCGCGCAATACATGGAGGTGTGATTGCCCAGACTGAGCGCTATGGAACCCGGTAGTACGCTGACCGGCGTCATCGTGCGCGGCTATGGCCTGTATTACGATGTCTCGACCGATGCAGGGATACTTCGCTGCACGCTGCGGGGCATGCTCAAGCGGCCGCGTCGCGGAACCGATCCGGCAGCCGTCGGCGACCGCGTGACTGCGACCCTCACGACGCCGGAGACTGACCCACCCGAAGGTGTGATTGAGAAGATCGAGCCGCGTGTGCGTACTCTCTCGCGTCTGGCTCGCGGCACTTCGGATGTCGAGCAGGTGATCGTCGCTAACCCGGACCAGCTTGTCGCCGTCTTTGCGATCCACCATCCGGAGCCGCATCCACGGCTGGTCGATCGCTTCCTGCTGATCGCAGAGGCGCGCGGGATCGACGCGATCCTCTGCGTCAACAAGGTCGATCTGGCTGAACCGGGTGATATCGCCCGCTTCCAGGAGCCGTATCGCGCAGCAGGCTATCCGGTCGTCGAGACGAGTGCGCGAACCGGTGTCGGGCTGGATGAGCTCCGCCGGCACCTTGAGGGCAAGGTCAGCGCATTTGCTGGGCCGTCCGGCGTTGGCAAGTCCAGCCTGCTCAACGCTATCGCACCGGAACGTCTGGCCGAGCGGACCGGTGAGATCTCCAGCGCAACTGGCAAGGGCCGCCACACGACGACATGGACGACGCTCTTCCAGATCGGGCCCGATACGTTTGTCGCTGATACTCCCGGTATCCGCGCCTTGCAGCTGTGGGGTGTTGATATGGCTAACCTCGACCAGCTCTACCCTGAACTCCGACCATATATCGGATCGTGCTACTATGCAGATTGCCGCCACGTCAACGAGCCCGGCTGCGCGGTTCGCGCCGCCGTTGAATCTGGCGACATTCATCCGGCGCGCTACGAGAGCTACCTCTCCTTCGTGCTGGATGGTGGCTAAGCAGCACGCCGGTCGCACAGGTTGCGTCGGCAAAGTCGAGGAGACACGCATGAATGCTGTCGCAACCGCGCTCCGTGATTTGTTCGCCGATCAGAAGCTCGCCATGCGCGAGATCGTTCATGGCCTCAGTGCCGAAGCCCTGAACTGGAAGCCAATCGATGGTAAGGACACCAACTCGATTGCCCAGATGCTCTCGCACGCCCTCGACGCTGAGCGCTTCCTCGTCGCTGGCTCCGTTGGCGTCACGCTCGATCGTGACCGCGAGTCGCACTTTGCCGTCGAGGTCAGCAGTGCCGACGAGTTCATCGCCCAGATCGATGAGACGACGACCGAGGTCTACAACTGGCTGGGTGATCTGACTGACGATGCCCTCGCCGCTGACATCGCGCGCGGCGACACCTCACGCTCCGGCGCCTGGATGGCGATCCACGCACTGGAGCATGCGCGCGAGCATATTGGACAGGCATTGCTCACCCGGCAGCTCTGGGAGGCCGGTCAGCGCTAACTGCCCCTTGCCGAAATCTGTTCCTCTCGCTACGCTGCACAGACAGTGCATCTGGCGAAGCCTCGCCCAATGACAGGATGTGAGCGCGACATGGGTAGCCGTGGCCGGTGGTTGATAACGTCTGCACTCGCCGTGTGGATGGTGATTGGCGGCTTGCTGCTCAGTCCGGCAGCCGCATTTGCCGGGAACGACGCCATCACGCGCACCTGGCAACGCACCGATGCCCCCGTTGCTGCCGGCATGCTCAGCCGCACCTGGATGTGGGGCCCGGCGCTCACTGACGAAACGACTGAAGCAGCGACCGACGCGCCGAACGGCACGCGCACGGTGCGCTACTTCGAGAAGAGCCGCATGGAGGTTGCGACCGATCCGGCCGCCGACCCATCCTCGATCTGGTACATCACCAATGGGCTGCTGGCCAGAGAGCTCGTCACCGGCCGACTCCAGACCGGCGCGAACACCTTCGAGGATCGCCAGCCGGCAGCGATCAACGTCGCCGGCGATTTCGATGATTCAACCGCGCCGACCTACGCCAGCTTCGCGAATCACCTGAATGACCCGCCGCTTGCAAATGGCTCGACGATCACTCAGCGTATCGACCGCGCTGGAGCTGTTAGCGACGATCCCGGCCTGGCGGCGTACGGCGTCGTGGCTGCCGAGCACCTCGCTGTTCCCGGCATCGACCATCAAATCGCCAGCGTGTTCTGGGATTTCATGCGTTCGTCAGGGCGAGTCTATGAGGATGGCCGCTACCGCGATGCCGCGCTCTTCCCCAATCCGTACTACGCCACCGGCTATCCGATCACTGAGCCGTACTGGACCACCGTTCGCGTCGGAGGCACTGAGAAGACCGTTCTTGTGCAGGTCTTCGAGCGGCGCGTCCTGACCTGGACGCCGGACAACCCCGTCGGCTGGCAGGTCGAAGCCGGCAACGTTGGCAGCCACTATTACCAGTGGCGCTATGGCGCAGCGCCGCCAGCGAACGCGCCACAGATCGAGCTGCCGGCCAACCCTTCGCCATTCATGGACGACCTCGAAGCGCAGTTGCGTGGCATGGTCAGCGGCTGGGCCGGGCAGAACGCCGTCGCTGTCACTGACCTGCAAACGGGCCGAACGATCTCAATCAACGGTGATCGACAGCAACCGGCAGCCTGCACCCCGAAGATCTTCATCATGGTCGCCATCGCTGAGGACATCAGCGCCGGCAAGTACACGACCGCCGATGTCGATGATCTGGTCCACTCAGCCATGGGGCCGAGCAACACTGCGCCGGCCCGCGAGCTTATTCGCATTGCTGGCGGCGGTGACATCAACGCCGGCATCCGGCGCGTCAACGAGATCATGCAGCGGCTCGAGATGCCCGACTCGATCCTCAGCCATCCGCCGGACTACTGGGGTGATTACGGTTATGGCGAAGGTGACAACCTGCTGACAGCCAACGACATGAACCGCGCGCTGGCCGCGATCTGGGAAGGTCGCAGCGGCCTGACCGACTGGGGGCGTGATTACGTTCTCTGGAGCATGACGCTCGCGATCCCGGGCCAGCAGTACTCGCTCGGCGGTCCGCTGCCCGACGACACGGTCCTGTATCACAAGATCGGCCTCGTCTATGAGCCCTACAACACGTGGAACGATGCCGGCATTGTCGTCTTCACTCACAACGGCCACGAGTACGCCTACGCCATCTCCTACCTCGGCTCATGGGGACCAAGCTGGATCGACGCCTACTACCACGGTGCAGATGCGTCTGCTGCCGCGTGGCGGGCGTTTAGTGGGGAGTATCGCTAGCCACTGAGGAGCTTCGGCTCGTTGCTAAGACAATCTCAGCGACTGATCGGGCGCATAGCCGTCGCGCTGACGGATTTCGCCAGTGTGGACGATGAGCGCGCCGGACGGATCCTGCTGGATCGGCATGATGTCCATCGGGCGCGGGGCCGGGCCTTCGATCCGGACGCCGTGACGGTCGTAGATTGAATGATGGCAGGGGCAGTGGAAGCGTTCTTCCTCGTCGCTCCAAGGCACGGTGCAGCCGAGGTGCGGGCAGGTCCAGTAGAGCGCCAGCACGCCATCGTCGTTGTTGATCAGCCAGAACTTACCCTGCAAATCCTTGTACGGCGGGGCACCGACGGCAGGGAGTAATGACAGCGGCACGCTGATGGGTTGACCAAACGGACCTGTCTCATTTGGGCGCGTAAATGCATAGGTCGCGATTCCAGCCCCGCTGAGCGCAACAGCGGCGCTGCCGACGACCGCGTTGCGCAGGAACACGCGGCGCGAGAAGCGGCGGCTGTGCTCTGGTCGGGGCGGACGATCCCCACCGACGCGGAGTGTCGTCCCCGGCTGCGGATGTGACGGCGGGCCGGCAGCTTGCAGGACGATACGCTGCTCCCGCTCCGGGAGCCACGAGCTTGGGCGCAGGCGCGCGTCGGCCGCGCTGATGATGATGTCGAGTACGTCGCGCAGCCCAACCGGGCGATCCTCGACCAGCGCCACAAACTCATCCTGATAGCGCTCTCGCCATGCGCGAGGGAAGAGTCGAAGAAGACGTGCGCCGCGTCGTTGCTGCCGTGTCATATGTTCGCCAATCGGTGTAGCCCTGCCTGCGCCAACTGCTCGACGCTGTTCAGATGCTCGCGCAACGCAGTCGCGCCGCTCGCGGTGAGTTGATACGGGCGACGACGGTCGCTGCTCGGCAGCGCCTCAATCCAGCCGCGCGACTCCAGCCGCGCCAGCGCGCCATACAGCGTACCCGGTCCGACCCGCGTATCCGCGATGTCCTCGACGTCCTGCATGATCGCGTAGCCGTGCTTCGCGCCACCAGCCAGGCTAATCAGGATCAGGAGGGCCGGCTCGGTGAATCGCCCGAGACCGCCCAGCACATCGCTCACGTCCATACCTTCATACTATATCGTCGCGCGGTATATCGTCTGACGCTATAGTAGGCGGACTACGGCAAGTTGTCAATGTCTCGGGTCGAAGTCTCGCCGGATGCATTCAGGCATGCCGAACGCCTCGGCATGAACCAGTGGTGACGTGCCACTGGGATTGGGCTGGCCGAATTGATCGTGGACGCGTTGGCGGTTCAGATCGCCTGATGCTCTTGTCGCTCGTACTCGCGCAGGCAGGCGGGACAGCAGAAGCCGAGCGTTTCTCCCTCGCGTTCGAGGGTAAAGCGGGCGGTGGCGAGATCGACTTCCATGCCGCAGATGGGGTCGATGACGATCCGGGGAGGATCTGCGGGGGGCGCTTCGACGGCCGGCGCGGTGAAGTTGGCCTGTCGGCGGACTGCGGTGATCTCGCTCAGGATGCTGAGCGCGATTTCTGCGGCAGACTCGGCATGGATATCCAGGCCGGCCGGCGCGTGGATGCGCGCGATCTGCTCGTCGGTTGCGCCGCGCGAGCGCAAGAAGTCGAGCATTGTCGCGATCCGGCGGCGGCTGCCCACGACGGCAAGGTACGGCGGATCGAGCGCCAGCGCTCCGAGCAGCGCCTCCTCGTCGAGCGTGCCCTGGCTGGCGACGACGATGAATGGCACGCGTGCGCGGCTGAGCGCATCGAAGGCAAGGTCGGCGTGCTCCTCATCAGCGCCAGAGCCGGGACAGGCAAGCGTGGCGGTGTGATAGCCGAGGGCGCGGCCGATCTCAACCAGCGACCGCGCGACCGGTGTGTCACCGGCCACGATCAGGTATGGCTCCGGCAGCACGGGCTCGATGAAGATTTCCAAAGTCCCTCCGCTGTGGCAGGTCATCGCCAGCACGACCAGCCCGTCGCGATCTCCGCCGCCATCACCGTCCGGCGAGAGGCGGATCGTGCGCGGCTCGCCGAGCGCCAGCGCCTCGCGGGCGTGGCGGACGACGCTGGGCTGCGAGCAGGCACCGCCGACCCAGCCGAAGATCGCGCCGTCCGGTGTCACGACCGCTTTTGCACCGGACCGCGCCGACGTCGGACGCTGCGAGTACGTCACCGTACACAGCGCGAACGGCACGCCCTGCTGTTGCAGCGCCGCTGCGCGATTCAGGATGTCGAGCATCTTGGGCATGGACCTCACCCCCCGGCCCCCTCTCCTCACAGGAGAGGGGGTGTCGTGTGGTTAACGTGATGGTTGTCAATCGGAGTACGGCATACTCGCAAATCCCTCCGGTTACTTCCCCCTCTCCTCAGAGGAGAGGGGGCGGGGGGGGGTGAGGTCCCTACTCCGCCACCCCCTTCTCCTTCAGAATCCCGTAGACCTTCGCCGGCGTCATCGGGATCTCGACGTGGCGAACGCCGAGGTGGCTGAGCGCGTCGACAACCGCGTTCACGATGGCTGGCGGCGCGCCGACGGTCGGGCTCTCGCCGACGCCTTTGGCACCGATTGGGTGGTGCGGCGACGGGGTAACGGTCTTGTCGGTCCGCCATGCGGGCGTCTCCATCGCGGTCGGGACGAGGTAGTCCATGAACGTGCTGGTCAGGTTGTTGCCATTTTCGTCGTAGACGATCTCCTCGTACAGCGATGGGGCCAGCCCCATCGTCAGGCCGCCGTGGACCTGACCGTTGACGATCATCGGGTTGATGATCGTGCCGCAGTCGTCCACTGCCAGGAAGTCACGCACGTTGACCTGCCCGGTTCCGCGATCGATATCGACGACGCAGATGTACGCGCCGAACGGGAAGGTCAGGTTGGGCGGATCGTAGTAGGTGACTGCCTCGAGGCCGCCTTCCATCCCCTGCGGGAAGTTGGTGTAAGCGGCGAACGCGATCTCCGGCATCGTCTTCTTGCGGTCCGGATCGCCCTTGACGTGGAAGGCGTAGTCCTCCCAGGTGAGGTCGTCCGGGCTGCATTCGAGCAGATGGGCGGCGATATGACGCGCCTTCTCGCGGATCTTACGGCCCGCCACGGCCGTTGCTGCGCCAGCGGTCGGCGTGCTGCGGCTGGCGTAGGTGCCGAGGCCGTAGGGCGCGGTGTCCGTATCGCCGTGCTCGACGATGATGTTCTCAGTCGCCAGGCCAAGCTCTTCGGCGACGATCTGGGCGAACGTCGTTTCGTGCCCCTGGCCCTGTGTCTGGACGCCGATGCGGACGATCGCCGAACCGGTCGGGTGAACGCGGATTTCAGCTGAGTCGAACATCTTGATGCCGAGGATGTCGAACGTGTGCGACGGTCCTGCACCGACGATCTCGGTGAACGTCGAGATGCCGATGCCCATCAGCTCGCCACGCTCGCGCTTCTCGGCCTGCTCCCGCAGTAGCTCCTGGTAACCGACGCCTTCGAGCGCCTTCTGCAGCGCCGCCGGGTAGTTGCCGGAGTCATACTCCCAGCCGGTCGGCGACTTGTAGGGGAACTGGTCCGGCTGGATGAAGTTCTGCATGCGCAGGTCGGCGGCGTCTCGGCCAAGCTCGTCGGCCAGCACGTCGACCATGCGCTCGATCATGTGGACTGCCTCGGTCACGCGGAACGAGCAGCGGTAGGCGACGCCGCCCGGCGGCTTGGTCGTGTAGACGCCGGAGACCTCGAAGTCGGCCGCTTCGAAGTCGTATGAACCGGTGCCGATGGAATAGAGGCCGGCCGGGAACTTGGACGGGTTCGCCGCGGCGTCGAATGCGCCGTGGTCGGCCAGCGTCTTGACCCGCAGTCCGCGCATGCGACCGTCCTTGTCGGCCGCCAGCTCGGCGCTGATGTGGTAGTCGCGGGCGAACGAGTCGGCGATGAGATTCTCGGTGCGGTCCTCGACCCACTTGACCGGCTTGCCGGTCTGCAGGGAGGCGACGGTGGCCAGCACGTAGCCGGGATAGACCGGCACCTTGCCGCCGAAGCCGCCGCCAATGTCCGGCGAGATGATGCGGATCTTCGACTCGGGGATGCCGGAGACGAGCGAGAACACGGTTCGGTGGGCGTGCGGTGCCTGGCTTGTCATATAGAGGGTCAGCTTCTCGGCGACCGTGTCCCACGACGCCACGCAACCACACGTCTCGATCGAGGCGACGTGGATGCGCGGGATGTGCATCTTCTCCGACACGACGATCTCGGCGTCGGCGAAGACGCGATCGGTCTCGTCCTTATTGCCGGCGTTCCAGGTCCAGATGTGGTTCGTCTTGTCCTCGCGGTCAGTGCGGACGAGGGGCGAGTCCGGCTCGAGCGCCTTGAACGGATCCATGACTGGCTCAAGCTCTTCGTAGTCCACGTCTACAGCCAGCACGGCATCGGCGGCGATGTAGCGGTCGGTGGCGATGACGGCCGCGACCTCCTGGCCGTAGTAGACGACGCGGTCGATCGGCAGAACCATCTGCTGATCGCTCATCAGCGTCGGCATCCAGGCCAGACCGGCGGCTTCGAGGTCCTTGCCGGTGACGACCGCCAGCACGCCGTCCATCGCCAGCGCGGCCGACGCGTCGATATTGAGGATCTTCGCGTGGGCGTACGGCGAGCGGACGATGTCGAGGTAGAGCATGCCGGGCAACTTGATGTCGTCGACGTAGTTGCCCCGACCGCGGATAAAGCGCGGGTCCTCCTTGCGCTTGACCGACTTGCCGAGGCCCTGAATTTCGGGCGCCTTTGGTGCGCTCATACTGTCTGCTCCTTCGGTGACCCTGTCCGGTACATGACGCGCCTGCGGATGCTAGTCGGCTTCGACGGGGGTCTTCATCTTGTCGGCGGCGTACTGGATTGACTTGATGATGTTGACGTAGCCGGTGCAGCGGCACAGGTTGCCGGAAATTGCGACGCGAATTTCCTGCTCGGACGGATCAGGGTTGCTGCGCAATAGCGCCTCGCTGGTCATTAGCATGCCCGGCGTGCAGAAGCCGCACTGCAGGCCGTGCTCCTGCCAGAAGCCCTCCTGCAACGGGTGCAGCCCGTCCTTGTCGAGCCCTTCGACGGTGAGGATCTCAGCGCCGTCGGCCTGGACGGCGAATACGGTGCAGGACTTCACTGGCGTGCCGTTGAGCTGAATCGTGCAAGCGCCGCAGCTGGTCGTATCGCAGCCAATGTGGGTGCCGGTCATGCCGAGTGTCTCGCGGAGGAAGTGGACCAGCAGCAGCCGGGATTCGACCTCGGCCGTATGCGACTCACCGTTCACGGTGACGCTGATCGTGTGCTTGCTCATCCATTCACTCCGTTCAGGCCGGCTTGGCCGCTGGCACGCTGGGCAGCGATACGCAGGGCGCGAAGAGTCATCGTGCGAGCCATTGCCCGCTTGTAATCGGCATCACCGCGCAGGTCGCCGGTTGGATCGGCGTCCTCGGCAGCGAGGTCTGCCGCGCGCTTAAATGCCTCGTCGCTCGCCGCCTGACCGACCAGTGCCTCCTCAGCCCGGCTCGAACGGATCGGCGTGTAGCCGGCATTCGTGAGCGCCAACCCGGCCGAGGCGATCGTGCCGTCGGCGTCGAGTGCCAGTTGGACGGCAGCAGCGGCGATCGCGTAGTCGCCGACCTTGCGCTCGAACTTGACGTAGGCGCCCCCGCTTTGCGCAGGCGGGGCCGGGATCCGGATGGCAGTGAGGATCTCGTCGGGAGCGAGCGCCGTCTCGAACGCGCCGAGGAAGAAGTCGTCAATCGGGATCGTTCGGCTGCCGTTTGGTCCCTGTGCTTCCACCTCGGCGCGGTAGGCGAGCATGACGGCCGGATGGTCGTTCGCCGGATCGGCGTGAGCGATGTTGCCGCCGACCGTCGCCAGATTGCGGACCAGCGGATCGGCGATGACGCCAGCAGCGTCGTGGAGCATTGCGTAGCGCTCACGCACGTCGGCGGATGTCTCTAGCGCGGTCTCACGCGTGAGCGCCCCGATGCGTAAGCCATCGAAGCTGTTTGTCAGTCCGGCTAAGTCAGGCATGCGACTGATGTCGATGAGATGACCGGGCTGGGCGAGTCGCAGCTTCATCGCCGGGATCAGGCTCTGCCCACCGGCGAGAACTTTGGCATCGTCGCCATACTGCCCCAACAGCCCGATGGCCTCATCGAGACTGGTTGGAGCGTGATATTCGAACGGACCTGGGATCATGCGCGCCTCCCTGCACGAACGGAGAGCCGCTGGCCGGAACGCGGACGCCGAAAGTGGACCCGCAGGCCGGGCAGCCACGCCGCACGTTATGTGTCGTGTTCAACAAGTGTAGGTCAGCGGGCACGTAGCGCATAAGGAGGCGTTGAGTAATCAAGCAGGAAGTAGTCTTGACTGAACCATGTGCGAATTTGTCGTGAAGCGATGCTTGCAGAATATAGCGAATACACCCGTTTCATGACTATGTCGACCGCGCAAGCCAGTTGTCAACATCAGACGATCTGATCGGCAGTCACCCCCGCCTTCTGTCATTTCGAGCGCACACGCGAGAAATCTCCCCTGCGTTGGACTGCATCGGACGGGCCGGAGATCTCTCAACGCGGTTCGAGATGACAGGGCAAAAGAGTGGCTACTGATCGGACAGTTGGGCGTTGACCATCCACTAAAACCCTGGTCGCCATTGCCAGCGTGGCCAATCATTACGGCAGTTGCACGTCAATCTCCCACGGGCCACTGAGAAACTCGCCGGTCTGTGGCGAGCTGAGCGTCAGCATCGGTGTCGTGGGGTCAATGCCAGCAAATGTCGCGCCGTGCTCCCCGGCGCTCAATGTTCCATCTTCGCTCTTGTGCAAACCGGTCGCACCCATCACCGGCATGAAGACATTGCCGTCTGCGTCAGTGGCTGTCATCAGTTGACCCATTGGCGAACCGAACATTCGGGTTGCTTCCTCAGCTGGTTCGGTATTTCCAACGGCTGCGGTCAAATCGCCAGTCACCTCGTCAACCGTGACCTTCGTCACTTCAAGCCGCTCACCATGCAATATCAACGGCTCGGACGACCAATCGCCGAACGGATCGTTGATAACGATCGATGCCGTTTCCGGGACACCGCTCGTGAATGGGCCGAACGTGATTGTCGCTGGCAAACCGGATTCCTTCAGCGGTGGGAACGTCGCGACGAACGTGCTCGACGCGTTTGGTTGGATCGACCCGCCGTCTCCATCGAGTTGTTCGGTCTGAGTTGCAACAATTGTCGAGCCATCCTCGAAGATCAACCGAACCTTATTCGTGGCTCGGTCCGTTACACCAGTGCGATCACTGGCAATCGTGAAGTCCACGAACAGTCCGTCATCACTATTGGTGATGCGGTCGACAGTGATGGTGAGTCCGTCGCTGCTCGTACTCTTGCCGATATCAACGCTTGTCGTCGACTCCAGGTCAGTGAACAACTCAGGTTGCAGTGGGAACTCCCAGGCGCCATCAACGACGACTGGGCCGCCCTCGTCCAGCGCGAACGGCAGATTGGCGAACGTCACGGTCGCACCGTGTGCCGGATCGATGACGGGGCCAAGGATGAGCGTCATGGTAAGCGAGGACTCGCCAGCCTGGTGTGGCTTCATCCGTATGTTCAGCCCAGTGGCCTGTGGTTCGATGCCATCAAGCTTGAGCTGGTTGCCAGGGAAGATTGGCCCCAGCACGTCCGGCACGTGTGACTCGATTGCTTCCTCCGGCAACGTCATCGTGAACGTCAGTTCGGTCTGTATCTGTGTGGTATCTACGCCATCGAGCGTGATCGTCACGCCGCCGGATTCGCGCACGATGAGGCTGTCCGTCGCTGTGGTTTGATCGTCTGAGTCCTTGCCGCGCCACTGCACGACTATCCATGCGGCGAGCACCAGGCAGATGGCCACAATCGCGATGAGGAGCCATCGTCGGCGTTGTGGTTGGTCGGTAGTTTCCACTGCGCAGCCCTTTCCTCTGGCTGCGCGCGAGGAATAAGTGAGTATCGTGGCACAGCCATGGTGCAAAGCACCAAGCATGATCTGTGTCTCTGCTTGAGGCCATGTTACCCCCCCGGAAAAATGTCAAAGTCGATCGAGAACAGGTGCAAACTGTGGCTTATCCGATGCGCACCTCTGGGGGATTGAGATTTTGTCCGTACGGAAAAGATATCCAGAAGCCGGGCGCACCGGTAGCCGGGCTGCGTGTTCCACGCCCCGGCAGATCCGGTATTGTTCGTGAGTTTAGAACAGGATGATCAGCAGAATGATGATGATAATCAGAACCAGAAGACCGCCACCGATATACATACGGAACAATCCCTCTCATGTCGTCCGCCAGGTTCGGCCGAATTGCCGACGGCACGACTCTAGAGGCAATCGGCATGCCACGAATTGCGGGCCAGTCGGTATTTCGGCCACGTTTTCGGGCCTCAGACGCATGGCGATGGCGAAATCGATGACGTGTGAAACCGCGGCTGGACGAGTCAACACTGGCAACGTCGCCGGTTATCGACGGGTCAACGCGATTCCACCTTTCCCGAAACGTCCGGGGTCTAGGGTCAGCCGGCGTACGCGCGGCCGGTAAGTGTCGGATCGCTGAATATCGGGTTCCGGCAACGGGCAGCGCTGGTTGCCAGTTTCGGTGACGAAGCATGACCTGCTCAGCGTGCCCCACTCGGCGGTTCGCGCGCGCGTATGATCGCTTCCGCGCGATCTGCCACTTGAAGCTTGTTGAAGATGTTCGAGACGTGATTACGAACAGTTTTCGGGCTGAGACTGAGCCGCGCTGCGATCTCCGGGTTCGTCAGATGTTGGGCCACGAGGTCAAGGATCTCACGTTCGCGGTCGCTTAGCTCCGGGAACGCCTGCGGCGGCACGACCCGCGGGCTCGCAAAGTAGGTCATCACTCGCCGCGCGATAGCTGGGCCGAAGATCGCCTCGCCGCTAGCGACCGCGTGGATTGCGCGGAGAATCTCCGCCTTGAGTGCGCCCTTGAGCAGATAGCCTCGTGCTCCAGCCTGCAGAGCAGCGAAAACGGAATCGTCGTCCTCGAACATCGAGATGACCAGGATGCTGATGTGCGGGCTGGTATGCAAAATCCGACGTGTTGCTTCGATGCCGTTGGTGCCGGGCATCTGGAGATCCATCAGAATGACGTCGGGCTGCAATCTGTTCGCGAGTTGGACAACCTCATCGCCACTTCCGGCTTCGCCGATCACCTCGACTCCGCTCGCCGAACGGAGCAGCGCGCGAAGTCCATCCCGAAAGTGGCGGTGGTCGTCGGCGATCAGGATACGCAGAGGCTCCACGTTCATTCCTCCGATGTACCGCTCGCGGCCGGGAGGCGGGCATGGACACGCGTCCCGCCCTCCGGGCGTCGATCGATGGTCAATGATCCGCCCAGCTCGGCTGCTCGCTCGCGCATCGATGCCAGACCGACACCTGCGGGATGCTCATCGGGAATGCCACGGCCATCGTCAACAATCTGGAGATCGAGTGTGCCGCTGGCAAACGTGATGACAATCTCGCATGTCCGCGCCTCCGCGTGCCGCGCGACGTTGGCCAGCGCCTCCTGGACAATCCTGTAGACGGCGACTTCGACCGCCGCGGCCAGCGTCGGCAAGGGCTCCTCAACACGAAGCGAAACCTGTATTGCTCCATGCATATACTGGGCCGCGTGCGCTCGCAGCGCGCCCGCCAGGCCGAGATCATCGAGCGCTGGCGGTCGTAATGCGTATACGAGATGACGGATATCGGTGACGGATTCCCGTGTCTGCTCGATGATCTGGTCCATCAAGCCTGTCGCGAGGGTCGTGTCAGTGGAGATCAGGTCCCGTGCCGCTTCGGCCTTCATCATCAGGCTGGCGAGTTGTGGCCCCAGGCCGTCGTGCAGGTCGCGCCGCAGGCGGCGACGCTCCTCCTCTCGTGCAGTGATCAGGCGTTCGCGTGAGCGCTGCAGGTCGGAGGCGAGACGGGCGGACGTATCGCGCAAGAGGGCGGCATGCAGTGCGACACCGATTTGCTGAGCCACGACGGCGAGCAAACGGCGGTCTTTCTCGCTGAGGTTGTCTTCACCGGGGCGACCGCCGAGGAGGAGGTCACCAATGCGCTCGCCCTGATAAATGAGCGGAAGTCGCGTCATATCAGCAGTTAGCTGACCGATCGAAGCTATTACGGCGGGTTCATCCGCCTCGTGAATCTGGATCGCTACAGACGACAGCCTCAGTGCCTCCTGGACCGTTCGCAGAATTGTTGGGAGGACGTTCTCCGGTGACAGCGTCGTCTCAAGCTGCTGCCCGAGTCGGCTGATCACGACATATGGCTCGTCGCGCTCTCCATACATCAAGCGGTTGACCCCTTGCTGCACCCGCGTGCGAAGCGGCGCGAACAGAACGGCGACGAGCCCTGTCGCTCCGATCGACAGCAGCAGATTGCCGCGTCCGTTCAGAAGAGCGCCGAGCCCACCGACCACAAGCATGTACAGCACAACAACCATTGATGTGAGCGAGAGGTACACCAATGCGCGGTTCATGACGATGTCGATGTCCCACAGCCGGTAGCGCAGTATTGCGATCCCGATGCTGAGTGGGATGAGCAGAATGAACCCGTTGATCAACGAGCGGATGGCCAGCGCGCCGAGCAGGTTGGCATAGAGCGCGGGAATGAGCAGGACGAGTGCAAAGAGCACGGAGAACCCGGCGAGCGCGATTGCCGAACCAAAGAGCACCCACTTGGTTTGCTGGCGCTGGATCGGGGTAGAGACGCGCCGAAACCGATAAGCCTGGGAAAAGATCAGGCTAGCGATGAAGACGAGAAAGAACGGCCCGCGAAAGAGGTCCAGACTTCCGCCGGGGGCGAAGACGTTGATCGCGAACAGTATTCCGGCCACCACCGCGAGCCAGCGCGTCCAGCGTGGAACGAAGCGACCGTCAGGGAAGATATAGAAGAAGATCCCGAAGGCGACCTGACCGACGTAGTCGAACATATTCACAGGGAGGCGCAATCCGGTCTGCATCTCGGCCAGATCGTGCATCGTCCCGGTGACCGACGCTCCGCCGAACGCGAGGAGCATGACGGCGGTGAATAGCGCGACCGGCTCGTCGGCTCGTTTCCTGATAATGACGGCAGACACCGCGGCGAATCCGAGCGTGATGATGAATGGAAGGATGACGCCGCTGTAGGCTGCGTAGACCTCCGGCGCGAGGCCGACATCGCGCAATGTCCGAACGTCCTCAGCCGTGAGTAGTCCGTCTTGCCGACAGTCTTCGGCAGCCTGCATACAAACGGATGCGTATTGCGTGTAGGCGGCGGGAATCCCCACCATATCAAGCCCGAGAATGGCTACCAGAAGCACGAACCAGGCGATCAGGCCGACTGGCAGCGATCGGGCTGCTGGATGGCTTAGCGCAGTAGTGGGAGGAATGCTCGGCGTCGCTGCTTTCCCTGTCTCGGCGCCCATCCCATCGCCCTCCTGGAACTGTCCTGCTGCAAAAGTGGTGGTGATTATATGTTGAAGGGGCGCTGCTTCTGGCAGCGCCCCGCGCACACAATGCTTATTGTCCGCCCGTTTTGAAGGTGTAGGTGACCTCACTGCGCTCATCCTTTTCGAGCACGTCGAAGTCTTCTGCGGTAGGAAGATCCATCGGGTCACCGACGGTGTTGCCACCGAAGGTTTCCGAATCGTCGAGATTGCTCAGGAGCGCTGTATCGAGCGAGTAGTGGATGGCCGTCCCGCGCGGTACCTCCAGCTTCACGGAGTACGTCGTGTCTCCGCGGCACTCCCCGGCATCATCCTTCGTGACCTCCATCCCGAGCGCTTCACCAACCTGATCCGCCCAGCCGTCAGGGCCGCAGAATCCACCGATTTTCTGCACCAGGCTTTCGGGTGGCTCGCCCGGCGGGTTACCCGTGTACAGCTTCGTCAACGCGTCGGCGAGCTCGGCCGGTTCCAGCTCGGAGGAGTAGAAGTAGGTCACGACAAACAACCGGTCATCTGGTTGGTCCACTTCGCCGTCAAGCTTCAGCTCGAACGTCTGCGTGACGGTATCGTCGCTTTGCTTACCGCAGCCTGCGAACACGGTAACGACGACAAGGCTCGCTATCAGCACGATGGGCGGGATTGACAGGACACGTTTCATACCGACGTTCTCCCTCAGGTGTGCATTCGTCATCAACCAGGCGCCTGTGACGACAATAGGATCTGAGGTGTCCCGAACTCAACGGACAGTGTCCCAATCGCAGTCGGGCGCGTGTCCCGATTTCACCGACAGGGGAATTCGTCCCAGGATGTCGATCCGATAGACCGGCTATGGGACAGCGTTCGCGGGTGCCTGTGGCGCGGGCGTCGCAATGACAGAACGCGAGACGCCCGGCAAGACTCAACCTTGCCGGGCGTCGGGAAGAAGCGACTCGGGGTGTCAGGCCGTGGCGACCGCTGGGATCTTTGCCTGCCCAATGACGGCGTTGAACGCCGGAACGTCCTCGGCCAGCACCTGATTGAGCGCAGTGAGTTGTTCGTCGATACGCTCGGCGAGGTTGTCGTAGAGCTCGATCATCTGGTCAGTTGGCGCGGTGTCTGACGTCTCCAGCGCATGGCCGAGCGTCGCGAGCTTGGTGTTCAGCTTCACTGGGTAGTTCAGCGTGTCCTGGCTCGACTGCGCCTTGACCTGCAGGAGCTCGCCCTCGATCGCATCCAGCTTCTCGACCAGCGCCTTCGCGCCTGTTTCGATCGCTTCCGCTGCCGACGAGTCCTTCGAGCGCGTGACCCAGCCGTTCGCCTGCTCGCGCAGGGCGCGGATGCGGTTGACTGCGCGGTTCAGCTCGCTGTGCTTGTCGCGAACCTTCAGGCCCAGTGCGGTCTGCGCGGTGTAGTCCTCGGCTGTCGTCGCCAGGCGCGGGTCGGTCACCACGGTGAACGGCTGGGTGAACGATTCGTCGCCGACGGTCAGCCGCGCCTGATAGCTGCCCGGTGCGGCGATCGGGCCGCTGACGCCTGGCTGATCGCCGCCCTTGCTGGTGATCTTCTCAGCATCGGCGTAGTGCAGATCCCAGACGAAGCGGTTCAGGCCGACGGCGGCCGGCAGCTTCGGCTGGCCGTCGCTCTCTGGCTCACTGCCGTCCTCTGCTGGCTCTGGCTTGCTGGCGAACTCGCGGATGAGCGCACCATCGCTATCGAGGATTTCGAGCTTGATCGGCGACTTCGGTTCTTCAGCCAGCGCGTAGTGGATCATCACGCCGAACGGCGGGTTGTTGCCGGCGTCGATGAAGGTCGCCTTCGTGCCGCCTTCCGGCGTCTTCTCCACCTCGTAGGCGGGAATCAGGCCACCGACGAACGCGTAGTTGCGGCCCGGCACCGGCGCGTGGCCGAAGCCCTTGAGCTGGCCCCAGCGAACCGAGTCGCGCGGCGCGAACAGGTGTGCGCCGGTCGGATGGTCGCCCATCTGGCGCAGCACTTCAAGATCGTCGAGGATCCAGAAGGAGCGCCCGTGGGTGCCCACGACCAGTTCGTCGCCTTGAATGATGAGGTCGTGGACCGGGACGACCGGGAAGTTGCCTCCTAGCCGATGCCACGAATCACCGGCGTCCCACGACACGTAGATGCCCGTCTCTGTTCCGGCATACAGCATGTTGCGTCGCTTCGGGTCCTCGCGGACGACGCGGGTGAAGTCATCCAGCGGAATGCCGTTGGTGATCTTCGTCCAGGTCTTGCCGCCGTCCGTCGTGCGGAACAGGTACGGAGCGAAGTCGTCCAGCTTGTAGCGCGTCGCGGCCAGCCAGGCGGTCTGGTCGTCGTGTGGGCTCGCGTCGATCAGTGAGCACAGCGCCCAGTCCGGCAGACCTTCCGGTTGGACGGCCTCCCACGTCTTCGCGTTGTCGCGGGTGACATAGACGAGGCCGTCGTCCGAGCCGGACCAGATCACCCCTTCGGTGACTGGCGACTCAGCGATGGTGAAGACGGTCCCGTAGACCTCAGCGCCGGTGTTGTCCTTGGTGATCGGGCCGCCGGAGGGGCCGAGCGTCTCGGGGTCTCCACGGGTCAGATCATCGGAAATGACATCCCAGGACTGGCCCTCATTGTCCGAGCGGAAAATAACGTTCGCGCCAGTCATCAGGATGTTCGGGTTGTGGACCGAGAGGACTGTGGGCGAGGTCCAGTTGAAGCGATAGGTCATGTCTGCCGCGGCGTTGCCCATGAAGTTCTCTGGCCAGACGCTGATGTTGCGCAGCTGGCCGCGCCCGTGATCGTAGCGGGTGAGGAAGCCTTGCATCGACCCGGCGTAGACGACGTCCGGATCGTCGGGCCGAATCGCGATGTAACCTGACTCGCCACCACCGATCTCGTACCAGTCGAGGATGGTGATCGCGTCGTAGTTCGAACGGCTGGGCAGCGACATCGTCGTGTTGTCCTGCTGCGCGCCGTAGATCCGGTAGGGTGATCGAGAGTCGGTAATCGTGTGATAGAACTCGCCGGTCGGCTGGTTATAGAGCGTCGACCACGAGACGCCATTGTTGAAGCTGACCGTCCCGCCACCGTCGTTGCCCAGAATCATCCGGTCCGTGTTGTGCGGGTCGATCCACAGGTCGTGGTTGTCGCCGTGCGGCGCGGGCACTGTCTGGAATGTCTTGCCGGCATCGACCGAGCGCCACATTTCGACGTTCAGCACCCAGACCGTATCTGGGTCACCCGGATCGGCAACGACATGGGAGTAGTACCAGGCGCGCTGGCGCAGATTGCGGTCGTCGCTGACGCGCTCCCAGGTTTCGCCGTTGTCGTCAGAGCGGAAGACGCCACCTTCCTCATGCTCGACCATCGCGTAGATGCGCCCAGCCTGTGGCGAGACGGAAACGCCGATCTTGCCCTTGATGCCGGACGGCATGCCCGGACGATCCGACAGGTCCTCCCAGGAGTCGCCACCGTCGATCGAGCGATACAGTCGCGATCCAGGGCCGCCGGATGACATGTAGTGCGGACCACGCTCGGCCTCCCATGACCCGGCAAAGATGATGCGTGGGTTGGATGGGTCGAGGGAAATGTCGTTCACGCCGGCGCGGTCGGAGACGAACAGGACGTTGTCCCACGTCTTGCCGCCATCCTTCGAGCGATACAGACCGCGTTCCGGGTTGGGTCCGTGGGCATGACCAAAGGCGGCCACGTAGACCAGATCGGGATTCGTCGGGTGAACGCGGACCTTGCCGATATTGCGCGTCGCCTCCAGCCCGCAGTGCTGCCAGGTCGCGCCGCCGTCAGTCGACTTGTAGACGCCGTCGCCGTGCGAGACGTTGCCGCGAATCGTCGACTCGCCCATCCCGACGTAGATGACATTGGGGTCAGATTCCGAAACGGCAATCGCGCCGACCGAAGCGCGCTTGAAGTAGCCGTCAGAGATGTTCTTCCAGTATTGGCCGCCGTCGTCTGACTTCCAGACACCGCCACCGGTCGAGCCGAAATAGAACGTTGCCGGCTTCGTTGGATGGCCTGCCACCGCGACCACGCGCCCACCGCGCGTCGGCCCGATGCTGCGCCACTCCAGTCCGTCGAGCAGATTGCGATCCATGCATTTCCCTCTCGTACGTTCTTCAGTTCGTTTCGGCGAGTATAGGCTGAGCGATGGTGCAGGAATACGTCGCGATGCGATGCAGAGAGGTGATTCAGTTCTTCCGCATGTGCGCATTTGGCTGCTACGTTACTGTAACGACATGGTCGAGATTGTTGTGTTGCCGAGATTGTTGCAGGGCATGCAGCGGCAGATACTGAACGCGCGGGCGTTCGGCATCGAATGGCAGCGCTTGCGCATATCACCGCGATCGATCGTGTTCGTTCGATAGTCAGATCCTTGCCGGGAGGGACACCATGCCGCGGCGAATGATTCATATCGCAGTCCTGTTGCTGGTTGTCAGCTCTGTGCTTTCGATGGGTCCTAGCGGCGCGGTAGCCCAGGGCGATTCGACACTGGTGGCCAACGTGACGATCATGAACTCCGTCACGAAACTGGCAACGGATGGGCGCCATCTCGCCTGGATCCTCTACCACTCGCAAGGTTCGCCCGCGTCGATGTCATCCAGAGTCGAGGGCGTCGATCTCGTTACTGGCGCGCCGATCACGATCGATCTTGGTTGGGATGACTTCGATGGTGGTGGCGCGGCCTGGAAGCCGTTAATCGTGGATGTCGAGGTCAACGATGGTCTGCTGGCGGTCGCGTCATCGTGGAATCGCTACTACCCGACTGGCCCGCAAGGCGTCTTCGCCAAGGATCTGCGAACTGGCGAGCAATGGCAGCTGTCGGCCGGTGCCGGCCCGGTTGCCGTTTCAGACGGTATCGTCTACTGGGCCGAGCGTTTGCCTGCCGACGAGAGCGCCAGCGAGCGCAACGTCATCATGATGCAGGACAGCGCAAATCCCAACGCAACGCCAACGACGCTCTTCACACATGAAGCAGGGACAGTGCAGATCTCCGATCTCAGCATAGCCAACGGGCGTGTCGTCTGGCAGGAGCGTGATCAAGCGACGGAACGCTGGCAATTGCGAACGCTGGGCGACGAGCCGGTGACGATCGCCGAAAGTGGCGAGCGCATTGCTTTCGACCTGCAGAACGATACCCTCGTCTATCGCGACGCGGATGGGCTGACCATCCTGACGCTGTCGTCGGGTGCGTCGAAGCATCTGACGATCGATGCCAGTCAGTTCGGCTTTGATGGACGCTACATCGCCTGGAGCGCTGGCACGACCATCCAGACGTATGATCTGCAAACGGACGCGACGTTCACCGCAGTTTTCCCCGACGAGCGCAATGACCTCGCCGAGCGCTTCGATCTCGTGACACTGTCGGGTGGCTCGCTGGCGTGGACGCGCCTGCTGCCATTCGAGTGGCCGGCCGACTACGAGCCAGTCACGAGCGAGATTCACGCGTCGGATTTTGCGGCTCACTTGCCCAGCAGCCCGAGAGCAGTCCCTGACGATTCCAATCCGAACTGGACGTACTTCCCCGAGACCGGCCACTATCTGGCTGCGGGCTTCCGCGACTACTGGCAGAGCAACGGCGCATTGCCGATCTTTGGCTATCCGCTGACAGAGGAGTTCCACGAGCGCAACGCCGACACCGGCATGGACTACGCCGTCCAGATCACCGAACGGCAGCGCTTCGAGTGGCATCCAGAGAACGCGCCGCCGTATCACGTCCTGCTTGGACGACTTGGTGCCGAGCTGCTGACGCGCCAGGGACGTGACTGGATGACGCTGCCGACGGCTGATTCGTCTGCGCCGCACTATATGGATGTCACCCGGCACGCCATCGAGGAACGCTTCTGGGCGTACTGGTCGAGCCACGGGCTGGACTTAGGCGATCCCGGCGTGAGCTTCCGCGAGTCCCTGGCACTCTTCGGCTATCCACTCTCCGAGCCGATGATGGAAACCAATGCCGACGGCGATACGGTCCTGACGCAGTACTTTGAGCGTGCCGTCTTCGAGTATCACCCGGACAACCCAGCGCCCTACGATGTCCTGCTGCGCCGGCTCGGCTGGGAAGTGCTGTCCGCGCGCGGCTGGGGACCCGGGCACCTGGAGCAATAAGGGCACGTCCGCTCGGCCTGAACTGCTCGTTTGCGTGAGAGGAGGCGCTTCAATCGGAAGCGCCTCCTCGCTCTCCCTAGCGTCGTACGAAAGCAAAATTCTGGCCAGTCGCTTACGCCACAGCGCGCGATCTCCTGCTTCATGCTATGGTCATGCAAACTCTGTGTAGAAGCAGACACATATCCTGTGTGAGCTGAGAAAGCGAGATGAAATGGGACTGCGACTGCGGCTGCTGGTCGTCGTATTCGTTGTTCTGGGCATCCCGAACCTGGGCGCACTCCGTGCGACCGAGGCTGCGCCTGCTGATGCGTTCACTCGGACCTGGATGAGGACCGATGAGCCGGTCGCCTCCGGCGAAGTAGCGCGAACCTGGATCTGGGGCGATGCAGTCTCTGAGAACATGCGCGAGAGCTACGTTGAATCTCCACAGGGGATGCGTGACGTCCGCTACTTCGACAAGAGCCGGATGGAGATTACGCATCCCGACGCGCCGGACGATGGTCTCTGGTATGTGACCAACGGCCTGCTCGTTGTTGAGATGATTACCGGACGACAACAGGCTGGTGATGACCGCTTCTACCAGCGCATTCCGGCAGAGATCAACGTCGCCGGTGATCAGGGCTTCGCCAACGGCCCGACCTACGCAACCTTCCGACCGCTAGCCGATCTGAGCGAGTATCAGCAGAAGCCGGCAGATCGCGGCGAAGGCATCATCATCGAACGGATCGACAGATCCGGGCTTGTCACGAGCGACATCCGGTTGGCGTCGGAGAACGTTGCGACCGCGTTCTATGACACTGTCACGAGCCACAACATCGCCGCACCATTCTGGGAATTCATGAACTCGGAAGGGCTCGTGAACGTTGGTGGCGAGTACACGGTTGACCGTCTCTTCATCGATCCGTTCTATGCAACTGGCCGACCAGTCATCGAGCCCTACTGGTCGGACGTCGTCGTTGGAGGCACCGAGCAGCTCGTCCTGATTCAGTGCTTCGAGCGTCGTTGCCTGACGTATACGCCCGGGAATCCGGAAGGTTGGAAAGTCGAAGCCGGCAACGTCGGGCAGCACTATCACCAGTGGGCACACAAGGGTCCGGCACCAGTTGACGGCCAGATCATGTTCCTGCGAAACGGTCACAATATGGCGACCGATACGCATTACACCGACATCTATCTGATGAATGTTGACTGGTCGGAAGAGATCTGCCTGACCTGTGATTTTGAACCAACTGTTCGTGGTGCTATCTGGTCGCCTGACGGCAGCCAGATAGCGTTTACGGGTGGGCGAACATCAGACCTCTATGTAATGAACGCCGATGGCAGCGACCTGCGGATGGTTGTTGCTACCGCAGGCGACTTCACCTGGTCGCCAGATGGTACGCAGCTCGCCTTCTCGCGTCCAATCTCAGAGAGAAACTCGCAGATATTCGTTGTAGGTGCTGATGGCCAGAATGAGCGGCAGTTGACCGACGTACCGCCGCAGGAGCAACAATTTGGGCATGCGCCGATCAGCGCGTCATTTGCGCCCGATTGGTCCCCTGATGGTACGCAAATCGCCTTCGCCAATGAGGGCCGCACCGTATTTCTAACCTGGGTCGCTGGCATCTATACGGTCAATGTCGACGGCAGCGATCTTACTGAAGTGATACCGCAGGACCGTGCTTATGCCGCGCCGCAGTGGTCGCCTGACGGATCGCAGATCCTGTTCTACCGACCTCAAACGGCTGGTCGCGAGGTGATGGGAGGCTCGATATACGTCGTTGACGTAGCGACCGGTGAGGACTCAATGGTCGAGTTAACTGGCGATAACGCAACCTATCCTGATCCAGGCGTGTGGTCGCCCGATGGCTTATCGGTCGCCGTCGCAATGACTCCGAGCATCGTCTACAGCGGAGAGGCTCCGACAACCGGAACTAGAGGGATTCACCTCATTGACCCGGTTACGCTGGAACGCACGCAGATAACGCGATTCGGGAGCGAGCCCGCATGGTCACCAGATGGTGAGTACCTGACGTTCACGCTATCGAGCGAAGGCTGGTGGTATATCGATCCGCCACTTATCGTGCTCACCGACGTGGCAGGTACGTCGCAGTGGATCGTGACCGCAAATGGCTACGGCGCGCAGTGGCGTCCAGGGGCGATCGATGGTTGATCTTGGCACTCCGCGGAGGCCGCCCATTTGCAGATTAACTTCACGCTAACTCTCTCGCACGCCCCGACTCTGTTCTATGAAGCTGGCATATCGGTTTGTCGTGAAGAGCCATTCAACAGCTCTTCACGGCAGTTCCGAAGACACGTCCTGGGAATAGATGGCACGCGAATAGCGTCATCATGTCTAGCCGGTACGACCGAAGGGGATCGGCTACCTGGGAAATTGGGAGGACACAACGAATGACCGATAACGGACGCTCGATCGCCGGGAGTCGGCCACGGCTGCTCATCGTCATCGGCAGTACGCGGCCGGGACGCATCGGGTTGCCGATCGCGGAATGGTTCACGGCCAGGGCGGAAGCGCATGGCGGATTTGACGTTGAAGTTGCAGATCTCGCCGAACTGAACCTGCCGATGCTGGACGAGCCTGCGCATCCACGGCTTCGCCAGTACACCAAGAAGCACACGAAGGATTGGAGCGCCCGCGTCGACGCGTCCGACGCCTTCGTATTTGTTACGCCTGAGTACAATCATGCGCCGCCGGCACCGCTGATCAACGCCATCGACTACCTCAATGCCGAATGGGCCTATAAGCCGGTCGGCTTCGTGAGCTATGGTGGTGTCTCGGGCGGCACGCGCTCGGCAGCGATCCTCAAGCAGATCGTCTCCGTGCTGAAGATGGTGCCATTGGCTGAGATGGTCAATCTCCCGTTCGTCTCGCAATTCGTGCAGGACGGCGAGTTCGACCCCAACAAGGTCACTGAAGACGCTGCCACGACGATGCTCGACTCGCTCGTGCGCTGGAGCGCTGCGCTGGAGACACTTCGTCTGGAGACTGCAGCAGCAGCCGGCCGCTGATCCCGGACGCATGAGAACCATCGCGCCGCTCGTCTGTGTCATTGCCGAGCGGCGCGGCTATTCTGAGACTTTCACACGCACGCAAGACGCGACATACGTGCCCCCGAGGCGGACGACAGGCTTACGTTGTGAGTACAGCCTCGAGGTCTGCTGCTATGGCCTGTGCCCAGCCTTCGATCTCCGGCCAGTTGCGGAAGTCGCCTTCGGGCAGGAGCTTGTCGCTGCCGGGCATCGCGGCGATGACCCGCTCGCGGAGGCCGAAGTCGGATCGATCGAGCGCGCCGAAGAAGATGCGATGCTCGCGTGGCCTCAGGATTTCTTCCAGCTCGGTGACCTGCTTCGGCTTGATCGCCTCATGCTGATCATTGTCCTGGCCGTTAGCTGGTTCGTCCCCGAGAGGGCCGCTACTGAACAGCCAGGTGGGGCGCTTGACGAAGGTATCGGCGTACTGGTGGACGAACAGCAAGGCGTCCTTCATCCATGAACCGATGTACACCGCGCTCCCGAGAACGTAGGCATCGTAGTTAGCGACGTTCCGAACACTGTCGATCGGTAGAACATCAACGTCCAGTCCCGAGCAGCGCAACTCCATGCCGATTCGCTCGGCAATCCCGGCGGTTGCTCCGTGCTTGCTGGCGTATGCAACGAGGACGCGCATTGGTGACCTCCTGATTCGCATCGGCGTCGGCGCAGTGCCGCAGTCGTCACCGTTCGCCGACCCGCTGCTCGCAGGCTAGGCCACTTGCTGTTACACCGGCATCACCGGCTGGAGTCGGTCCGTGGCAAAGTCGTGACATCCACGGACTGCGCAAATCGACGGCGGGTATTGATTCACTGCCTAACGCAAACGATCGCCGCGACCAGATCGTCGTGGCGATCGTTTGAATGCATCACAGGTGTCTAGTGATGGTGCGCCTTTGCGTACTCGTCAGCCTCCGCCTTTGTCTTGTGCAGCGTGCCGTCCGGATGTTCCGGCGGAGCGTAGAGCGTGTAGACACGGAGCGGTTCATTTGCCGAGGTGTTCGAGATGTTATGTTCGACGCCGGCTGGGATGACGACGATCGAGCCGTCGTGGAGCGGGTACCGCTCGCCATTAAGCCAGGCTTCGCCTTCGCCCGCCTCAACGCGGAAGAACTGGTCGCCTTCGTCGTGTGTCTCCAACCCGATGTCCTCACCGGGCTGCAGCGTCATGACAACGAGCTGAAGGTTGGGTGCTGTATAGAGCACCTCACGGAAGTACGGATTGTCCAGCGTCTTCTGTTCAATATCAATGACATATCCAGCCATAATGACCTTCCTCTCATGGTGAATGCTCCGTTGCGTTCATTACGTTAAGTATACCATTCGAGGCGTTACAAATACGGCTAGAATGTGCAGAACATGTGTCAATAGTGTGACAGCTCATGCGCAGGAATACTAGATTCCGCCGAGATACTGGTGGACGAAATGGATTGCCATCGCGCCCTCGCCTGTCGCTGACGCGATCCGCTTGATCGAGCGATGCCGAACGTCTCCAGCAACGAAAATGCCAGGCACGCTCGTCTCCAGCCAGAACGGTTGGCGGCGGATGGGCCACGGCGTTGGGACGGTGCGCATGCGCTCGATGTCCGCTCCGGTTGCGACGTAACCCTGTGGGTCCACAGCCACCAGATCAGCGATCCAGCTGGTGTATGGTTTGGCCCCGATGAAGATGAACAGCCCCTGTGCCGGGACCGTCTCGATCTCGCCAGTATCATCGTGCTTGATTCGGAGTGCTTCGAGGTGGTCGTCGCCAATCGCTTCGATGACATTAGACTGTAGCGCGACGCGAATATTCTCGATCTGTCCGATCTGATCCACCAGATATTGCGACATCCCGCTGGCCAGATCCCTGCCCCGCACAACCATCGTAACCTGACGTGCGTACTTGGAGAAGTGAACCGCTGCCTGGCCGGCCGAGTTGGCCCCGCCGGCGATGTAGACATCTTCGCCTTGCAGGCTGACTGCCTCGGAGAGCGCGCCTCCGTAGTACACGCCTGCGCCGGTGAGACGCTCGACGCCCGGGACATCCAGCAGCCGGTATTGCACACCAGTAGCAACGACCAGCGCCGAGCAGCTCAGTTGTGATCCGTCGGCCAGATCCACAATGCGGTAGTTGTCGTTCGCGCAGACGGACTTAACCTCACTCGCCAGGAATTCGGCGCCCAGGCGCTGGGCCTGCGCAACGGCGCGGCGAGTCAGGTCTGCGCCACTCAGTCCCGATGGGAACCCCAGGTAATTTTCGATCCGCGAGCTGGTACCCGCTTGCCCGCCCGGAGCTTCGCGCTCGATCACTAGCGTCCTGAGCCCTTCGGACGCACCATACACAGCCGCGGCCAGACCGGCTGGTCCGCCACCGACGATGATCAGGTCGTAGAAGGGCAGGTTCGCGCGCACCTGTGATCCGATCTTCTCGGCGATCTGGCTGGGTGCCGGCTGAACCAGAACGCCGCCATCCGGAAAGACCAGCACTGGCAGCATGCTGCTATCTGCACCGGCATGCTCCAGCAACGCGGCTGCTTCATCGTCGCGCTCGATATCCAGCCACTGATATGGAATGAGGTTGCGAGACAGGTAGGAGCGCGTGTCGTAGGCTGCGGCCGACCAGCGGTGTCCGATGAGTCGGATACCGTCGAACGGCGGGAAATAGGTCGCTTGCCAATCATCCAGCACGTCATCAATGACCGGGTAGAGGTTTTGCTCCGGTGGGTCCCACGGCTTCAGCAGATAGTGGTGCAGTTGCACCTCATTGATCGCCCGAATGGCGACTTCCGTGTCGGCGTAGGCGGTGAGCAGCACGCGGCGCGCATCCGGGAAGAGCGGGCTGGCTTGCGCCAGCAGCTCGACGCCGGTCATGCCGGGCATGCGCTGATCCACGAGCATCAGCGCGACCGGATCGTTCGACAGTTTCACCTCACGGAGCAGCGACAGGGCTCGCTCGCCGGAATCCACAGGGATGACGCGAAAGCGCGCGCCGTATTTGCGGCGCAGATCGGATGCAATTGTCCTGAGAACTTCACGATCGTCGTCAACCGTCAGGATAATTGGCTTTTTCATTGTCGCTCCCCGCTCCCTGCTCGTAATGGCAAGCTGTTTAAAACGCGTGGGCTACTCCGCCGTGTGTTCGAATGGCAAGCGCACCCGGAACACTGTCTTGCCCGGTTCGGACTCGACCTCAATCGTGCCGTGATGCTCGTCGGTGACGATATGCCAGACCGACTCGAGCCCGAGGCCGACGCCGTTTCCCTGCGACTTCGTCGTGAAGAACGGCTCGAAAATGCGAGTCAGGAGCTCAGGCGGAATGCCTGGGCCGTTGTCGGCGATCTCGATAGCAGCCCGATCTCCATCGCGATAGGTACGAATGGAGACAACACCGTGTCCGTCGGTCGCATCGATGGCGTTGTCGAGGATGTTGGTCCAGACCTGGTTCAGGCCGCTGCCCATAGTGCGCACCGGCGGCAGATCGCGATCGAACTCACGACGGATCGTGACATCGCGCAGACGATGCGCGAGGATGATCAGCGTGTTCTCGATTCCTTCGTGGATATCGGCAACCTGCTCCAGTCCGCGATCCATGTAGGAGTACGCTTTGATGGCGCTGACGAGATCGGATATGCGCTGCGTGCCACGATCGATGACGTTTGCCGCGTCGCGCAGTGCGATGGATGAAGACACGCACTTGAGCGCCGGCCCAAGCGTTCCGGTTGGAACCTGCGCTGCTACTGCTTCCAGCTGGCTGCAGGTGATTCCAGCTGAGACAAGCTCTGGTGCCAGGTCCCAGCAGTCAGTCACGCCCTGGTTGGTGAGCCAGTCCTCCAGCTCTTCTTCGCGGGCGCTGACGACCAGCGGATCGTCGTGATCGTCGCTGCTTGATGTCCGCTGCTGGCCGGTCGCGAGGCTGGCCAGCAGCCGCCAGGCGTCGGCCGAGAGGCCATTGGTCACCAGCTCCGCGAGCGACGCGTCTCGCGAGCTTATGCCTTCATCCAGTCCGGCACTCGCTCGGCGCACCGCTGCTGCCGGGTTGTTCAGCTCGTGAGCCAGGCCGGCAGCGAGCTTGCCGAGCGCGGCCATCTTCTCGAGATAGCGCGCCATACTCTCGCGTTCGAGCTCCCGGTTGCGCTCCTCGAGCTCCTGCGCGCGGATGAGCTCGGAGATATCGCGAAAGAATGCGTGCGTTGCGACGATCTGGCCGTTAATCTCGCGAATCGTGACACTACCCTTAGCCGGTAGAGGATCACCGGCTTTCGTCTTGAACACGAGCTCAACGTCGGGGAGGGCATTGCCGTCCATCACGATGCCAAACATCGTTTGGCAATGGTCTAATGAAGAGGGATGGATGACATCCCAGATAATGAGATTTTCAACTTCCTCAGCGGTATAGCCAAGCTTATTCAGCCACGACGGATTGACGAACTCGAATCGGCCATCTGGCAAGACGCTCTGAATCATGTCTGAGGCGTTCTCGATGACGGCGCGGTAGCGAGCTTCGCTTTCGATCAGGTGGGGGTCATTGTGGCTAGTTGAGTCCGCAAGCACGGGCACCTCCGCAGGATTGTGGGCACGAACAGACCGATCGGTACTGGCCCGCCCCGGTATCGGTACCTTGCGCGTTCTCAATGTGTCTTCGACGGAGCGATCCCAGTCCAGCGGAACGCGTCAGCCTACGGCACTCACTCGGCAGCGATGCGGGCGGGCGTGCAGAGACGCGCGCTCATGCGCCCGTTTCAGCAGTTGGCCCCGGATATGCGAGGTCTACGCCGCATTCTCGCACACAACCTGCGCTGTTTTGAAGTACTTTCTGTTCTGCAAGCGTAGACTGCGACGATTGATAACAGAATTTTCATCCCGACATGAGTCGACTCTATGGTCGTTCATTGGTTGGAATGCTGCTTCTCCCAGTCTGCCCGGTCGAGCGCGTATTCAACATCCTCGCCCGGAAACGCTGCTGCCGAGACGACGGGATCGTAAATGCCGTCTTCGGAAAGCTCCTCGGGTGTCATCCGAAATGAGCGGACAAACGTCATCCCGACCTTCTCCATGACGCGCCGCGAGCCGAAGTTGTCCTGGTAGGTGCTGGCAACGACGCGCCGGACGCCGAGATCGCGAAAGCCGCGCTCGATCAACGCGTGCGATCCCTCGGTTGCGTAGCCTTTCCCCCAGGCGCTCTGGCGAAGACGATAGCCAAGCTCGACGACGCCGTCCTCTTCGGTCGGGCGAAAGTGGAACCAGCCGAGGAACTCGTCCGTACCCTTTTCAATCGCAGCCCAGAAGCCCAGGTCGTTCCCGCGATCGTAATGGCGCAGCCAGGCGGGCAAGATCTCCTGCTCAATCGCTGCCCGCGGCGTCGGCGACCCGCCGCTGATGTAGCGCATGACTGCCGGGTCGCTATCCAGCTCAATCAGCAACTCGAGGTCATCGTTCGTAAACCTCCGAAGGATCAGTCGGTCAGTCTCCAGATAGACGTACACAGTCGCTTCTCCTTCCAGCTCCGAATGTTCGAGCAGTTTGAGGATGTACGCGCATTTGACGACACGCAACAGAGATACAGGTTAAGTTTGGCTTCAAGTGCCTTGCTCAATTGCGGAGCCGCATTATGCGGTTTCAGGTAGTTGATCAGCCAATATCATGCATGATATCGGATCATGGCAGCAGACTTATCGCACGTCTGAAATGAAGGTCACAATGTCTTGAAAATTGGGGGCCACGAGGATATTGACAATTCACGTTTCACGCATAGAGTAAACGAACAGATTATGTATAGGCAGGCGATTATATGATCGTCAGCCTACAAGGGAACGGGAGCGTCGCATGCATCTTCGCCGCGTCGTCTTCGTAGTTGTTACCGTTCTCGCTATGCTCCTACCGGAGGTCGCATCTGCCCAGACAGGCATTGGCACCTCGGTCGTGCTTCGCGCCCCATTGAGTGGCTTCAACGAGATCGGTACGGGTGATCCCGAAGGCTTTGGATTCGCCAAGGTTCGCATTGACCTGGTTACCAGCCAGGTTTGTTACCGACTGAGTGTCGCTGGAACTGGCGCGGCCACCGCCGCCCACATCCACGTTGGTAATGCAGGCACCAACGGACCAGTCGTCGTGCCATTTACCGCGCCGGTTGACGGACTCTCCAACGGTTGCGTCGGAATCACTGCTGATCTCGCCGCGGCGATCGCCACCAACCCCAGCGGGTATTACGTCAATATTCACACCGCTGAGTTTCCAGGTGGTGCCGTGCGTGGCCAGCTCGACTGGCTCGGCGGTCAGCCAAACTTCCGCTTCCCAGACGCGACCACCGAGACGGTAGCAGATGGCCTGAATTTCCCCCGCGGACTGGCCTTCGGCGCTGACGGTGCTGTCTACGTTACTGACAGTGGCCCCGCGCCCGAGCCGGGCAGTGATGGTTGCGTCATGCTTCCGGGTCCAGATGGCGAAGACAGCGAGGCCTGCTTCGTCCAGTCCGGATCGATCGTTGAGATCAAGGACGGTACGCAGAACACCGTTGCGACCGGCCTACCCGGCTCGATCAGCGATCTCGTCGTGACAGCCAGTGGTGAAATGTACGTCGTCAACGGGATGGGTGGCGACCCGACCGTCGTCCGCGAGGCCGCCGGTGACTTCGCTGCTGGCTACGGATACATCGTTAAGGTCGATAGCGATGGCGACGGCTGGGTGCCGGTTGCCGACATCGCTGGCTACGAGGCCGTCGCCAATCCCGACGGTGGAATGGTCGACACGAACCCGTTCGGGCTCGCCCTGGACGGCGACGGCTTCCTCGTCACCGATGCTGGTGGCAACTCGTTGCTGCACGCGTCGATGGACGGTACCGTCTCGACCGTAGCCGTCTTCTCGTCGCAGATGGTCGACGCGCCGCCGTTTCTCGAGTTACCTGAAGGTACGCAGATCCCAATGGAGGCGGTGCCCACCAGTGTCACCCAGGGCCCCGATGGTGCCTGGTACGTCAGCGAGTTGACCGGATTCCCGTTTGAAGTCGATGCGGCGCGCATCTGGCGCGTCGAGGACATGAATGCAGACGGCGATGCGCTTGACGACGGCGAGATGTCCGTCTACGCCGAAGGCTTCACTGCCGCGCTCGACCTTGCCTTCGATCCGGAAGGACAGCTCTACGTCCTTGAAATGGCGAAGAACGGGTTGCTGGCAATCGAAGAAGATCCATCCGATCTGGCCGCTGGCACGGGTGCGTTGATCCGGATCAACAGCGACGGCACGCGAACCGAAGTTGCCAGTGGTTTGCTCATCCTACCGATCGGCCTGGCGATTGACTCCGATGGCGTTATCTACGCCACACACCTCAGCCTTGTCCCGGACATGGGCGAGGTAGTGAAGATTGTGCTGCGTCAGTAGGCTCAGCACCCTCAGTCCTGCCATCTGCAACGCCCCTGATCACCGCGTTGGGGGCGTTGCCTTGTGCCTTTCGCGGCTTGCCCTCGTCTGCCTGGTAGGCCAGAATGGCCCGAGTCAGGGGATGGAAGGACACAAGCAGGAGGTACGTGATGAGTAGTCCAACGATCGATCCGAAACTGTATGCATCGCTGGAGTACCGCAACATCGGTCCACATCGTGGCGGCCGCGTCGTCGCCGTCGCAGGCGATGCGCACGATCGCAACGTCTTCTATTTCGGCTCCACCGGTGGGGGCGTCTGGAAGACGAAGGATGGCGGCAAGAGCTGGCGCAACGTTTCCGACGGCTTTTTCAAGTACGCGTCGGTCGGTGCGCTGGCAGTCTCGCAGTCTGACCCGAATGTGATCTACGCCGGCATGGGCGAGACGAGCATTCGTGGCAACGTCTCGCGTGGCGACGGCGTCTACAAGTCCACCGACGCCGGGCGCACCTGGCAGCATGTGGGTCTGGCCGAGACTCGCAATATCGGCGAGATCCAAATTCACCCGGCCAATCCCGATGTCGTCTATGTCGCGGCGCTCGGTCATGTCTGGGGGCCGAACGAGGAGCGCGGCGTCTTTCGCTCCACCGACGGCGGCGCGACGTGGACCAAGGTGCTGTTCAAGAGCAACAAGGCCGGCGCAGTCGACATCTCGATGGACCCGAATAATCCACGGATCCTGTACGCGACGATCTGGGAAGCCGGACGTGGACCACATTTCCTGTCGAGCGGCGGCGAGGATTCCGGCATCTGGCGATCAACCGACGGTGGCGACACCTGGGAGGACATCTCACGCCAGCCTGGCCTGCCGAAAGAAGGCATCTACGGCAAGATCGGGATCTCCGCCTCCCCTGCCCAGCCCGGTCGGGTGTACGCGATCGTCGAACACGAGCAGGGCGCGCTCTACCGCTCCGACGATTACGGCACGACCTGGACGAAGGGCAGCGAAGATCGCAACCTGCGCACGCGGGCCTGGTACTACCACCACATCATCGCCGATCCGCAGAACGCCGATACGGTCTACGTCCTGAACGTCAGCTTCTGGAAGTCGATCGACGCCGGCAAGTCATTCAGCGAAATCTCCGTCCAGCACGGCGACACGCACGACCTGTGGATCGACCCGAACGACAATCAGCGGATGATCCTCGGCGATGATGGCGGCGCGGAGGTCAGCTTCACCGGCGGCCAGGGCTGGTCGACGATCTTCAACCAGCCGACCGCCGAGTTCTATCATGTCGTTGCCGACAACCAGATTCCCTATCGTGTCTACGGCGCGCAGCAGGACAACACGACGATGAGTGTCCCGAGCCGTTCGGTTAGCGGCTCTATCGGCATGACCGAGTGGTACCCGGTCGGCGGTGGCGAATCGGGCTATATCGCCGTTAAGCCGGACGACCACAACATCATCTACGCCGGTTCGTATGGCGGACTCCTGACGCGCTTTGACGCCAGCTCACGCTTGGCGCGCGCGGTGTCGGTCTGGCCGGAAATGACGCTCGGTTCGGCGACCTCGGAGATGCAGTTCCGCTTTAACTGGACCTCGCCAACCGTCTTCTCGCCGCACGACCCGAACGTGCTCTACACCGGTGGCAACTTCGTCTTCCGTACGACCAATGAAGGCAAGAGCTGGGAGAAGATCAGCGACGACCTGACGCGCGCCGATCCGGAAACGATGGTCGCCTCTGGCGGACCGATCACGAAGGACAACACTGGCGCGGAGACCTATGCGACCGTCTTTGCCATCGCTGAATCGCCGGTCGAGGCTGGCGTCATCTGGACTGGCTCGGACGACGGGCTCATCTACCTGAGCCGCGACAACGGGAAGACGTGGAGCAACGTCACGCCGGGCCCGAACCTGTTGCCTGAGTGGAGCCTCATCTCGATCGTTGAGCCCTCACCGCACGACGCAGCCACCTGCTACGTCGCTGCGACACGGTACAAGTCGGCCGATGAGACGCCGTACCTGTTCAAGACCAGCGACTTCGGCGAGACGTGGACGCTGATTACAAATGGCATTCCGGAGCAGGACTACACACGGGTTATCCGCGAGGATCTTGAAGTGGCTGGCCTGCTGTTCGCCGGAACCGAGCGTGGCCTGTATGTCTCGTTCGATGATGGCAGCAACTGGCAGCCGCTGCAGCAGAACCTGCCGGTCGTGCCGATCCACGATCTGATCATCAAGGACAACGACCTCGTTGTCGCAACCCACGGTCGAAGCTTCTGGATCCTCGACGACATCACGCCGCTGCGCCAGCTTGCGCGCGGTGATGTCGAGCAGAACGGCACGATCCTCTATCAGCCGCAGCCGACGCGCCGCTGGGCTGCCGCGCCGGGCTTCGGTGGCAACACGGTTCAGGGCCGCAACTATCGGTCCGCCGGTGGCGTCGCGACCAGCTTCGAGCAGGTCACGACGGCGGAAGGCAAGCCGAAGTCGATCTCTCTCGACGCCGGCGATAACCCGCCGGATGGCGTCGTCTTCCATTACTATCTGACCGCTAAGCCGAAGGATCCGATCACGCTGACGATCAAGGACAGCGACGGGAATGAGTTGCGCTCGTTCTCCAGCGCCGAGATCAACGAGGCCGATTACAAGGACAAGCCGGGGCTGAGCAAGCCGCAGGTGCTGCCGGCCGAGGTCGGCGGCAACCGCTTCGTCTGGAATTTCCGGCTGCCCAACGCGACCGAAGTGCCGGACGACACTGGCTCGATGGGCTTCGCCCGCGGTTTGAACGGCCCGAAGGTGCCACCGGGCAGCTATACGGTCGATCTGAAGATCGGTAGCTCGACGCTCAGCCAGCCGTTCGAGATCCTGCCCGATCCACGCACTGGCTCAACGCAGGAGGAGTACGAGGCGGGCTACGAGCTGGCTAAGCAGGTGCACGCCAAGCTGTCGGAGCTGCACGAGGGGGTCAATCAGCTGCGGCGCGTCCGCAAGCAGATTGACGCCTGGGCTGACCAACTGAATAAGGACGAGGTCACGAAGGCGGCAGACGACTTGAAGGCGAAGCTCCGCGAGGTGGAGGATGGGTTGATCCAGTGGCGGGCCAAGGCCGGCCAGGACACGCTCAACTTCCCGGTCATGCTGAATGCCAAGCTCGCGGCGCTGATCGCCGGTATCAACGGCGCAGAGGGCAAGCCGACTGACCAGACGCGCGACCTGTTCGCCGATCTGTCGAAGCGCACCGATGCGCTGCTCGCTCGGCTGAGCGACATCCTGAAGACAGAAGTCCCGAAGTTCAACGCGCTGGTGAAGCAGTCTGAGAGCGACGCGATTACCGTCTAATCGAAGGCGCGACGAAACAGGGCGGGGCAGCAATGCCCAGCCCTGTTTTCACTTCACCGCATCATTTGGTCAGTCGCTGTGTGACGTGATTACTCGCTCGATGCGCCGCGATCGAAGTCGAGCGCGACGCTGTTCATGCAGTAGCGCTGACCGCCGCGGTCCGCCGGGCCGTCATCGAAGACATGGCCGAGGTGCGAGTGGCAGCGTCCGCAGCGGACCTCGGTGCGGACCATGCCGTGTGAGCGATCTTCCAGATACTCGACTGCATCTGGCGTGGCCGTTTCAGCGAAGCTCGGCCAGCCGCAGCTCGAATAGAACTTCGCATCGCTGTTGAATAGCAGATTGCCGCAGGCGGCGCACCGATAGGTGCCATCGTCGAAGACCTCGACGTACTCGCCGGTGAACGGCGCTTCGGTGCCCGACTGGCGCAGCACGCGGAACTGCTGTGGCGACAGTCGTTCGCGCCACTCGTCGTCGGTCGTGGGGATGCTCTTCAGCTCGGTATCTGCCATGTAATCCTCCTGTTGCGGGCGATCTGTCAACCCCGCCGCATAAAAGCAAGTGCCTCGGCGTGGGGCAACGCTCGTGAGGCGTACGTAAACGTTCCGTGGTCAAGTACTTCCCGCGCCGCGCGCATGAATTCGCCGAGCGCCGAGCGTGCCATCGAGCCGCCGACGCTGATGCGTTTCACGCCAGCTTCCGCGAGTTGCTCGACCGACCAGGTTGGGCCACTGAGGCCCATGACGACGTTGACCGGACGCGACACAGACGCGCAGACCTCGCGGATGGCTTCGAGGCTGGGCAGGCCCGGCGCGTAGACGACGTCCGCCCCAGCCTCGGCGAACGCCTGCAGCCGCCGGATCGTGTCATCCAGATCTGGACGACCGTGCAGAAAGTTCTCGGCTCGGGCCGTCAGGAAGAAGCGGCTATCACTGGCCGCTTCAACTGCCGCCGTCACGCGCTCAAGCGCCACGTCGAACGGATAGATCGGCTCGTCGTCGTTGCCGGTAGCATCCTCAATCGATCCGCCGACGAGGCCGGTCTCGGCAGCGAGCCTGATCGTCTCGGCACACGTTGCTGGTGTGCCGCCGAACAGGTCCAGCAGATCGGCCGATACGGGCAGGTCGGTCGCCTCGACGATGGCACGGGCGTTTGCCAGCAGTCCGTCGCGGCTGATCGACTCGACGTCGTCGGTGCGCCCCACCGAGAATGCGTAGCCTGCGCTCGTGGTAGCCAACGCTTCGAAGCCGAGCGCAGTGAGGATGCGAGCGCTGCCTGCATCCCAGGGATTCGGAATGACGAACGCGCCCGGTCGCTCGTGGAGCGCTTTGAACGTTTCATACTTCTGGTCGCGGCTCAGCATACTGAACGGTTGTCCTGTCTTCGATTCGCGCTCCCAGCGCT
Organism: Thermomicrobiales bacterium; assembly: GCA_039810005.1. GTDB lineage: Bacteria > Chloroflexota > Chloroflexia > Thermomicrobiales > CFX8 > JAMLIA01. The sequence continues at coordinate 2,547 of JBDHWD010000009.1, read as the reverse complement.
CTAGTCTGCGACGGCATCGGCGGCCGTTGGCAGCGGACAGGTCACGCCGGTACCGGCCAGGCCACAGTAGCCATTCGGCACCTTGTGAAGATACTGCTGGTGATAGCCCTCGGCGTAGTAGAACGGCCCGGCTTCGGCGATCTCAGTCGTGATTGGCTGATAGCCGGTCCGCGTGAGCTCGGCGTTGTAGGCGTCGCGGACACGTTCGGCGACACGCTTCTGCTCGTCACCGTGGGTGTAGATCCCCGAGCGATACTGCGTGCCGATGTCATTGCCCTGGCGCATGCCCTGCGTCGGATCGTGGGCCTCGAAGAAGACGCGCAGCAGATCCTCGTAGCGGATGACATCCGGGTTGTAGACGACTTGCACGACTTCCGCGTGTCCGGTTCGTCCGCTGCAGACCTCTTCGTAGGTCGGGTTCGGGGTAAAGCCACCGGCATAGCCCGATGCTGTCGAATAGACGCCGTCGAGTTGCCAGAACAGCCGCTCGGCCCCCCAGAAGCAACCGAGGCCGAAGTGTGCGATCTCATACTCGTCAGGGAACGGCGGTTGCAGGGGTGTGCCGAGGACCTCGTGGCGCTGCGGGATGGCGAACTGCGGCTGAGCCCGACCGGCCAACGCCTCGTCGCGTGCGATCATGGTTGCCTTTTTCCGCTGGAAGAACATCTGGATCCTCTCATTCCGCGGCCGTGAATGCGGTGAATCTTCGGACGGTTTCCTGTCCGAAGCGGATGTGCAGCATGATAGATGCCCTCGTACGCAATCGCACACGGCACCTCTCTTTCTCCACTATTTGTAACGCACCGGGCGCTTCGATGTTCCCGAAATGTCGGCGAAGCGTCCCGTTCGTGAAGCAGGGACGCGTACGTTGTTTCCGACTTGCAAGCGCGACAGACGAAGTTCGTGTCTCGTCGGGCAATATCTATCTCAGGATCCCGATGTCAACTATCCAACCGCAACGTGCTGACTCACGGGATTTTCGCTATCTGTGGGCAGATTCCGCATGTTGACAGCGCAGAGACAAGACTGCATAGTAGGCGCTGGCGGGATTTTCGCACCACAATTCGTGACGCGCCTGAGGGTCACACACAGGTTCTGATCTGAAAGGGGCCGCACGGTGGATCCTGTCATTGCTTCTCGACACCCTCCGCACCTCGCAATAGCTCTCTGCGTCAGCGTGCTGCTTCTCCTCGGTGTAGGCGCATGCGGCTCTGATGAGCGACCGACCGACCCATCTTCGCCAACGAACGATGTTTCGGCGACTTCCACGATACAGATCTCTCCAGCTTCTCCGTCAATATCTACCCATTCCGACTCAACTCCGATCGCGATCGATGACGCGATCTGGAAGCGTGTGCGCACCGAAGGAAACGTGATGGTCATCGTCACACTCAATGTGCCATTCCGCCCTGAAGCAGAGCTGAATGGACAGGCTGCAATCGAGGAGCAACGGGCTGCAATCGCCAAGGCGCAGGACGACCTCGTTGCGTCACTGACAGAGGGACATACCGACGTTGTCACGCGGTTGTCGCTGTTGCCACAGATTGTGCTGAACGTGGATGAGCCCGCGTTGCGTCAACTTGTATCTTCACCGCTCGTCCTGGCGGTGCAGGAGAACTCGTTGAGCGCTCCGACAACCACGGGACCATTGACACACGGAGGCCGCCTATAAGCTCGTAGTCACCTCATTGTGGAATAGAGACCTTTCCCTGTAATCAATCAAATCAATGTGCGCACCCGGATTGTGAGGGTAGTCTCCATGAGAAGGTTATTTCTCCCCTATATCCTTCCCGCGTTGCTTCTATTCTCCCTGTTGACACCGATCGCTGGTGCGGCTGGTGACGTGACAATCAGCGATGCTCATGCTGAGCTTATCGCCCGTGCGGCCAATGAAGGGCCGCTTCCGGTTATCGTGACGCTCACCTCGCTCTCGGCTCAGCGGGATGTGACTCGCGCGATAGAGGGAATGGACGCGACCGTGCGCGTCCGCTACGAGCTATTTCCAATACTGGCAATAACGGCCGGCCCTGATGCGCTCGCAACGCTGGCACGTTTGGCAGACGTCCTTGTGATGAACGAGGACATCGCGCGCCCTCCATCCCTGGCTTCAACGATGCCGGTCATCAATGGCGATGATGTCCAGACTCTCGGTTGGGACGGTTCTGGCCAGACGGTCGCCATTCTCGACACGGGTATCGACGTCGACCACCCGTTCTTCGGCCCGCGCATTGTTTCGCAGGCGTGTTACTCGAACGCGGCCGGCGGTGGGAGTGGCACGACGCTCTGCCCGAATGGCATGAACTCTGATACTGGCACGAACTCAGCCGATGCTGAAACGGCGAATTGCCTGAATGGTGCAGATAACATCTGCGACCACGGTACGCACGTCGCCGGCATTGCCGCCGGGAACGCGGCCGGCGTCGCAGGAGCGCCAGGCAATGGGGTTGCTCCGGGTGCCGACATCATCGCGATTCAGGTATTCACGCGATTCAACACCGACGCCGCTTGCGATCCGGTAGACGCCACGCCCGGCTCGGCACCGTGTGT